>PVWD01000292.1 GCA_003003615.1 filamentous cyanobacterium CCP2 | reverse complement strand
ATTTAATCCCACCCACCACAACTCCTGAGCGGCTCCCCCAAATTTCAGCCGGTCGTAATGATCCATTTGCCAATCTTCCCATCTCTCCCTCGGTTTCCTTTAGTAACCGGCCGGCTCCTGCGGTTCCGGTTCCGGCTCCTCCTCCAGTGATGGCTGCTCCACCTGTGACAACGGCTCAAGCCCAAACGCTTCCTTCTTTGCCTCCGCTTCAGGCTCCCCCTTCCGTTGAGGTTGCGTCAGTTCCGATTGTTGCGATGCCACCATTGCCGCCCCCTCGCCTGTCTGAGGCGATCGAAATTAGTGGTGTTGTTGAGGTGGGAGGAAAGACAAGCGTGATTGTGCATGTGCCAAATGAGTTAAGCAGTCGGTATGTTGCGGTGGGAGATTATTTGGCAAATGGCAAAGTTTTAATTAAACGAGTTGAAATGGGAATGGAACCCACGGTTATCCTAGAGGAGGATGGCGTAGAAACAATCCGATATGTGGGTAGCGGGAATTCTCTTGCAGGGTTGTTTTAATCTATTGCCAGGATCAGGACTTCTCAGACTATGGGGTTGATGTGATGAAGCCAGTTCCCAATCGTGCAATTCAAGCTCAGCATGACCAGGGCAAGCCCAATGCTTCCAAGGTCAATTTGTCTGCGGGTCTTCCGGCAGAATCCACTCCCCTCAACTACCAGGGAACGTATATCTGTCCAATTTGTCGGCACGGACAGATTTCTAACCTGACGTTAATGGATGCTTTTGCCTGTAATTTTTGCCGACATATTTTTACGGCAAATTTAAATAATCAGTCTGTTCAGGTGGTGGACAGTGCCCAGCCCATGTCGTGGCGGTGGAATGGTCGAAGCTGGAAGGCGGCTTACCATGATGATCCAAGTTTGACAATCGTCATTTGGCTGGTCAGTGCGGTTCTGGTGACGCTGCCTGCTTCGATCGTTTGGGTGATGTCCTATCTATTTCCCCCCTTGCCGGGTAGTGCTTGGGCATGGTTTCCCCAAGTTTGGCTAGGCTGTACGCTGGGCGTTCATCTTCTGATGGTGGGGTGGTTATTGGCAGAGCATTATCAACTACCGCTTTACATTACCAACCGGATTCGGTTACGGTCGTGGTTGGGTAGACGCTGAAGCTGCTAAGGCAATGCCTTTGGGATAGATCAGGTGTTCCTGAACTTGAATCCGGGCGTGGAGCGTTTCGACCGTATCATTGGGAAGAACTGGGACGGCCGCCTGAATAATAATTGGGCCGCTGTCTACTTCTAACTCAACGTAATGTACGGTGCAGCCTGCTATTTTGACTCCAGCAGTCAGGGCTTGTTCAACGGCCTTGACTCCTGGAAAGCTGGGCAAAAGGCTGGGGTGAATGTTTAGGGTGCGTCTGGGGAAAGCTTGAATCAAAACCTGGGTGACGACACGCATCCAGCCTGCCATGATGATCCATTCCACCTGATGATTTTGCATGACGGTAACGATCGCCTCGTCGAGGGACTCTCGGCTAGGAAAGTCTCGATGGTTCAACAACACTTTGGGAATGCCCAGTCGATCGGCCCGGGCCGCAGCTTTAGCATTTGGATTGTTGTAAACCATCACCTGAATTTGAGCATTCAATTCACTGTTGGCAATGGCTTGAGCAATACACTCAAAGTTGCTGCCACTTCCCGATGCCATAATGCCTAACCTTAAAGGTGCATCTGGATGATGGACAGAGGGCATGGGCAGAGACAGGTTTGGCGACATCAGGCTGGCTGCCTCAAAGGAATCATTTACGCCACTTGACGAGACATCGGGAGTCATGGAACACCAGAAACAGATTGCGATCGATTACCGTATCACCTAACTGATTCAAAATGCAAAATCTGCGGCTCAAACTTCCCCCCCCCTCTCCTACAGACATAAAATTTCATGGCTCTCCCCCCTCTCACATAACCTACGTAATCTCACTGTTCCTACTCTCCCGTTCCGATCGCTTATCCTTGTCCGGTATCGCCCATCGTTATTCTCGCTCCCATGACAACGAAGCCCCTTAACGATACTCAACGGGAAACCCTAGAAGCCTGGTTATTTCTGGCTCCGGCTTTGCTCCTGCTGGGTGTTTTTGTGCTGTATCCGATCGCCTACCTGTGCTACCTCAGCTTTACAACGGGCAGCTTTACCCGTGAAGGCATCTCCTGGGTCGGTTTCAGGAACTATCTCCGGCTAATACTCGACCTGGATTTTTGGCAGGTATTGAAAAATACGGCGTATTTTACGATCGCGACTGTGATTCCAAGTCTTGTGATTCCGTTGGGGTTAGCGGTGTTGCTGAATCGCTCGATCGCCCTGCGGGGTCTACTCCGAACGGCTTACTTCATTCCCTCTATTACCTCGCTGGTGGCGGTTGGCTTGGGGTTTCGGTGGCTGTTTCAAACTGATGGCCCAGTCAATGCATTTCTAAGTCAGTTTGACATTGAAGCCGTTCCTTGGTTGAGCAGTACCACTTGGGCAATGCCTGTCCTCATTTTGTTAAGCACCTGGAAGCAGATTGGTTTCAACATGGTGGTGTTTTTGGCAGGGTTACAAACGATTCCAGCGAGCCGCTATGAGGCAGCAGAACTGGACGGTGCAGGAGCCTGGCAAGCATTTTGGCACATCACCTTACCTGGATTACGTCCCACCTTCATTTTTGCCCTGATTACCACTTTGATTTTTACACTACGGAGCTTTGAGCAGCCCTATGTTATGACGGGTGGTGGGCCGCTCAACTCGACAAATTTACTGGTGTTTTACATTTACAACCAGGCATTTTCACAGTTTGACTTTGGCTATGCAGCGGCGGTTACAACGGTTTTACTCGCCGTAACTCTGGTGCTGGTTTACGTACAGCTAAAAACTTCCAAGGAAGATTCCTGAACAATTCGCTAATTACTTTACCCTTGTCAAGGGCTGAAATCCGGTGTATGAATGACGAGAAATTTCAAATCAGTGGGTTGGAGATGCGGCTGCAACGGGGTAACTATCAGAAAGACTGGCTCTTTTGCCTAGGATTAGGTGCCGCAGCCTTGATTCTCTTTACAACTCAACTGGGAGCATTACCCCTGCGAGATTGGGATGAAGGATTGGTGGCGCAGGTGGCCCGCGAAATTTGGCAAGCTCCTGCCAATTCAATGACCTGGCTCTATCCCACCCAATGGGGCGAACCCTATTTTAACAAGCCGACTCTGGTTCACTGCCTAATTGCCATTACTTATGCGATCGGCGGTGTGAGTGAATGGACGGCTCGTTTCCCTGGAGCAGTACTGACAGCAGTGTCGGTGCCATTGCTTTATGCCGTTGGGCGCGAAGTCTTTTATCCGCGATCGTCTGCTATCTTTTCTGCTCTCGTTTACCTGACGCTTCTTCCGGTGGTGCGGCAAGGACGGCTAGCCATGTTGGATGGAGCAATTCTGTGCTTCATGCTGTTCATGGTTTGGTGTGTGCTGCGCTCTCGACGAGACTACCGCTACAGTTTGGGGGTTGGCTTGGGCTTTGGACTCATCTGCCTAACAAAGGGTGTCATGGTTGGGGTTTTGTTGGCGGGAATTGCTGTCGTTTTCATTGCCTGGGATACGCCACGCTTATTGAAACTACCCTATCTGTGGATTGGTTTACTGTTTGGTAGTGTGCCTGTGGTACTGTGGTACGTTGCCCAATGGCAGCATTACGGCTCATCGTTTTTGGGCACGAATTTAGTTGATCAGTCGCTTCAGCGCATCTGGGCTGGTGTTGAGGGGAATGCAGGGCCACCCTGGTATTACCTGCTAGAAATCATAAAATATACGGCTCCTTGGCTGCTGTTTCTGCCCTTAGCGGGTAAACATGCCTGGACAAATCGCAACTTGAGTTGGGCGAAGTTGGCCCTTGTTTGGGGGATTGCCTACCTGATTACGATTTCTCTGATGACTACAAAACTTCCCTGGTATGTGCTACCCCTTTACCCAGCGTTTGCCCTGATTGTTGGTGCCCAGCTTACAGAACTTTGGCAAAGAGGACATCGTGTTGGCATTCGGTATCTGCCCCCCATTCCCTATTCGCTGGTTTGGGCGGGTTGGTTTGCGATACTGGCGTTGGCAGGGTGGGCAGGCATGATTTACTTTGGCTGGATGGAGTCGCCTCGTGATCCTGGGCTGGCGATCGTTTTGGCCGCCGTGGGGATTACTATGACCCTGGCAACTACATTAGTGCTTTCCCAAGATCGGCAATTTGTTGTGATCTTGCTTTGGGGAACCTACCTGACTTTCGTACTGTTTGTGATGTCTGGGCATTGGGTTTGGGAACTGGCAGAGTCCTATCCGGTTAAACCTGTGGCAGCTTTAATCCAGCAATATGCCCCATCCGGTCAACCTGTTTACACGTCCTACCCGCATAACCGCCCTTCACTCAACTTTTACAGCGATCGGCCCGTTCTGCCTGCTTCTACTCAACAACTCAAACGACGCTGGCGCAGAGATGATCATCCTTTTCTCTTGTTAGATGAAGCGGCCCTAGATGAATTGAACCTGGCATCGGTTCAGGTGAAGGGAATGGCAGCAGGTTGGATGCTGGTGACGAGAGAGTGAAAAGTAGGGAGTCGGGAGTAGGGAGTGGGAGATGGAGGTTAAAAAAATCGAGTAATGGTCTTGGGGTGGGTATCTTACCCGCCCAGTCAGAAGATGGCTATTATGACTGGATTAAATTTTTAACTGCCATCAAGTTTTAACTGCCATCAACGGACTTGAGCTTTCAGCCGGAAGTTGATTTCTTGGTGCGAAGTGCGTCAGTCCTGTTGACTTCATTTGCCATTGCTGGCACCTACCAAAGCGGTGAGTAATCCCTTAAACAGGTGGATACCGTCCGTGTTGCCGAGGGCAGGGTCAGAGGCTCGCTCTGGGTGGGGCATCATGCCAAGAACATTACCCTTGCGGTTGCAAATGCCTGCAATGTTATTTAAAGAGCCATTGGGGTTTGCAGTGTCGGTGGGGTCGCCTGTGGGAGTGCAGTAGCGAAAGAGTACCTGCTGATTGTCTTCCAGAGACTTTAGGGTATCGGCATCGGCGTAATAGCAACCTTCCCCATGAGCGATCGGCAAAGTGATGACCTGTCCGGTTTGGTATTCCTGAGTCCAGGGTGAGTTGGTACGTTCTACCCTGAGGGAAACTCGATCGCAGACAAAATGTAAGCCTCGATTTCGCATTAGGGCCCCTGGCAAAAGTCCAGCTTCGGTCAATACCTGAAACCCGTTACAAATGCCCAACACAAATTTGCCTTGTTCTGCCTGTTGGACGGTTGCCTTCATGGCAGGGGAAAACCGGGCGATCGCCCCGCAGCGCAGATAATCCCCATAGCTAAAGCCACCCGGCACAATAATCACATCTAGATCCGACAGGTCGCTCTCTTCATGCCAAACCAGGCGCGTCGGCTGCTGCAACAGATCGCGAGGCACCATTGCCACATCCCGATCGCAATTTGACCCCGGAAACACAATCACGCCAAATTTCATCGTTTTCTCCAACCCTGAAGCGGTTTATTTCAGAGGATTACGCTTCTAGAATATCGTAATGGGGAGTGGGTAATGGGTTTTCCAACTACCGTCCCTCGTACCAAATTGACTCAACTTTTTGGGCAATTTCCAAAGCTTGCGATCGTCCCTGTCCTTCCGTCAAAGTGACCGTAACGTGTCCCAGCTTTCGCCCAATGCGGGAAACCGTTTTGCCATACCAATACACCTGAGCATTCGGGATTTGGGCAAGCTGTTGTCGGTGTTCAGCATAATCGCTTTCAGCATCTTCGTAGCCCAATAAATTCACCATGACGGACCCTGAAGTGCTTAATGCAGGATCTCCCAAAGGTAGCCCACAAACCGATCGCAACTGTTGTTCAAACTGGGAGGTAATGCAGGCATCCAGCGAATAATGCCCAGAATTGTGAGTGCGGGGGGCTGTTTCGTTCACCAAAACGTTGCCGTCCTGGGTCAGGAAAAATTCAATGCCCATAATGCCCACATAATCCAGGCTTTCCAGGAGGCGATGGGCGATCGTCTTGACCTGTTCTACCACTGCCTCAGGCAAATCAGGAGTGACAAGTACCCGTCGGCAAACTTGCTGTTCCTGCTGGGTTTCCACCACCGGATACACTACCATTTCCCCAGAAGCCGATCGCGCCACCATGACAGCCAGTTCCCGTTCAAACGGCACAAAAGCCTCCAACAAAAAAGTGGATGCTGGGAACGGATCGGAACGATCGGACTGGTTGTGAATCAGATTTTGTAGGTCAACTTGGTTTTTAAGAATGGTGGTTCCTTGTCCGTCATAGCCTAAACGGCGCGCCTTCAGGACAACTGGCAGCCCAAACGCTTTGATGATAGCCGGATCAGTATCCGGTTCCAGAGCAATAAATTTGGGGGTGGGTAAACCCAACGATTGCAGGTACGATCGCTGCTCATATTTATCTAGTAAAGGGGCGATCGAACGGAGTCGTGGATAAAAACAAACCCCCTGTTGTTCCAGGTTGAGTAAAGCTTCTAAATCAATAAACTCATTTTCAAAGGTAATGACATCACAGTGAGTGGCAAGTTCGGCTGTGGCAGTTGCATCGGCAACGGGGGCAAAAATGGTGTGAGAAGCGATCGACACGGCTGGGTCATCAGCTTTAGGGGTTTGAATCACCAACTGAATCCCCAATTTTTCCGCCGCCGCCGCCATCATCCAGGCAAGCTGCCCTCCACCAATCACACCAACCCGTTTCACGACTTCATTCCTCAAAACTGCAAATTTCTTGACCCATTTGCCAATGATACCGTTTGCCAATGATACCGATCGATGGCAGCAATTCGGTTACACTCAGAGACACCGTTAATTTCTCATAAACTAAGCCAACATGTACCCCTATGAAAATGATTCTATGCAGCCTACAACGCTTTTACAAACCAACAAAGAAATTGCCCTTCACTTCTTTCAAGAAACCTGGGAAAAATGTAATTTAGCAGCAGTCGATCGCCTGACAAGCAAAGATTTCAAAGTGAGTTATCCGGTTCTACCTGCACCTTTGGATGCTGAAGGGTTTAAAGCATGGCTGACGGATATTCACACGGGCTTTCCTGATTTGCGGATGATCATCACAGATACGATCGCCGAAGCAGACAAAGTTGTAATTGCATGGCAGGCAAAGGCAACTCAAACGGGCGAACTCAAGTTAATCAATCTCCCTCCAACCGGGCGATCGGTATCCTACACGGGAATTATCATTTATCGCATTGTTGCAGGGAAGATCGTCGAAGAAAGAGGTGAAGAAGACGTTCTAGGCTTACTCAAGCAACTGGGTTTAATCCCGTAGGCGATCACCAGATATTGCAATAACAATTCTATCTGCACCCTAGCGACTCACGAGTCGATACGCCTGTCTTAGAATTAACTCCATCCGCTTGTTGACACAATTTTTTGACTTGCACCCCATCCAAAATCGCATCGGTGAAGTCTGCTCCGGTGATCTTAATTTCATCAAAGGTGGAAAGTAACATTAGCGTTTCCACCAAAACCGCATCGCTGAGATCGGCTCCGGTCAAATCTGCCTGATCTAGCATGGCATAGGTGAGATCGGCTCCATGCAAGTTTGCCTGGGTCATCGTAGAAGCACTGAACACCGCACCGCGCACATCGGCATTGGTAAAGTTAGTCAGTTCTAAATTAGCATTAGAAAATTCTGCCCCTTGAAGCTCTTGCCCTGCAAAGTTTCGCCCCTTCAACTGGGCATTGCTGTAGGACAGAGGCAGCGTCCAATCTGCCCAGGCTGGTAGGCTCCAACCAATGCAGCATAAGCAAAGTAGAAATGCAATAAGGCGTTGCCAAATCATGGGCGATCGGTTTTACTGGGCTTCAGGTTTCATCTTAGCGAGAATTGGCGCAGGATTGGAGAAAGCGAGCCGGAATGTGAGGAGTAGCCCCCCAGTGGAGATGGACATAGGAAGCATGGACATGATGAACTTGCCAGCCTTCCAATGTAGAGGGTCGATCGCAATCATACCCTTGGAGCCTGTAGAGCGGAGAATGAGCAGGATAGGTTAGGGTCGATCGATGAAATTCGTGTCCCCACACTGTTTCGTTTGTCTTTAGGAGAAAACTATCCTGCAATGCAATCGCCTGCCGATATCCCAACATCAACCGCTTTTCCATTTGGGCAACCGTCGGTAAAACCCCCACCATTTCCCACGATCGCCCCTCAAAATCCACTAGCTTTTCTGCCAAGTACATCAATCCGCCGCATTCTGCATAGGTTGGCATTCCAGATTCGATCGCCGATC
>PVWD01000054.1 GCA_003003615.1 filamentous cyanobacterium CCP2 | reverse complement strand
GGTGGATGATGGCCCCTGCGTAACCTTCATCGGGCCGGGTGGGGCGGGTCACTATGTCAAAATGGTACACAACGGCATTGAATACGGTGACATGCAATTAATTGCAGAAGCCTACGACATGTTGAAGGGTGCCCTTGGCTTAAACCATGAGCAACTGCATGAAGTCTTTGCCCAATGGGATACCACCGAAGAACTCGACTCCTTCCTGATTGAAATTACGGCTAACATTTTCAAGAAAATGGACGATGAGACGGGTTTACCGTTGGTGGATGTCATCCTGGATGCGGCAGGGCAAAAGGGAACAGGAAAATGGACGGTAGAAACGGCTCTTGATCTGGGCATTGCCATTCCGACGATCGTGGCTGCGGTGAATGCCCGCATTATGTCTTCCATCAAAGAGGAGCGGGTCGCTGCCTCCAAGGAATTGACAGGCCCTTCCGGCAAATATGAGGGCGACACCAAGGAATTTATCAACAAAGTCCGCGATGCCCTCTACTGCTCCAAGATTTGCTCCTATGCTCAGGGGATGGCTCTCATCGGCAAAGCCTCGAAGGAGTTATTTAACTCCCAAATTGATCTCGGCGAGTGTGCCCGCATTTGGAAGGGCGGCTGCATTATCCGGGCGGGTTTCCTTGGCAAGATTAAAAAAGCCTTTGACGAAAATCCCAACCTGCCTAACCTGCTCCTTGCCCCTGAGTTTAAGCAAACTATCCTCGATCGCCAGGATGCATGGCGGGAAGTGATCATGACGGCTGCTAAGTTAGGAATCCCCGTTCCTGCTTTCAGTGCCTCCCTCGACTACTTCGACAGCTACCGACGCGATCGGCTACCCCAAAACCTGACTCAGGCCCAGCGTGACTACTTTGGGGCCCACACCTACGAACGCACGGATAAGTCTAGAGGAGAATTTTTCCACGCAGAGTGGTTTTAGGGAAGAGTGAGGAGTGAGGAGTGAGGAGTGGAGGCATGGGCGGAATAGAGATTGAACGCTGAGGTGTTTTTTCCCATCAGTGTAAGCAAACCTGATATTTCCCCAGCATGGACGCTACCCATCGCGTCTCTACCCTACTCCTCATTCCCTCACTCCCTCACGCCTCCCTTACTCCGGCTTCACCCGCAACACAATTAAAGTCATATCGTCTTCGTTGTTGCGATCGACTCCAATGAATTGCTGCACCTGGTTGAATAGGTAATCTAAGATTTCTTGAGGGCTATTACAGTTGCGGCAGGCCCACTGGAAGTGTTTTTCCAGCCTTTCCTCGTCAAACCGATCGCCGTGATGGCTGGCAGCTTCGGTGAAGCCATCTGTGTAGTAAATAATGGTGTCACCGGGATGCAGCCGGACTTTGGCTTCGTGATATTTGCTGTCCATATCTAACCCAATTAACATGCCCAAAGTATCGAGCCGCTTAATGGTTCCGGTGGCAGCTTGCCAGAGGAGGGGCGGGTTATGGGCAGCATTGCTGTAAGACAGCGTGTGGGTTTCGGCATCGTACTCTGAATAGAACAAGGTCACGAAACGATTGGAGTTTTCCAGATCGGTGTACATGACGTGGTTCAAGTGCTGCAAAATCCGGGCGGGAGAGTGGGCGTTGAGTACTTCAGCCCGCAGCATCCCTCGCAGCATGGTCATGATTAATCCGGCGGGAACCCCTTTGCCCATGACATCACCGATCGCCAAACTCCAGCGTTTCGATTCGGGCTTTCCAGGCTTTTTCCTCAGTTGGTCATAGTTGGCTGGGATGAAGTCGTAATAGTCTCCACCCACACGGTTGGCCGTCTTACAAAGGGCAGCCAGCTCAATGCCATCGATCGTCGGACACTGGCGCGGCAACAATTGCAGTTGAATTTCAGCCCCAATTTCTAGTTCTCGGTCGAGCCGCTCTTTTTTCCGTAGCTCAACGGTTAGCTCGTCGTTTTCGATCGCCACTGCTGTCTGGTCTGCCACAAGGCGCACTAATTTCTGCCGGGTTTCAGTCCAGGTGTATTCAGGGTCACGGCTGAAGACATAAAGCCGCCCCCGTTCGACATTTTTGGTGAGAATGGCAGTGCCAAAGAGCTGCACTGTAGAACCTAAGGAATGGCTGATGTAATAGTCCAATGCGGCAGTGCGGTTAGTAACCGTGACGAGCTTACCGCCATAGGTGGACTTGCCAACAACAAGCTGACGAGCTGCTTTTTCGATCGCCGATTTGACATCTTGACATCGGCTGTCTTGACAGTGCAATCGTTCTAGCCGCATTTGTCCGTTGGGCTTAAACAGGACTAAGGCCCCGCCATCGGCATCGGTAACACGGCTGGCAATGAGGGGAGTGAGTTCCAGAAACTGATTGAGATTTTTAAAACTCCGTAACGCAAACCCCAAAGAGCTGAGCAAATCTTGAATTTTGTTTTGCTCCCGGTGCAGGCGAGAAACGAGTTCTTTTAAGGCAAATACAGGTGTGATGTCGGGCGACGGATTGCCACCGACATTAGAAGGTTGAGAGGGCTGTCTAGGGGCGGGCACAGCAGTCATCTGGCAAGGCTCAAGGAAAGCGTGATGGTAAGAGCAAAAAGCGAACTTAACTGGATAGCGGCAAGGAGGAGGCTAGGAAAACACGTGAACAAAACCAAAGTGAGAAACTATAGGATAAGCGGGATCGATCATATTGGGTTAAATTCTAACGAATGCCTCAACGATCGCTGTATCAATTTCTGAAACCCAGCTAAGAATTAAGGATCAGAACCTTGAATTTGGGGATAACGGAGAAGAATCCAAAATATTTTGAGGCTTTGAGAATTTAAAAATTAGATTGAATGCAAAACTTATAACTTAAAACTTAGGCATTATATTCATTCTTTGTTGTTTGTTCTCACATCTTCCAAAAGTTAACTTCCCTAAGATACCCGTCAAAATGCTTAGTGAGACAAATGTTTTCTCAAAAAGCATAAAGATTTACCGAGACGATGAAGTTCTGCCCAATTTTTGCACCTTCGCTGCCAAATGTATGGATCAATTTAGCCCTGCCGACCCACCCTCTTTTGACCAGAAAATGATGCAGTGCTGCCTCCGCCTGGCACGACAAGCCCAAGGATATACGGCTCCAAACCCAATGGTTGGGGCGATCGTGGTTCAGGAAGGGACGATCGTCGGAGAAGGGTTTCACCCCAAAGCAGGAGAACCCCATGCGGAGGTCTTCGCGCTTCGGGATGCAGGCGATCGGGCTAGGGGGGCAACGGTTTACGTAAATTTAGAACCCTGTAGCCACTATGGGCGCACACCTCCCTGTGCTAATGCCCTAATTGAAGCGGGAGTCAGAAAGGTGGTGGTGGGCATGGTTGACCCCAACCCGAAGGTTGCAGGGCAAGGGATCGATCGCCTGAGATCCGCCGGAATTGAAGTGGTGGTGGGGGTGGAAGAGGCAGCTTGCCAACAGTTGAACGAGGCGTTTGTGTATCGAATTCTCCACCAACGACCATTCGGAATTTTAAAGTATGCCATGACCCTGGATGGTAAGATTGCTGCCACAACAGGACATAGTGCCTGGGTAACTTCCTCCGAAGCGCGATCGGTGGTTCATAACCTGCGGGCAAGCTGTGATGCTGTCATCATTGGCGGAAACACCGTCCGGCAGGATAACCCCTTACTCACCAGTCATGGGCATGGACACAATCCCCTGCGAGTAGTGATGAGCCGCTCTTTAGATCTTCCCACCGAGGCCAAACTCTGGCAGACCAGCGAAGCCCCAACGATCGTCTTTACTGAAGTGGGGACAAATTCAGCCTTACAAAATCAATTACGACAGCAAGGTGTGGAAGTGATTGAACTCACTGCCCTCACGCCATCAGAGGTCATGACTCATTTATACGATCGCGGTGCAATGTCTGTTTTATGGGAGTGTGGCGGCACGTTGGCGGCTGCGGCGATCGGCAATGGAGCAGTCCAGAAAATTCTTGCCTTTATCGCTCCCAAAATTATTGGCGGTGCAACAGCTCCCTCCCCGGTTGGAGAATTAGGCTTCACCCAAATGACCCAAGCCTTGGCTCTAGAGCGGGTAACGTGGCGATCGGTTGGGGTGGATTGGTTAGTAGAAGGCTATTTATAGGAATCACCGATGGCAACGGATGGTTAGATTTGGGGGGAGGTTACTGAGTTCAGGATGAGGTTGTGATTTGAGGAAAGTTCTAAGAATCGTGGATTAAACAACCTGTCATCATTTTGCCTTATTGACTGGGCGGGCAAGATGCCCACCCCATAAGAATTTCAGCTTATTAAATTTGCATTCCTAAATAGGGCTGAGGATCGAGGTAATAACCCCAACCAGACCTTAAACCACCCACAGAACACACCTTCTGGAGGGGGTTTGGGGGACGCAGCCGTCCTCCAATGGGGGTTTGGGGGGAACCCCCAAGGCTTGGTTTCCCCACTTCCCTTACTTTGAGCCAATTATCGTTTGACGTTGTGATTGTACTGGAACCCCCACAGCTTAGTTTCCCCACTTCCCCTACCCTAACTGCCGCTTAAACTGCTGGGTACTTAAAAACAGTAGAAGGGCGGCAAACAGTCCGAGGGCAAGAATGTTTTGCCAAAGCTCAACAACGCCGATGCCCTTGAGGAGGAAGCCGCGTGAAATCGCGACATAGTGCCGCAAAGGATTAATCAACGAAACATACCGGAAGAAAGCAGGCATACTTTCGATCGGGGCGATCGCTCCAGAGGTTTGGATCAGCGGCAAATTGATGAAGAAAGACGTGAGGACAACCTGCCGTTGGTTTTTAGAAATGGTTGCCAGGAAGATACCAATCCCAATGCCGACGCTGACATATAAGGCAGAGAGCAACATAAAAATGGGAAAGTTGCCGCGAAAGGGCAAATTAAAAATGAGCCGACCCACCCCCAACGCCAGCACTACATCTCCCATCAGCAACACAAATAACGGCACGATTTTGGCCAGTAAAATTTCCCAGGCCGCCGCCGGAGTCATCAAAAGTTGTTCCAACGTTCCGGTATCTTTTTCCCGGACAACGGTTGAAGAAGAAACGAGGGAACTGGTCAAGGTCAAAACCACTCCTAACACCCCCGGCACAAAAAACCAACTGCTCCGTAGCCCCGGATTGTAAAGAAATACCACTTCTGGCTCAATCATGCTGGCTGATGGGCTGGGGTCGAGCCTTTGGGAAAACTGCGCCACAATTTGGTTAATATATCCACTGGCAATGCCTGCGGTGTTTGCATCCACACCATCCACCAACACCTGAATTTCTGCCGTTTGCCCGTTCGCTAGGCGACGATCGAACTCTGGCGGAATCACCAACCCAGTGGTGATATTTCCCTGTCGAACTTCCTCCCCCAATTCCTGTTCGCTGAATAAATAGGCTTCGGGCACAAAGATTCGATTTTCAGTCATGGCGGCCACCAGTTCGCGGCTGGTTTGGCTATTGGCATAATCCACAATTCCCAGCTTCAGAAATTGCACCTCTGGGTTTAGGGCGGCTCCATAGATGAGTAGCTGGATAGTGGGCGGAAAAATGAGCAGAAAAATAAGCTGTTTGTTTCGCAGAATTTGATTAATTTCTTTGAGGGTTAAGGCCCAGAAGCGGCTATCAAACAGGCGATCGAAAAAGGTGGAAAGCATAGAAAATCAACCTTAAGATTGACTCGGAGCTTGACTTAGATTCCAGAATTGTGAGGGGTTTGCCAATGACAACACGATCGCGCCGTTTAAACCAAGCTGCCATCAATGACTTTCGGCAAGTCCGGCTCATTGCCACTGACATGGACGGAACCTTGACCCAGCATGGCAAATTTACCCCTGCTCTACTGCACATTTTGACAGAATTATCCCAGGCTGATCTTCCCGTTTTGATTGTGACGGGGCGATCGGCGGGTTGGGTGCAGTCTGTGGTGCATTATTTGCCTGTGGTGGGGGCAATTGCGGAGAATGGCGGCGTGATGTTTTTGGGAAGTGGCGGTGAACCCAAATGGCTGAGTTCGATCGCAGAGGTGCAAATCCATCGGCAAAAATTGCGGCAAATGTTTCAGACCTTGCAGCAGGAGTTTCCTCAGATTCAGGAATCCAGCGATAATCTGTTTCGGCTGACGGATTGGACGTTTGATGTGCGGGGCTTCAGTTCAGAAACTTTAAAGCAAATGCACGATCGCTGTCAGGCGCAGGGGTTTGGCTTCACGTACAGTACGATACAGTGCCACATCAAGCCACTGGAGCAAGATAAGGCGATCGGTTTAGAAAAAGTTTTACAGCAAGGCTTTCCAGAGCTTGACCCAACGCAAGTGGTTACGGTGGGAGACAGTCCCAATGACGAAAGTTTGTTTGATAGCCGTTCCTTTCCGCTGTCGGTTGGGGTGGCAAACATTCAGAATTATCTCGATCGGTTGACGCATCAGCCCACCTACATCACCCAAGCCTCGGAGATAGATGGCTTTTGTGAACTGGCAAACTGGTTACTGATGGCGACGGCTGGGAAAAGTTAGGACGATGAAATTCTCTGCAATCCACAACGGATGGCGTGAGAGGGACTGCTTACCGCAATTGGAGACAATGCCCATGTTTGAGTCTGTTTTTCCAACCTCAATGGCAACGGGGATGATGAAGAGCAAACGGCTCCCGTCGATCGCCTTTAGCTTGAGTGTTTTCAGTTTCATCTCGTTGGGGCTAACCGCCTGTGCCTCTCCATCCTTTAGAGCTTTTTATATTGTGTCGGAGGCGATGCTGCCAACCCTGGAAGTAGGCGATCGAATTACCGTTGACCCGCAGGCGTATCAAACTGATGCCCCGGAACGAGGGGATATTGTGGCGTTCATTCCCCCAGAGGATGCGTTCACCCAGTTAGGGATACCGGCTGATTCAGACACCGTCTTTGTGATGCAGGTGGTTGGGCTACCGGGAGAAGAAATCGTGGTGCGAGAGGGCAGCGTGTTCATCAACAATCAACCCCTGGTGGAAGACTATCTTGCCGAGCCGCCCAGCTATCAATGGGAAGGTGTCACCATTCCAGATCATCACTATGCCGTGCTGGGAGACAACCGCAACAACTCATTTGACAGCCGGTTTTGGGGAGGAATTCCCCATGATCGCCTGGTGGGTAAAGCTACGTTTCGCTACTTTCCATTAAACCGGGTTGGGGGAATTGAATAAGCCCTGATTGACTGACAAAACTCGACCCGCCCTCACCCCAACCCCTCTCCCAGAGCAGGCGAGGGGCTTTCGACCCAGGTTTTTGGTTTGAAGTCCCTTCGCCCTTTGTGGGAGAAGGGATTTAGGGATGAGGGGAAAAAGATTTGTCAGTCAACCAGAAATAAGCCTACTTCACGCTGGATTGGCCACCACCCACTGGTAAGCAATTGCCTGAATCAGTACCGTTAACCCGATCGCCACCGCTGCCCCAAGGAATGTGTTGATCACATTCACCATTTCATTCGTCAGCCAGTCAAATTTGGCTTGAAATGTTGCCCCAATCACGCTTTCAATGTTGGTGGCGATGAAGGCAGCAATGAGGCAAACCACCACGCCCAAAGAGCCGACCAAGCCTACTGCCCAGCCCAACGAAGCAATCACCGCCGAGCCAATTACTCCTGCTAGGGTTCCCTCCAGGCTGACGGCCCCTTCCGTACCCCGTTCAACGGGTTGAAAAGTGGTAATTAAAAAAGTTCGCTTCCCGTAAGCCTTTCCCACTTCACTGGCGCAGGTGTCTGACAGTTTGGTGCTGAGGCTGGCCACATAGCCCATTAAAAAAAGGATCACCACTTCTGGAGTCCAGTTGGCATCAATGGTAATGGCGATATAGGTCGCTAGGGCACAAATCGTAGCGGTGAAAGCCGACCCCCAAACGTTTTCTGGGCCCCTTGCCCCCGATCGCTTTTCGGCAATTCCAGCAGCTTCTTTCTCCGCCATCCCAATCCGCGTAACCGCAGACCCCACCAGGAAGTAGCACATTATCACCACATAGCCCCGCCAGCCCAATGTGCCCCAAATGATGATGCCCAGCACCCAGGCATGGAGCAACCCTATTGGCGTAAGCAGTTTCTTGGGCGTAAACCAGGCCACCGCCAACAGCACCGAGTTTAACCCGATCCCAATCAGCCAAGGCATCAAGACATCTAAGACTTCAATTGGAATAGACATGAGTTTGACCCACTTGAGTTTGACCTGCCAATTAGCCAGAAAAACCACATCCTTAGAAGCAGGCAATTCTGGTTTCAAGATACCCTCTCCGCAAATCGTTGCGACCTTATCTTAAGATTTACAGCGCAGCTTTAAGTTTACTAAAGTAGTTTAGATAACACTTCATACTGGGAAAACTAACGAAATCAAAAAGTTTCCTGTCTCACATATGACTTGTCTGCCTCTGCCAGATTATTCCCAGCTCGATCGAGAAAGTTTGCTCCGCCGCATTACGAACCGAATTCGACAATCGCTAGATTTGCAAGAAATTTTAGACGCAACGGCTACTGAGGTGCGATCGGTTCTCAGTACCGATCGGGTGATGATTTATCAGTTTCACCCAGACGAAAGCGGGCAAGTCATTGCAGAATCGGTTGAAGCCGATCGGCTGCCATCATTGATGGGGCTAAACTTTCCTGCCGATGATATTCCCCCCCATGCCCGTGAGCAAATGATGCAAACCCGAATGCAGTCTGTGGTGGATGTAGCGGCTGGGCAAATTGGGCAGGGTTTACCGTCTTCTTTACAGCCCCATGCTGCTTTAGAAGGGATTCACTACCGGCCGTTAGACCCTTGCCATGCAGAGTATTTGAAGGCAATGGGGGTAAAGTCTTCCCTAATTGTGCCAATCATTCACCAGGAAAAGCTCTGGGGGCTGCTGGTATCCCACCATGCTGATTCAAAGGTCATCCCAGAAGATCTGCTGTACGCCATTCAGCTTGTCGTTGAACAATTATCGATCGCCATTTCCCAGTCTGCTTTACTGCGCCAAGCCTGCGAACGGGCCGATCGGCAATCCACCATTAACCGCATTACGGGGCTACTCCATTCGTCACCTTCCATTGAATTACAGCAGGCTCTTGAAGCGACGATCGCAGCATTTCAAGGTTCTGGAGGGCGGCTGTTTATTGCAGACGATCGGTTTCCGTTACAGGCAGCAATGACGGGTTTGGAGGTGAAGGATGAAGTATACCTTTGGGGAACCCAGCCCGCTCTGCCCAACGCTACTTTGCCCAGCTTAACCCCGCTGCAACCGATCGAGCGGCATCATGCCTGGTTAGAGCAGTTTCAACTCCATACCGCCTTGCAGCCATGTGCCATTCCTGACTTATACCAGGTAAAGGCTCTACAACCTTTACAGCCTGCCTTTCAGGTGACACCGATCCGCAGTTTGCTGATTGTGCCGCTTCGAGTCCGTCAGCAGTTCATTGGCTGCCTCAGCATTTTCCGCGATGAGATTGAAACAACAACGCTCTGGGCAGGGCAGTTTGACCCAGACGAACGCCAACTGTATCCCCGATCGTCTTTTGCGGCATGGTGTGAGTCGAAAAGTGGACAGGCTCGTCAATGGACGGCTAACGAGCTAAGTCTGGTGAAGGCACTGGGTCGTCAGTTTGCTTTGGCGATCGAACAGCACCGCCTTTATCGGCAAGTACAACGCTTCAATACAGATTTGGAACAGCAGGTGTTCGATCGCACGGCTCAACTGTCTCAAACCTTGGAAAATTTGCAAAAAGCTCAGACGCAGCTCATCCAAAACGAGAAGATGTCTAGCCTGGGGCAATTGGTGGCTGGCATTGCCCATGAAATTAATAATCCGGTGAACTTTATTTACGGCAATCTTAGCCATGTGACGGCCTATGCCGAAGATTTGTTGGCGTTGGTGCAACTTTATCAACAATATTGCCCTGATCCTAGCTTGGAAGTGCAGACAAAAATTGCAGAAATTGACCTGGAGTTTTTGGGAGAAGATTTGCCCAAAACCCTTACTTCAATGCGGATGGGGGCCGATCGCATTCGCCAAATTGTTTTATCTTTGCGGACTTTTTCCCGGTTGGATCAAGCAGAGGTAAAGTTGGTCAATCTTCACGAAGGGCTGGATAGCACCGTGTTAATTTTGCAACATCGGCTGAAGCAGAAGCCAGACAGCCCCGCCATTCAACTCATCAAAGAGTATGGAGATTTGCCCCTTGTGGAATGCTACGCCGGACAACTGAACCAGGTTTTCATGAACTTAATCAGCAACGCGATCGATGCTCTGGAAGAGTGGAATATGGGGCGATCGAGCCAGCAGCTTCAAGCAGAACCTGCCACCATTCGGATTCAAACAAAACAATTAAACCAAAACTGGATTGCCATTCACATCATCGACAACGGCCCCGGAATTGCCGAAGCAACGCGCCGCCATTTGTTTGATCCTTTCTTTACAACAAAGCCGGTTGGCAAAGGTACAGGGCTAGGTTTGTCCATCAGCTACCAAATTATCACTGAAAAACACAGCGGCCGGTTGCGGTGCATTTCTGCTCCGGGAATGGGAGCCGAATTTGTGATTGAAATTCCCCTTTGCCAGTCACAAACTGCTGTTGCTGCCGGAGAACGACAAGCATAATGGGGTTTCAGTCAAAGCTGTCATTGACCCAAAAGTAGAAAAAAGAAACTCTCTTTGGATAGAACTGTTGGATGCTGTCTTATACTAGGCTGAACCAGTGCCGTTGTGCATTGACAAAAAGGATTTGTAACGATCCTGCTGAGGAGCTTCGTTTAGATCGCCAGATGGCCCTCTAAATTCGTTGGCTAGCCTGGCATCTTGAGATTCCATTCTGTCACTTTGCCGCTTCTCAACAGGAAGCAGGCTGTCCTAAGGAGGTCATAATGCTAAAGCAACTTTTGGTAGGCAGTTCGGCGTTGATGCTGCTGTTTGCAGGTAGCGTATCGGCTCAGGGAGCGTCTGAGCTTCAGACTCAAGAGCAAGATATGTCCCAAGAGCAGGTCACGCCTGATCCTGCTGCCCCTCAACAACAGCAAGTTGACCTACAGGTTGACGAGGAAGAACTACAGCGATTTGCCAATGCCGTTGAGCAAATCCAAACGATCGAGCAGACCGCTCAGCAAGAAATTAATCAAGTCCTTGAGGGGTCTGGCTTCAGCCGTGAGCGATTCAGTGAACTTTACCAGGCTCAACAGTCACCGGAGTCTGGGGCAACAACTGAGGCCACGCCGGAAGAGCAGCAATCATTTGATCAGGCTGTAACTCAGATTGAAACAATTTTGCAGGGAGTTCAGGCTGAGCAAGTGGAAGCTATCCAATCGGAAGGGCTAGAACCTCAGCGATTCAGTGAAATTTTGGCTGCCGTTCGCCAAGATCCCTCCCTCCAGCAGCAAGTACAGCAGATGCTGTCTAACTAGATGGTGATGGGGCATTGGCCATGGGGAAGGAGCTTAGCCAACTGGGTTAGCTGTCCCTGATTGTCGCCCCGTTACAATTTACCTTCCTACCTCGCGCTCAAATTACAACGCGTTCAATCATAGGCTCCCTCAGTGCAGACTATCCATCTGGGGGGGCTTTCTGCTTTGGGTTAGGAATCGTTATAGTGTTATGGCAACGATGGAAAAGTGAGGACGGCCGAGTTTGTCGCAATCCATACCGGATGAGCTTAATGTCAAAAACTTGTCCTCAGCATTCTGCGTACTGCCATAGCTGCGATCGTGTATGGCAACGATTGGAAAAGGTGAGGACAATCTTAGGTGGCGAAACCCTCGAAAAGATAGGTTTGGCAACAGGAAACCGCCCTAACATGCCTTCATGCTGCTATATTGTCGCTATTTTATTTTTGTTGCATCTGTTCTAACACTATGAGCCAGGTTTTATTTCATCTTGCTTTTCCGGTGAGCGATATTGCTGAAGCTAAAAGGTTTTATGGCGATGGATTGGGGTGTAAAGTGGGTCGGGAAAATCCCCATTCAGTGATTTTGAACCTGTATGGGCATCAGTTGGTGGCGCATTTGAGCCATGAGCCGCTCGTTCCCCAAAAGGGAATTTATCCGCGTCATTTTGGCTTGATTTTTACCGACGAGGCAGACTGGGAGGCTCTATTGGAACGATCGCAGCGACAAGGCTTGAACTTCTATTTAGAGCCAAAATCTCGGTTTGAAGGTTTGCCGCTAGAACATCGCACTTTCTTTTTGGTTGATCCGTTTCACAATTTGATGGAGTTTAAATATTATGTGAACCCGGAGGCTGTATTTGGTGAGGTTGAGTATACGCAAATTGGCGATCGAATTTAGAATCACCACCCTAGCACAGTCATGATGATACGGGAACGCATTCGGTTTTACTTAGAAGATATTGAAACCCCAGCAGGCAAAATTGTTAACTTGTCGATCGCTGGCTTGGTTTTGCTGTCTGTTGCCATTTTTATTGCCGAAACTTATACCATTCCGGCTTCTGTTCGCGTTCAGCTAGATATGCTGAATCAAGTGATTCTGTTCATCTTCGCCGTAGAATATGTTCTGCGGCTTTGGAGTGCCGAAAATAAGATCCGTCATTTTTTCAATTTATATTCGCTGATCGATTTACTAGTCATTCTGCCGTTCTTCTTTACATCGGTTGATATTCGATTCATTCGCATTTTCCGTTGGTTTCGGATTTTGCGGTTGATTCGGTATATAGAAGGTAAAACAATTTTTGGTTATGTCACTAGAGAAGACAGTGCGATTTTCGTCCGAATTTTGTTTACGCTATTTACAATTATCTTTATCTTTTCAGGGTTGATTTACCAGGTCGAGCATCCAGTCAATGCCGAGTCATTCTCAACGTTTTTAGATGCCATCTACTTTGCTGTTGCCACCATGACGACGGTTGGCTATGGTGACATCACTCCGATTTCCGAATTAGGTCGGTTGTTGGCAGTGCTGATGATTATGACGGGCATTGCGCTGATTCCCTGGCAAATTGGAGAACTCGTTAAGCAATTACTCAAAACCTCTAATCGCACTGTGCAAGAAATTCTTTGCGTCAACTGCGGACTGACGACCCACGATGCAGATGCCCGATTTTGCAAAATTTGTGGCAAACCGCTGGCGAAAACAGGTGATGCCTGTGAACTGCCAAACCTCAATTCAAAGTTTGATCAGCAGGTTTCAGAGATGCTAAATGTCGATCGCTAGTCCTGTTCTTCTTTTCAATTTTCTTGTGAACCCTACACTACTCTTGCTGAATGGTAATATTTTGAGAGCTGGCGGGCTGTTGAACGGGTCTTCCCGTTTGCCCATAATTCATCCACAAAATCACTCCGCCTAGTGCAGCAATCATTCCGATCGACACGCCGCTAATTAACTTGACTTGAGAGCGCAATCGTTGAACTTCACTATTTAGCAAATCAATTTTTGACTGAGAGTAAAGTTCAATATCTTTGCCTTCCAGAGTTGCCTGCACCTGTTTAGCCGTTTTAGTTACTTCACGTGCTACTGGCTTCTTAAACGAAATTTTGGAGCGCAGCCATTTCGTAATTAGCTGTGGGCAGTTTTGCTTAAACCAATAAAAAGCAACGACCCGAAATACGGGCTTTGATAGCCTGGCAATCTGCTTAACAATGCCATTTACAGGGGGATGCGGTAACTTTTGATTAATCAAGTTAATAGAACCCACATCATAGAGACAGTCAATAATAATCTTGATGGTTATTTCTTCGTTTCTTGCTAAGTGTTGCAACATGAGAAGAACATCTTCCATTCGTTCTTCTTCAAGCGTTTTTCTCTCTAGCTGGTCTGGATCATTCACTGACATTTAATTAGTAAGCAATATAAATGGCATCGATCGCTTGCACAGGAACACATTCAGGCAAGCCCTGGTTATAGTATACAAAGTCTGTTAGTATTGCTCGAATTTTCTAGATGCAATATTTTTGAGTTCTGTTTGAATTTCTACCTGACGACATAGAGAAGGTTTGTGGGTTCATTCTTGTCTTGGTATCAAAACTAAGTCTTTCAGCAATTTGTTGCTGTATTTTATTGAGTTTTATCAGTCACTTTCCTTACCCAATTTGAATTCTACTAAACTCTGATGCAGCAAACCTGCCACAACTCCAGGGGTTTCCAGGTGGGGCAATACACCGACATCAGAAATTGTCCAGAGCTTCACAAATTGCGGATTGAGGTTGGCGAGCCGCTGTCCTAATTTGGGGCTACCAAATCGCGATCTTGTTCCCCATACCATCCAGGTTGGGACTTGAAGTTGACCCATAAAATCTTCCAGGTTGAAGCACAAATCACCCCGCAGAGACGACAATGCCGAGAATTCAGCATTGAACTGTTGGGCGGAGGCAAGGTAAGCATCTACCATTTCAGAGGTGATGCGCGATCGGTTGGCAAACAGGAAATTTTCTAGAAAATTACGAACTGCAAATTCGTTGGCGGCTCCTAAGCTGTAAAGCAGGCGATCGACTCCTGGAATGCTTGCCACTTGGGCTGCAATCCCTCGTCCATAGTCCGCTCCAGACTCACCATAACCTGCCGGACAAACGAGAAACAGTTGCTTAAATAACTCTGGACGCTGAATAGCCAACCGCACGGTCAATCCAGCCGTAAGGGATGAAGCCACAACTACGGCAGGTTCTCCAAGCCAGTCTAGTAGTTCAAACAACGTCAGCATATAGTCATCGGGGCGGTAGCTGCGCTCTGGATGGGTAGACTGCCCCCACCCAATCAAATCTGGCGCAATCACCCGATAGGCTGCGGCAAAGGCAGGATAAACCTTTGACCACTCGTAGGCGGATGACCCACCCCCCAAACTGTGCAGAAATACCAGGGGCGGCAAGTTTAATTCACCGTCAGCTTCTCCAACGGAGGGAGACGATCGCCAGGGAGCCGAGACGGGCGTGTAGTACGCCATGATCCCAAGCGATGTGTTGAAAACTCGTTGCCCAAAGCCTGGAGGCTGAAACTTGAGCATAGGAAGAGGAAAGATAGGATAAGCAATACCTCAATATTCTAGCGAGTTAGGCTACCAGCATTTGGTTTGAAGAGAAAATTGAGAAATTTCTGCTGAGCTTTTTTTAGGTGAAGACGGACGACAGTTCATCAAATAGTCTCGTTTGCAGGCAAGATGCCCGCGCTACAGAAATCGATCAATCCGCATCAGTGGGATACTCCCTATTTCTCTTAGGTACATTAGAACTATAAACAAGCCTTGAGATAGACGGCATTTTTTGCGCCAAATTTTATAACAGAACTAAGCAAAATGATGAGGCATTGGAGTATCTGTATGCAGGTGAAAGAATTACGCAAAAGTACGATGATGGCGCATTTATTAGATGCGCTGGATGCGGGGGAAGATATTGGGCACTATGGACGGCTAACCTTTGCAATGGTGGCTCACCATTTTTTGAGCGAAGATGAATTAATCACCTGGCTGCAAAAAGACCCAGACATGAGTGAAGCTGAAGCAAAAGCATTGGTGTTACAGATACAAGGGAAAGACTATAACCCACCCAAGCGCGATCGAATTTTGGAGTGGCAGAAACAGCAAGATTTCCCCATTTGCCCAACTCCAGATGATCCGGATACATGTAACGTTTATCGAGATCTTCAATTCCCTGAACAGGTATATGAACACATCTCGGAATACTATGATGCTAAAAGCTGATAAAGCAACGTTTTAAACGAATCCCTTCAAAAATCTGGTTAGGGAATGCCGATCTCTATAAGGTGCGTTCCCTCTTTGCGATATTTAAGAAAATTATTCAGTACGATTTGGGTTTCTTGTAAAGGCAACGATTTGTCTGAAGCGACAATGTAATCGTGAATTGCGTATGTTCAGAATTAGTGATATTAAGTACAGTATCTCTTGTAATGACTATAACGTTCTTGCTTAACTGTAACTATATCTATTTAAGGACGATACGAATACCGATAAAATGTCTTAATAGATCTAGAGCTAGCGTGAAAGCATGAAAGAACATCTGAATCGTTTATTCCAGATTCAGTTGGGAGTGCCACGATCTTAAGATAAAGCGAGTTGCGATCGTTGAGCAAAGAAACATAGGGATTTGTAAATCCAGTTAACTAAACCCCTACAGCCTTTACTTGTCCAGTTTGGATCAAGTAATAGTACCAGCTTGAAATCACTAGAATTTACAAAAACTTGCTTTCAAGTTTCTTTGACTTCAACCCAAGGATTTTGATTTTCAAATGCGCGAATGAGAGACATGAATGAGAACAAGTCACTTAATAATGAAACCTCCAGGCAATACGTAGAATCCACCATCAGCCAAGCACCTTTAGACCCATTTGCCCCCGCAGATTCTAACCCATCGGCCAACGGTTGGGAGGGCCTATCTTTAGGTATGATCTTTGTCGTTTGGGTTGCACTTCTCTTGAGGCGATCGTTGGTTCAGAGAAAAAAACCTGATCGCCTTCAGCATCGTCGCTGTAAGCAGGATATTCCCTGCAAAAACTGCCGATTTATGTACCGCAGCTTCTACTTAAAATGTGCGGTTCACCCTTCTAAAGCCATGAGGCAAGAGGCGATCGGTTGCTCTGATTATTGGGCACAAGATAGTGATACCTTTTCTCAGTAGTGAAGTTTTAATCAGTTAGCATGAATACTGTTCACTTTCAAGAATTACCTCAGGAGCAAGGTTCCAATTAAAAAACACTTTTGGAAATAGAAGAGATTCAGTCAGGGCGAGAAGAAACCTTACCAAACGAGTCATTAGACGAAATCGGGATGCCTATTGTAGCCCTAATTTTGATCTATGCTGGCATTGTGATGACTTGGCTAGTTTTTGCTTTTGGTTCCAAAAGCATTTGGAAGTTTGCTAAAACCAGTCTGACGGCTCGTACAAAGCTCCATCCAATTCCTTGTAGAAACTGCCGCTACTTTGCAAAGAATTTTTATCTCCAATGCGCCGTTCGACCTTCTGAGGTTTTGACTTCCCAGGCGATCGGTTGTTCTGATTACTGTCCTAAAACTAAATCATTGGAGAAGTAGTGAAATTAATCTTAGGATTACGACTGTTGAATGAGGATCAATAGTCATGAAACGACAATTTGATACTTGGTTTCTGACTGTTCTAACAGGAGCATTCACCATTTTATCTCCTGGATTCATTAGAACAATACCTGCGATCGCTCAACCTGAAGGATTTTGCGATGATCCGGGAACTGTGGCGGCAGCAGAAACAACGAGGGATTTAGAACTGGAACAGTTTGGCATCGAACTGACGATTCCCTCTAATTTTAGAGCCATGCTCTTGAATAACAGTAATGTCAAAATTGTTGATCCGGGCACTTATGAATTATTGGTTTGCATTGCCAGGGGAGGAGATGCACTGGGACGGGGCTATGCCCAAACCTTGGTACGTACCGTTGGGAATCCAGAGAATTTAGAGTTACGTCAACTTGTTGAGCGAAATATAAGAGAAAATCAGGAAATTTCGCCTTATTCACTGAATGGTGAATCGGGTTATTTGGTTGAATCACCCAACGATTACGCGGCTGAATTTTGGGTAGAGATTGACGCTGTTCCGGGAGCGGTTGTGATTTCTCGAAGCTGTGATTGTCCGGGAATGCGGGAAAGCCTGGTTTCTTTACTCGATCGCTCAAGTTTACTCGACAGCAGCCAAACTGCATTGCTCTGCCCCCGTTAAAGCCTTCAGTAACCTAAAGGAGGGGCAGGTTCCTGACCGTAGGTTTATGGCTTCTTCTTGGTAAACCAGTGGAATGGAAGATGGCTTGGTAAGGGCAGCAGTCACGGTAAGACGATCGCCAATTTAATTTTTCAATAAGGACTATTGTTCATAGTGCCTAACCAGAAGAACTGAGCAGGGAGCTTCTTCCGCAACCCGATCGGATTTTCCACCAAACAACCATCGCGGTAAAGCCCATTGCTTAGACGCTCCCATAATCACCAGATCGTATTCCTGTTTCGCCTCAGCTAAAATGATCTCCGCAACTGAATCAGTTTGGATCACCTGAACCGAAACTTTATCGCTGGCAGTGGTAAATTCCTGATCAACTAAGGTTTGAATTGTATTCTTCACAGTATCAAGAGCTGCTTTCTTTTGCTCCACAACATGTAACACGACAATGGCAGCACCTGTTCCTTTTTGCATGTAATGAGCGAGGCGAAGACCTGTACGGGCATGAGAATTATCGGTAATTGCCACTAATATTTGCTGTAGTCGATCGAGATGGCGATTGTATAAGACAGCAACATCACAAGGAGCATTCTTTAACACAGCATTAACGCTGCTATTTTTAATTCGTTTTTGTGAGATAGATCCTTGCCAACCTAATAGTACTAAATTGGTTTGAGGTTGATGCTTGGCAATCTCTGTAATCCCCGAAGCTACACTACGTGCCCCTTGAAGCTGAGTTTGAACTTCAATGTCGCTGTTTTGTGCTTGTTGAATCGTTTGCTCTAAGTTGTACTGATGCTGGGAAGTGCCTCTGTCTAACTGTTTTTGTCCTTCCACGAGAGCCAAGTTGTAAGGAATGGGTACGATTTTCAGCGCAGTAATTTTTGTTCCTGGTCGTCCTTTAGCGATAGCGATTGCCAAGTTAATCAGCCTTCTACCTATATCTACCTCATTCACAGGCACTAAGATGTCGTGGTACCGTCTTTCTTTTGTGGTTTGCGTTGTTGTTTCTACACGGCTGAAGGCTGAACGAATGGGGCGTTCTCGTTGGAGCCAGGTTCCTAACTCTCCTTCGATTGTCGTACGATGTCTTGCCCAAAAATAGTACCAGACTAGGCTCAAAGCGGCTAGTCCTAATCCTGATAGTTGGGAAAAACGATCGAGCGTGCCAATGATCACGATCGCGGCTATCCCTCCTGCAAGGGGCAACCAGGGGAAGAACGGCACCCGAAACGTTGGCTGATACCATTCTGGAGCCGATCGGCGCACCACGACTAGTCCAATCGTTAATAAGGTATAGGAAACCATGAACAAAGCACTGGCGATCTCAGCAAGCGTGGGAGCTTGACCGCTTAATGCCAGTAGGATAGCTAACCCTCCAGTGAGCAAAATCGACCGACTTGGAGTCATGTGGCGCGGATGAATTTTGCTAAACCAACTGGGTAGAATTTGATCTCGACCCATCGCAAAGTTGATGCGAGAGGAAGCGAGGATCGAGGCGTTTGCTGAAGATGCGGTGGCAAAGAGAGCACCAATGCCGACAACAATGCCCCCCATATTTCCCATAAACCGTTCTGCTGCTTCCGTTACTGGTGTATTAAACTCAACCATTTGATCATAGGAAAGAACACCTGTCATCACATACACCACAGCAGCATAGATGATGGTGGCAATAACCACTGAACCAATAATCGCCCAGGGTAGATTGCGTCCTGGTTTTTTAACTTCCTCAGCCACGGTAGAAACCTTTTCAAAGCCAGCGAAGGAAACAAAAATCAGTCCAACAGTGCTAAATGCGGCTCCCCAACCAAAAGGAGCGAAGGGTTCGTGTAGTTCAGGCTCAATATTGAAAAAACCAAATCCTGCAAAACTCCCCAAGATCACAATTAGAAGCGTCACAATCACTGTTTGAACGATTCCACTTAACTTCGAGCCCCGGTAGTTGAGGAAGACAAACAAGGCTCCTGCTGCCAACTCACTAATCCAGTAAGGAACTGCCACAAAATCAGCGACATATTCAGCAAAGCCAATCAAGTAGAAACCTGTTGCAAACATCAGTCCTAGCCAATTGGCAGGCCCAACGATCGCCGCAGCGACAGATCCCAGCGTCCGAGAAATCAGATAGTAGCTGCCTCCTTCTTGGGGCATGGCTGTCACTAACTCTGAAACTGTCATGGAGATGGGTAAACAAACTAAGCCAGCGATCGCAAAGGAGATTGTCGCGGCTGGCCCTACCTCTTGAGCCGCCGTCCCTGACAGCACAAAAATTCCGGCTCCCACCATTGCGCCTACTCCAATAGACAGGGCATTGAACAGACCCATTTCACGGACAAGACCCTGTTGTTGCTGTTCCTGCTGTTCTCTTGGTTGTTGCTGTTGTTGATTCACGGTCATTCCATTTTTTTCGTACAAAAGGGTTTGACAATTTGGGTTCTGGGTCGCTTTAAGAACTCCACGGGGGCAAGTTTTTGGCTCTGGTGCAACACAAAATTTAGTTCGTACTTGACAGCTTTCAGGGCAATACGAGATTCAGCAATGAGCAGGAGCGTGGCATAAAAGAGTAGTTCAATTCCCACAATGCAAAAGGCGATCGCCGTGGAATTTAAAGCTCCATTCCGAATAGCTCAATCATGAAGTAGAGAATGGCGACGACCGTAAAAAATATTCCTGACAATACCATCACCGAGAATGCAAACCATCCAGGCTGTAGCGATTTTGGCAGCTTCGTTTTGTTCAGATACAGAGTCAACCCGACAACAACTGGCGTATGCACCGCAGCAACAATCCCCCCTACCTCCAGGATATCGACCGGATCGCGCACAAGAAAGAAAATGAGCAATGGTAAAGCCGCAACCGTGACCACGACATAGACATCCTTCAGGTGCTTACGATCAGACAACCACTGCAACCATGCCGATCGCCTATCTGAACGAGGTCGTCTCCTGCCGTTATGCCCATTCTCACCGTTCTGTCTCTCCTGCAACCGATCGCCTGCCAGAATCAGCGTGGCATCGGCAAACATGCGGGGCCAGCCGTCCTGGTTGGCGAGAATTGTTCCAATCAGGGCGATCGAAACGCTAATAATCAGCAGCCAGTAGCCAAACTCTCCCCAAACTTCTGACAGTAATCGGGTTAAATCCTCCGCTACAGCAATTCCTTCGGGAATAATTCCTTCTGGACGCAGCAATTCTGCCCCCAGCACCAAAAAGGCAACAATCACCAAGCCACCCCCAACGACCCCGATTGCCGCAGTCGTACTCATCACCTGCATCCATTTCTTGAGGCGATCCCGAAGTCGCTGCTGAAACTCCTCATCGTCTTGATAATTTGATGAAGCATGGCCGTTATTCAGGGATTCCTGTTCTGGCGCATCCTCTGGCGATTCCCCCACAGCCCCACCAAACTCACGGGCAGCCACCCAAAAGGAAAACCACATGATTCCAGCGGCTCCAGCCAGAATAAAGCCGAGCCAAGGCAGCAGAAATTCAATATCAAAATCTTCGCCAATTCCCGGAACTAGCCCTCCCGCAAATTCACCGGGATCAGGAAAAACCTGGATGGCAGCAATTAGAACAGCGACAATCAAAACACCTGCCATGACAGAAGTGGCTTGTTCTACCTTGCTGTACTGACCGGATATGACCAGGGCAGCTGATAGGACAATCAGAGCTACTGCATAGATCGCTTGATTCCCTGGAAAAGCCAGCATCAGGGTACTGCCCGCCAGGGCTGCAACTCCGGCGATCGTCACCACCGCCGCAATCAGTTGGGGTAGGAAAATGAGCCAGATCGCCCAGTTTTTCGGCCCAGGTAAATCCCGATAGCCGTCCAAAATCGTCTTACCCGTTACAACGGTATAGCGACCGACTTCCCGGATCATCATCCACATAAAGAAGATGACAATCAACAACGCCCAAAGATATTCATATCCATAGCGTGATCCTACTCTAGGCGTAAACAAAACCGATCCAGAACCCACCGAAGAGATCATCCACATCAATCCTGGGCCATACCATTTCAGTTGTTTCCAGTGCTGTGGTGGTTTAGGTGTACTAGAGCGAATTTCTTTGCGCTCTTGGGTTTCAATCATGCTTTAGCCTCTTCGATGGGATTTTCAGAATATTGATCGGCTGCCAGCGCATTGAGAAAAGCATGGTCTTGTCCGTGCAACCTGGCTCTTTTTGCAAATACGAGAGTTTCCGTTCTCAAAAAGGTTCTTCACTGGCTCACAGCCGCACCTAAAAATACCGGACAAAGCTTTCTGTCAGCGCGGCAGCAGCGATACTGCCCCACATTCTAAAGAGTCTTAACCTGGTTTTCCTCACACCACAGGTTGGTAAGCAGAGCCATCTGGAATAGCTTGAGTGAAATCCTTTCCCCCACAGCGATCGAGCCAATTCTGCTGATTTGATAGAGGTCACTTCAAGTTGTCTCTGACACAAACTGACTTTCCGGTTAAGCAATTTTTAACGAGCTTGCCCATCATCTGTCTTTATGCAACCCCCTTCTGGGTATTTTGTCACTCTTAATAAGTTCTGGCGGAGGACTAGTCGCAGGAAGCAAATTGTGTAACAATTTTGAGAATAATTCCTATCTAATTGTGGCTCATTACTGGGTGCCACTTCAGTTATCATGTCTATTGCCCTATCCCATCGAACTTACTGGGATCTGTTTGAGGAAAATCCACAGGCTCAACCCCATTCCGGCTCAGATTCGTTTGATGTCATCCTGCAATATCCACCACAGTTAGGGCAGGGCTTTGTGCGGCAAGTTGAGCTGCGTGAAGGGGTGGATTTGATGATCTCTCAGTATCAACTCTACGATGATGTCATCATCAAACTACCAGAGCGAGAACATCCGATCGAATATAGCTTTTTTCTCTCAGGTGGATTTAACGATACATCTGATTCAGTTTGTGCGGGGCAATATGCCCTGTGTGGCAGTGGTATGGCTCCGGTTGAATCGATTCAAAGCATTTCTACAGAGCAAATTTTGGAAGTCAATGTTCATATCGAGCCAGAACAGTTTCTCGCCCATTGGCAAAACTCTCTGGATGATATTAATCCAGTATTGCAACATCTGATCAAACCTGCTTCAAAAATTTATTTGACTCAGACTGGAACAACCAGCATTGTCATGCAAAGTGCAGTGCAGCAAGTTCTCCAATGTCCGTTTCATGGCATAACAAAGCGAATATATTTGGAAAGCAAAGTTTGGGAACTGATGGCGTTGTTAATTGAGCAGAGCGTAGAACGATATTCAGATCATCAACGTGTAAATTCCCATACTTATTCCTTGAAACCTGATGATGTCGATCGCATTCACCATGCTAGGGAAATTTTGTTACAGCAGTTGGATAACCCACCGTCTTTAATTGAGTTGGCTCGGCGGGTAGGGCTGAATGATTGTACGTTGAAGCGAGGTTTTCGACAAGTGTTTGGACAAACTGCCTTTGGGCTTTTACATGATTATCGATTGGAGCAAGCCCAGCAGTTATTGAAGGAACGCCGATTAAATGTGTCTGAAGTTGCTAAGATGATCGGCTTTGCCAACCGCAGCTATTTTGCAGCCGCCTTTCGCAAAAAGTTTGGTGTGTCTCCTAGAGAGTATCTGTCTAGATACAAAAATTCCGCCTAGCGTTCAAACGATTCCGTCTAGTGTCCAAGCTAAGCGTCTATCTGCCACCATTTATCGGTAATTTATTGAGAATAATTCTTACTCATGTATTAGCAATTGTGGTGTGTTGAATCAAATGCAGCGATCGATTTTTTGGGCGTTCGTTTTACTTCTGGCTGCTTCTCCTGCCTTTGCGGAGGGGCGATCGACAGTAGAAGATGCTGATTCAGAATTAGAAACCGTAACTTCTACAATTCCTCAACCCAGCACCTTTGAACAACCGGCAACGACTCTGGACGAGTGGACGGATGAGATCGCTCAATCGCTGGTACAGGTGACGGGAGTGCAGGTGAATGTTACGGAAGCGGGATTGGCTATCACCCTAGAAAGTATAGGGCAGTTAGTAGAACCGTCTACTTCTGTTGTTGGAAACGCCATCATTGCCGATATTCCCAATGCAGAGCTTGCTTTACCGGATGGAAATGAGTTTCAGCAGGCAAATCCGATCGAGGGAATTGCCTTAATTTCGGTTACTGCTCTATCAAACAATCGGGTACGAGTTGCCATTACCGGAATCGATGCTCCGCCGATCGCCCAACTGAATCTGACGGCTCAAGGACTCGCTTTAGCGATCACCCCTGGAACAGAGGCAGTCGCTACAGAGGATGAAGCAATTCAGGTCATCGTCACAGGGGAACTAGACGAAGGGTATGCTCCCAGGGATGCCACCACCGCAACCCGCACAGATACTCCCTTGCGAGAGGTTCCTCAATCGATTCAGGTTTTACCCCAGCGTGTATTGGAAGATCAGCAGGTGAACCGCCTGAGCGAAGCCTTGCGAAATGTGAGTGGGGTCGAAGTGGGGGATAGCTTTGGGGATAGCTTAGATCGAATCAACATTCGCGGCTTTCAAGCAGATGTATTCTTGGAAAATGGATTTCGTCGAGGGTCATTCAGTTCACCTGGATTGTCGGATACGGAATTCATTGAACGGGTGGAAGTCTTGAAGGGTCCAGCCTCTGTGCTGTATGGCAACCTGGAACCGGGTGGAGTGGTCAACATCATTCCCAGACAGCCAGAATCTGATCCGTCTTACACGTTTCGGGGTGTGATTGGTAGCTTTGGGTTGTTTCGTCCCAGCATCGATTTAACGGGGCCGATCGATGACAATGGGCAGTTTCTCTATCGCTTTGGTGCTTTATACGAAAGGGAAGACGGCTTCCGGGATTATGACCAGGATCTCGACCGCTATGTAATCGCCCCATCCCTCACCTGGAATTTGAGCGATCGCACGTCCCTTGCCTTCAACCTGACCTATGCTGATACAGCCCGTCCCTTTGACCGAGGTTTGCCTGCGATTAGAGATCGGGTTGCAGATGTGCCGCGCGATCGGTTGTTCCAAGATCCGGATGCGCTCTCCGAAACGCAAGAATTTAGTGTCAGTTATCGCTTCACCCACAATTTCAACGACAATTGGCAACTGCGAAATGAGTTTCGCTATCTTGAAGTCGATACGTTTGATTTTCGGATTGATAGCTGGACGATCGAAGATACTGGTATTCTCGATCGGCGTTGGCGTTCCAATGATGACTACAACGAATTTTATTCCCTGCAAACCAATGTGGTTGGCGAATTTACAACGGGTAGCGTTCGGCATACGCTCCTGGCAGGGGTAGATTTTAACCGCAGCACAACCCAGGGAACCCAGCGACGTTTACCGGGTGATCCGAGTTTCTTTATCGATATTTTCACCCTGGAAGGCGATCCGATTTCCCGTCCCAATCTGGATGATTTGACCCTTGTGGTGCGAAACAGTACTCGTCGAGAAAGCAATGTTGGGTTTTATCTGCAAGATCAAGTTGCATTGGCAGACAATTTGCATCTCTTAGCGGGGGGACGGTTTGATATTTACGAACTTCAAGCCGTCAACAGCCTATCCAACACCGAACGGGAAGACACTGTTGAGCGGTTTACCCCTCGGATTGGGCTTGTCTATCAGCCGATACCGGAAATTTCCCTTTATGGCAGCTACAGTCAGGCATTTACCCCAAATATTTTTGGACAAACAGCCGATGGCGGATTTCTAGAACCGGAACTGAGTCAGCAATTTGAAGTTGGGATACGGGGTGAATTTGCCGGTGGACGATTCATTACAAACCTGGCTGCCTATGACCTGACGAAGCGCAATGTGGAAGGGCCAGATCCCGCTAATTCAGATTTTTCCATTGCTGTGGGCGAAATTAGAAGCCGGGGAATTGAGCTAGATGTGTCTGGGGAAATTTTGCCAGGATGGAATCTGATTGCCTCTTACGCTCTGACTGATGCAGAGGTAACAGAAGACAACTTTTTTGCCGCCGGAAATCGTCCCAATAATGTTCCTAGAAATAGTGCCAGCCTCTGGACAACCTATGAGATTCAAAGCGGTAATTTACAGGGTCTAGGATTTGGTGCAGGCGTGTTCTATGTGGGAGAACGTCAGGGTGATTTCGACAACACCTATGAGCTTCCTAGCTATGTGCGAACAGATGCAGCTTTGTATTACCGTCGCGATAATTGGCGTGCGAGTCTTAACTTCCAAAATTTGTTTGATGTGGACTACATCCGCAATAGTGAAGGTTTCCGCGAGGCGAATGCTCCGGGTGCTCCTTTTACGGTCATCGGCTCTCTGTCTGTTACGTTCTAATTAAGTTCTAACCATGATGCTCGATCGAATCTATCGCTATTTCTATTTTTTTCTGCTTACCCTTCTGGCGATCGTCTTTGTGTCTGCCTGTAATCGGATAATTCCAAATTCCGTTCAGAATCCTGGAAGTAATGGCGTAGGCGAATGTACTGTGGTGCAGCATGGGGGAGGAGAAACCTGTGCGCCCCTTCAGCCTAGCCGAGTGGTGGCGTTAGATTCGATCTCACTGGAATATCTGGTTGCGTTAGGCATTCAGCCGATCGGAGCGGTACTTTCCGATCAGTATGCCAAACCCATTCAGCAGGATCTAGAGGGAATTACAGACATTGGCAGCACGGGCGAACCTAGCCTGGAAAAGGTCTTATCTCTGCAACCCGATCTGATCGTCGGAGGAGATTATTACCAGACGATCTACACCCAATCTTCCCAAATCGCCCCAACGATTTTATTCGGATTTGAACATAGCGGGCAATGGAAAGAGACTTTTATGAGCCTGGCGGAAATGCTACAAAAAACGGCGATCGCTGAACAGGTCATGGAAGACTATAATGCTCGTTTGGAGGAATTTCAGCAACAAATGGGGAATCGGCTTCAGCAAATCGATGTGTCTGTGATTCGGATTTATCCTGACCAAATCAACCTTTATCTTAAAGATTCTTTTTGCGGCACAATTTTACAGGATGCTGGATTATCCCGACCGGAGGCTCAAAACCTTTCCGCCGCAGAAGCACAACAACGGTTTGGCAATCCCATTCAAGTTTCCATTAGTAAGGAAACTTTAAATCAGGCGGATGGTACGGTAATGTTCGTCTGGACAGGTGAAAACACGGTAGAAGCCAATCAACAAGCCCAGCAAAAACTGGCAGAATTCAAAGCCGATCCGCTCTGGCGACGGCTCAACGTTGTGCAAAATAATCAAGTCTATCAAGTCCCTAGCTACTGGATCGGCAGTGGCCCGATCGCTGCAAATGCCGTCATCGATGATTTGTTTAAGTACTTGGTTGGCACCCCTGATTAAGCTACGTCTGGTCTGCCAGTTGGGTAATGCGTACAGAGATCTTGATTTTGAGAGAAATTCTCATTAAAATAAGCTAATTATTTTGGCTTTTGTTTCTATTAAATCACCATGACGATTACCCTGCTCGATCGCGATTGGGAAGACCTTTGGGCAGAAGGTCGGCAAACTGGAGCGATCGCTGAAAACGCTGATGAGGTTGAAACGATCGTGCAAGGAAATTTGCCCGATTTAGGCGATGTGTGGGAGTGGAACATGCCACTCCGCGATGGCTTACGGCTCATCGCCTATGAATATCATTCGACGGTTGATATTACTCAAACTGGACAAAACATAGACTGCTCCTGCTCGCTATTAAGCTTTTTTGTCGCGGGTGATGTGAGAACGAAATTACACGGTCTCACCAAACAAGTGGATGAAGTCGTGGGACGCAACTATCTGAGCTGTGTTCAAGACACTGTAGAGACTGAAACTTGGACAACCGGAAAACTTTTAAGAGTGCAGATTTGCATTGATCCCCTTCGTTTTTTTGGAAATCTGCCGGAAACACAGTTGAATCAACTTCCCCCAGAGTTAAGACAAATTGCAGCCAACGGTCGAGTGCAACCCTATTACCGATCGGGTGTAACCACGCCTGAAATGCAAATGGTACTCCATCAGATTCTGCATTGTCCTTATCAGGGATTGATGAAGCGATTGTACCTGGAAGGTAAAGCCCTAGAACTGATGACGCTTCAGTTTAACCAATTTCAGAACGATAATCGTAACGACAACAGTGCTGCAAAATCTCGTTCGCCTCTGCGATCGGATGATATTGAGCGAATTTATCAAGCGAAGGAAATTTTGATTCGCCAGTTAGATAATCCCCCATCACTGCTGGAGTTGGCTCGTCAAGTGAGTATGAATGATCACAAACTGAAACAGGGCTTTCGGCAAGTTTTTAATACTACTGTGTTTGGCTATTTGCACGACTACCGCTTAGAACAAGCGCGCCAACTTTTAGAAACGGGTGAAATGGGAGTGGTGGCGATCGCCCGCCGGGTTGGTTTTGCCGATCGGAGTTACTTCGCTGCCGCCTTTCGCAAAAAGTTTGGGGTTAATCCCAGTGTTTATCGCAGATCCCAGGAACGATCGGTTATGGCGAGTTGAAGCAAGAACTCCGTCTAGCCATCAAAAATACTCCGCCTAGCCACCAACGCCATTACCTACCCATCAACCCAGTCCTGTAATCTTCTTGAGAAGAGTTCCTATTTGAAGGAACAGACTGTTTAAATTTGGTGGATGGTGTGGAGTGATGGTGAGACAACTCTATCTATTGGGCTGGTTTGTTGGTGTTCTTTTGCTAAGCATCCCTACAACGGTCAGGGCTGAGGTGCAAGCAGAACAGGAAAATTCTGCTCTGGCAATTACGCAAGTAGAAGGTGTTCAAGCGGAAGTTGCCCAAGGGACTGTGGTACAAATCACAGCAGTACGGTTAAATTCAACTGCTGACGGATTAGAGGTAATTCTAGAAACGATCGACGGACAAGAATTATCACCTGCCACATCGATCGTGGGTAACGCTCTAATTGCCGACATTCCCAATGCAGTTCTCGCCTTACCTGATGGCAACGAATTTCAACAAGCAAATCCGATCGAGGGCATTGCCTTAATTTCTGTAACCGAACTGCCGAACAATCGCATACGGGTTGCCATTACCGGAGTCGATGCTCCGCCGATCGCAGAACTGAATCCCACTGCTCAAGGATTGACTCTAGCCGTGACTTCTGGAACAGAATCAGTTGGGATGGATGACGAGGCGATTCAAGTCATCGTCACTGGAGAACAAGATGAAGGATATGCACCCAGTGAAGCAACCAGTGCGACTCGTGTTGATACACCGCTGCGAGACACACCACGAACCATTCAGGTGATTCCCGAACAAGTTTTGGAAGACCAGGCGATTACTCGCGTTACGGATGCGATACAGAACGTGAGTGGAGTGGTGCAGGATGGAGGCTTTGCCGGAACCATTGACCAACTCAATATTCGAGGATTTTTTACCGATAGTGTATTTATTGATGGATTTCGATCGAACGGTTCCGGCTTCTCGGAAACTGCGAACGTTGAACGAATTGAAGTGCTGCGGGGGCCTGCCTCGGTTCTGTTTGGCAATGTGCAGCCTGGTGGTGTGATTAACCTGGTGACAGAACAACCTCTGGAAGATCCCTTTTATGAACTAGAGTTGCAAGCAGGCAACTATGGTTTTATTCGTTCCACGATCGACCTAACGGGGCCACTCAACGACGATCGCACCATTCTGTATCGGCTCAATGT
>PVWD01000291.1 GCA_003003615.1 filamentous cyanobacterium CCP2 | reverse complement strand
CAGAACAGCCAATTGACATTAACAAATTTTCCCTCTGGATGAACGAAGTCGCCCAGGAAAAAGGAGAAGATTTATACCGCACTAAGGGCTTATTTTATGCTCAAGGATTTGCTGAACGGCTGCTATTCCAGAGTGTCAGAATGTTGACTTCACTCAAGCGCGATCGTCCCTGGAAACCAGATGAGAAAAAGCGGAATGAATTTGTCGTGATTGGACGAAACCTCAATCGAGAGGAGTTTTCTGAAGGATTCTCGAAGTGCATGCTTTCCAGCTCGTAATAGGTCATAAAAACCGATGACGCATCCCCACACCGTTTTTGTTTGCACAAAATGTGGCAATAAGGAGCAAGCCCGACAGAATGCAGGAGAACGCTTGCTGGAAGAATTGCAGAATCGGCATAGTAGCTGGTCGCTGCAAGACGATTTTTCCATCCAGGCGGTTGAATGTATGGGTGTGTGCGAACAATACTGCGTGATTGCCTTTGCCTCTCCGGGAAAGCATACCTATCTATTTGGCAGTTTGCCGATCGATGCTGGTCAGTTGGAAAAAACGACAACCGCCGTATTGGACTGTGCCAGCCAATATCACGCTCAGCCCGATGGATTTCTTTCTTATTCCAAACGTCCGGCACTCATGAAAAAAGGAGCGATCGCCCGCATCCCCCCTGTATTCGCGATCGATTCTTCAGAAAATCACTGAAACATTCGTCCTTCTATTCACCAGGTGTACCATGAATGTCCGACATCAAAAATGGATCACGTTGGGATTAATAGCTGGCTTAAGCAGTTACATTGTGCTAGGTTCAGCCACTCCAGCCGCCGCAATGCACATTGCAGAGGGATTTTTGCCGATACAGTGGGCGGTGTTTTGGTGGGTCATTTCGCTGCCATTTTTCGTGTTGGGTTTGCGATCGGTATCCCGAATTACGTCACAGCATCCTGAGTTAAAACTGCTTTTGGCGTTGGCGGGTGCTTTTACGTTTGTCCTGTCGGCTCTCAAGCTTCCCTCGGTCACGGGCAGTTGCTCTCACCCCACCGGAACCGGGCTAGGAACGATTTTGTTTGGACCCCTAACCATGACCGTTCTGGGCAGTTTGGTACTGTTGTTTCAGGCAGTGCTGCTGGCTCACGGCGGACTCACCACTTTAGGAGCCAATCTATTCTCAATGGCGATCGTGGGCCCATTTTTCACTTACGGCATCTATGCATTGATGAAAGGAGGGAATCAGAAATTTGCGATTTTCTTTGCATCTGCGTTGGGAAATCTAAGCACCTATATTGCCACCTCTATACAGCTTGCTCTAGCATTTCCGGCTGCTAGTGGCGGTATTCTGGCATCTTTCATCAAATTTGCTGGGATTTTTGCTATTACTCAAGTACCGCTTGCTATTTCTGAGGGATTATTAACCGTACTCGTTTGGAATTGGCTTCAGTCTTACGGGCACAGAGAGTTAAACGTTTTGAAGTTGATTAAGCAAGAGCACTAGAAAGAGAATGAAAGGAGGAAACGGTTGAAGTATCAAAATGGATTACTGATTCTGATGGTGATGGTTCTGTCAATCGCGCCCTTAATCTTCATTCGTGGTGAATATGAAGGGGCAGATGGTCAGGCAGAAGCAGCCATTACAGAACTGAATGCGGACTATGAACCTTGGTTTAACCCCTTATTTGAACCACCCGGAGAAGTTGAGAGCCTACTGTTTGCGGCTCAAGCGGCTTTTGGTGCAGGGGTAATTGGTTATGTGATTGGCTTGTATCAAGGGCGATCGAAACAAAGAAAGCAAACTCATGAATCTTCAGATTGATACATTCGCGTATACGAATCGACTACGGCGATTACCACCTGAATCCAAGCTACTGTTTGCGATCGTGTTGCTGTTAATTACCTATTTTTCAACAATTTTAGTTCAATGTTTAATTGCAGCCTGGATAGGTATTTGGATTATAATTTATGCTAAAATTCCTGCCTCAGTTTACCTACGGTTACTCTCTGTACCGATTGTATTTTGGTTGACTAGCCTACCCGCATTTGTCATCAGCTTCACCCCTCTTCAAGATCTAGTTACGATTACTCAAGATGCAGCATACGGAATTACTGTATTCAGTCATTTTGCTTACATTAGCCACCAAGGAATCGACCAATCCGTTAGGCTCTTGTCTCAAACGATCGCCTCTACGTCTTGCCTATATTTTGTGCTGCTCACCGTTCCCTTCACTGACATTCTCCAAACCTTGCGGCGTATCGGCTTTCCAGTACTCCTCACCGAGTTATTGCTCCTGATGTATCGCTTCATTTTTGTGCTGCTGCAAATTGCCCATGAGCTATGGACGGCTCAGCTTTGTCGTGGGGGATATCGCACTTGGAAATTGAGCATGAACAGCCTTGGTTTGCTGATTGGGCAACTTTTGCAGCGGACGCTCGATCACTATCACCGCATCTCTCAAAGTTTAGAGTCTCGTGGCGGTGCAGGAGAATTTAGAGTCTGGCATTCTCGGCAATATCATCTTCCTGATCGTTACAGATTAGAAAGTTTATTTGGCTGTGTGACACTCATTGGGCTAACAGGATGGGCTTATGTTCATGGAATTTGAAAATGTTAACTACACCTATCGTGGAAGTCGGGTTCCAGCCCTGCAAAACCTGACGCTACGCATTCCAACTGGGAAACGCTGTGCCTTAATTGGTCAGAATGGCTGCGGTAAAACCACTCTATTTCTATTAGCAAATGGGCTATATCAACCCCAAAAGGGAACGATTCGCTGGCACGATCGCCCCTTACGATACGATCGTTCTTCCCTAATGCAGCTTCGACAGCAGGTAGGGTTAGTTTTTCAAGATCCAGAACAACAATTGGTTGCTTCCACCGTTGAAGAAGATATTTCCTACGGGCTGTACAACTTAGGACTACCTACCCATGAAGTGGCGCGACGAGTGCAGCAAGCTTTGATTGAATTTAAGTTAACGGAACTCGCAGGAACGCCAGTCCATCACCTAAGCTTAGGGCAGAAAAAACGAGTGGCGATCGCTGATGTCATGGTGCTACGTCCCCAATTGCTATTGTTAGATGAACCCACCGCCTACCTTGATCCTCGTCAAACACGCAATCTCCTCAAGCTTCTAGACGACATTCAAACAACAGGTACTACCGTATTCATTGCAACCCACGATCTAGATTTTGTTTATTGCTGGGCAGATTGGGTGATGGTCATGGATCAGGGACAGCTTGTGATGGAAGGCACACCCCAATCAGTATTTGCTCAACGACAAATTATGGAAGACCTAGAGTTAGGAATCCCGACTTTATTAGAACTGCTGGCTAAACTATCTGACCCAGAAAATGATAACTATGCTTATGACCAAAGCGCGATCGGTATAGAGAAATTGCAGCGACAAATTTTAAAGTCTCTCAAGTGTCTTTAAAGAAATATTCGGCAATCTAAACTCTTACATACTTTGCATACAAATTTTATTTAAGGGGGAGCTAAATCTAGCTGCTCTCTATTTTCATTGACTGCAATATTCAAAATAAAATTGCTAGCTTTAAGACGATCCCATCATACAGAAAACTCCGATTTTTCTGTATCAATCCTCACCATTATTATTTATTTAACCAAAACAAATTTTTGATTTAACTAATTAAAAATCAGAGCATTTGTGATAATGTTCATATATTCAAAAATTTCGTATTTTGAATGTATAAAAGGAGCGTCACATGCCCCAGGTTCTCTTCAAAGTTGATCTCACCAAACCAATGTCAGAACAGGAGCTTGTCGGTCACAACCGATGGCATCCTGATATCCCTGCGGTGGCATCGGTGAATCCGGGAGACATCTTTCGGATTGAATGCAAAGATTGGACAGACGGACAAATTAAGAACAATGATGATCCGAGTGACATTCAAGATGTAGATCTCACTGTTGTTCACGTTCTCAGCGGCCCGATATACGTCAACGGCGCAGAACCCGGTGATATTTTGGTGGTTGATCTGCTAGATATTGGTGCCCTGCAAGGGGATGAATGGGGCTTTACGGGTATTTTTTCCAGGGAAAATGGAGGCGGATTTTTAACCGATCATTATCCCAAAGCCGCAAAAGCAATTTGGGATTTGCAAGGCATTTACACCAGTTCACGCCACATTCCCGGTGTGCGGTTTGCGGGCATTACTCACCCTGGTTTGATTGGCTGCGCTCCATCCCATGAACTCCTCGCCAAGTGGAATGCTAGGGAGAAAGCACTGGTGGACAAAGGCCCAACGGGGTGGGGGCCACCCTGGAAACCCGAAATTCCGCCCTATGCAGCCTTACCGAATCCTCAAAATGCCGTGTTAGGCAGCCTTTCTGGTGCAGAGTTCGATCGCGTTGCGGCGGAAGCTGCCCGAACCGTTCCACCCCGCGAGCATGGCGGCAACTGTGATATCAAAAACCTCTCGAAAGGGTCACGCATCTACTTCCCGGTGTATGTAGACGGAGCAAAGCTGTCAATGGGCGATATTCACTTCTCCCAAGGAGATGGCGAGATTTCGTTCTGCGGGGCGATCGAAATGTCAGGCTACATTGATCTGCACGTAGACATCATCAAAGGTGGAGTCGAGAAATACGGCATGGTCAACCCCATCTTTAAGCCCGGCCCAGTTGAACCGCGCTATTCCGAATACCTGATCTTTGAAGGAATTTCAGTGGATGAGTTTACGGGAGAGCAGTATTACCTCGATCCGCATGTGGCTTACCGTCGGGCTTGCCTAAACGCGATCGAATACTTGAAAAAGTTTGGGTTTACCGGAGAGCAAGCTTATTTGCTGCTGAGTTGTGCCCCGGTCGAAGGGCGGATTAGCGGTATTGTCGATATTCCTAACGCCTGCTGCACTTTGGCATTGCCCACTGAAATCTTCGATCAAGACATTTTGCCTGTTTAATAAGGGCCAAGCATTCAGTTAAGGGGTACTGCTATTACCGAAACCTTGTTTGCCGAATGCTTCGCCCCTACTCTTGTGGGGTGGGCATCTTGCCCGCCCATGCATCCAAATTCAATCTCTCCCTAACTTGCCCAATCACCCAAATCAAAATCCCGGAGGTCAACAAGAATGCCACTCTACGAATTTCGCTGTGACAACTGCGGTGAATTTGATGCCTGGCGTGCCCTCGCTGAAGCCACTGACCCCATGCCATGCCCCGAATGCAGCACTGTGGCCAAGCGCATCTTTTCCGCCCCCAATATTAGCCTCAACTCCGGCAGCCTTTCCCGCTACAGCAAAGAACCGCGCCTCGTGAAAAAAGCCGATCGCCAGCCCCCCACCCCGAAACATAGCAGCCCCCAGGGGGGTCGTCCCTGGATGATTAACCATTGATTCCAGAATTCATGACATATTCAAGCTCTTGTTACAAGCCCAAAATCATCCTGGCAATGTGGAGATAAATGAGAACGCCCAATACGTCTACAATCGTGGTGATGAACGGGGCAGACATCAGGGCTGGGTCAAATTTGAGAGCTTTAAACAAAAAGGGGAGTGCCGTTCCAGCAACGGAGGCTAGCATGGAAATGGCCAGCAAGCTCACGCCAACCGCGATCGCCACCCCCAGTTCTCCCTGCAAATAGGCCCACAGCGTCACCACAATGCCCAGCATTAAGCCTAGAAACGTTCCAGTAATTGCTTCTCGCCGAATGATTTTGGCTGCATTTCGCATTTCAATTTCATCAGTGTTCAAGCCCCGAATTACAACCGTTGAGGACTGGGCCCCAACATTACCGCCCGTATCAATTAAAAGGGGCAGAAAGGCTGCTAAAGCAACGACCTGTTCAATTAATCCTTCCTGGCTCTGAATCACGGCGATCGTTCCGGTATTCGTGATCAACAGCACAAACAACCACACCACCCGCCGCCGCGCTACCGTGAGCAAATTTGTCTGAAAGTAATTGTCATCGCCAGTTTCAACGCCGCCCAAAGTATAAATATCTTCAGTGGTTTCTGCCTGCACCACATCCAAAATGTCATCAACCGTGACAATGCCCACCAGTCGCTCTTCGGTGTCCACAACGGGAACGGTAATAAAGTCGTACCGTTGAATGATTTGCGCCACTTCTTCCTGATCGGTGTCAGTATGTACTGAAACGACTTCACGGGTCATGATGTCTTCAATGGATTGCTCTGGCTGGGCTGTGACAAGATCCCGCAGAGAAAGAATGCCCAGCAACCGACGATCGGCTTCTGTGACGTAGAGGTGGTAAATGGTTTCAGCAATGTGAGCCTGCCGCCGAATTTGTTGAAAAGCTTGCTCGATCGTCAAATCCTGCTTTAGAGCAATATATTCCGGGGTCATGATTCGTCCGGCAGTGCCAGGCTTATACCCCAACAGCAAAGCGGTGGCCCGTCGTTCTTCCGAGCTTAACTGATCCAATAGGCGCGTGACCACTGTGGCCGGCAGTTCATCAAACAAACGGGCCCGATCGTCTGGCGACATTTTATCAACAATTTCGCGAAATTCTTGCCGCTTGAATTCTGCCAGCAGGTTTTCCTGAGTGTCGGTGTCCAAGTATTCAAATACTTCAATCGATCGCCCCTTAGACAACAGCCGAAAGGCAATTCCCTGCAAGGCTTCTGGCAGTCCGGCGATGGCTTCTGCAATGTCGGGCGACTGCACCGGAACCAGCAAAGATTTCGCCCCCTCATAGTTTCCCTGGCGCAACAGCATTTCAAGCTGCGATCGAACCAGTTCTCGTAGTTCATCGCGGGAAGTCGCTTGATTGATTGGAGAGGATGAACTTTGAGTCACGGTGAAACCTCTGGGCAGTGATTAGTCATTTACAGCATAAGCACTCAGGAACACTAATTGATCTACCATTGCTTCAGCAGATTTAATTTCAATGAGCTTTAAAGTTCTTCGCAGTTGTTCACCGACTGAATAAGCTTGTGATGAAATCACAATTCCGGTGTGCGTTTGCCCTTTAGTAAGCCAACGATTAGCGAACCAACTATACTGCAACTGGCAGAAATTACCAACATTCAACGTATGTAGAGAACCGAGAGAAACGTATATGGATATCGTTGCCGCTCGATCGTCAGAATCTTTTGCCAGCCTCAATTCACAACCGATCGACCAACCTTCAACCAACTAAACATCTCTTCTACCGTGAGTGGCAGGGTGATCTCCTTAATACAGGGCAGTAGGGCATCTCCGGCAAACTCGTCCGGCAGCCGATCGCATTGATACACCAACACAACCCGCTCATCGGGGTCTATCAACCAGCCCATCTGTGCCCCATGCCGCAAACTGTGTAAAATTTTGCGCGTTACCTTCGTTTGGTTCTGCTCTGGCGATAAAATTTCAATGATCCAGGGTGGAGCAAACTCAATTCCCGTACTGATGATTTCTCCATTCGCATCAACTGGAATTTGTGCATTGGACACAACCACCAGATCTGGAACAATCGATCGCCCTCCAAAGGTACAGCGTAGTTCTGGTAAAGCTTCATAGTTTGAGGTGGCGGTGTTGATGGCAGAAGCAAGGCGCAATTGCAAGCGGCTGTGTTTCCCTCCTGGCATTGGCTTTTGAATCACATTCCCGTCAATAAATTCCCAAGCGGGCGACTCTTCAATGGAGGGCAGCCTTAAGAAATCGTCTAGCGTGAGCGAACCTGGGACTGCAATCATAAGTTGCGATCGAGAGTTGCAATTAGGATAGTAGACACACTCAATTTTAAGCTCTTAAAGATGGAACTTAAGAATTTAATCAGGTCATTCGTAGCGTAGGCATCTTGCCTGCCAGTGGAATTGCCAGTGGAACGATCGCTTACTTCGGTCGCCCTAGCGTTGTAATATACAGCACCGCTTCATCGGCTGGAATGCCCAACACCTCGTTCACTTCATCGTCAAAAAAGCCGCCAATGCCGCTCACCCCCAACCCTAAGCGAATCGCAGCCAGGTTGAGCCGTTGCCCCAAATGTCCAGCATCCATATGCAGGTATCGGTAAGCCCGATCGCCATACTTCGCCACCGCCTTAACCAGATCGGCCGTGTGGAACAGAACGGCAGCCGCATCTCGCCCCAGGTTTTGCCCTAAACAAAGGCGATGGAGCTGTCGGCGGAAGTTTTTAAACCGCATTTGGCGTAGCTCGTTGGCTTTGGGAGCGTAATAGTAACAGCCTTCTTCCAAGCCATCAACCCCAGACACCGCAACAAAGGTTTCAATGAGGTTCAAATCAAAATAGTCGGGGGTGCGATCGAGTCCCTGGTCAATATAGTTTTGAGGATGATAGGTGAAATCTATCAAGGCATTCAGTTCATCGCGGGACAGGTTTTCGCCACTGTAGGCACGGGTCGATCGGCGTTTCAAGATGGTTTTTTCTAACAGTTCCAGTTGTTCCCCCCAAGCGATGGGTGGTGAGA
>PVWD01000290.1 GCA_003003615.1 filamentous cyanobacterium CCP2 | reverse complement strand
AGATGTGTATAAGAGACAGGTCAGGAACCCTCCAGCAGCATTGACGTTAGCGGCTTCCGCAGCTTCTGTCACCTCTTGCAACGAGACATTAAAAGCAGTCAGCTTTGCTGGATCAACTAAGACTTGATACTGCCGTACATCCCCACCGTAAGCAATCACCTGAGACACCCCTGGAACTGCCAGCAATCGGTTTGTGACATCTCGATCCACCAATCGTCGCACGTCCATTAGTGGAGTTGTTTCGGCGGTAAAGGCATACATTAAGACCGTGCCAATCGGAGATGAAACCGGAGAAATCTGCGGGGTTCCGACTCCCTCTGGTAACTTCTCCTGTACTTGCTGCAATCGTTCTGTGACTAGCTGCCTAGCGCGATAAACATCAGTTCCCCAATTGAAAATGACCCTAACCACTGAGATGCTCACCGCAGAAGACGATCGCACCGTCTCTACACCAGGAGTACCATTCACCGCACTTTCGATGGGTAGCGTAATCAATGACTCTACTTCTTCAGGAGCCAATCCTGGAGCTTCAGTTTGGATCTCGACTTGCGGTGGCGCAAAGTCAGGAAACACATCCAGCGGCATCTTTGTGAGATTGTAGGTGCCTAAAACGGTGACGATTACCGCTCCAATCACCACTAACCATCGTTGGACGATCGACCATTTTAGAATCGCGTTAAGCATACCAAGTTTATCTCTAATCGCTTTGGCACTATTAGTTCCCCTGTCAATTCAAAGCCATCCTTTGTGTCAAATAGGCTGTTGAATTGGGCACTGCTACCAAATTTGGGACAGCGTTTACACTTCAGAATCTGGTTGCTGAGCATCTGCCGAGAGGAGAGCAGCCTCGTGATTCGCTTTGCTCACACTGTGATGTCCATTGTGCTGATCGTCGAGGTGTTCTAATGAATTGAGGGTTGCAGCCAGTTGTTTGCGGCTGCGGCGATTTGACCAGAAAGCACCTGCTGCAAACGTACCGATCGCCAGTGCCCCACTCCCTGGCAGCAAAATCCACCAGGGCAATGTTCTACCAGCGCCGCTTGCTTCTGTCACTTCCGTTGCTTCTGCTTCCTCTGGTTCAGCAGAGCCACCTCGCAAGGATTGGGCATAAAGTTGATTGGCGCGTTGGGTGACGACGCGATCGCCTTCAAACAATCCACTCTCTATCTCCACTAAATTCCCCGCTTGACGACCCAGCACTACTTCAACGGGTTGAAATGTATTACCGTTTTGGACAAAAACAAGTGGCTGACCATTTGCCTCAACGATCGCTGATTGAGGAATCGCAACAACGGGCTCAGGAGTGCGATCGGTTAGCACTTCCAATTCGGCAAACATTCCCGGTTTGAGTATGCCATCCCCGTTGTCTAACTCTGCCTTTACAGGCACCACTCGGTTCTCTCCTTCTACGACCGATCCAATTGTTGTGATGCGTCCTTCAAAAATTTGATTCGGCAAGCTCGACACTGTAACCCGCACTCGCTGACCTTGAGAAACCTGATTCAAATCTTTTTCGTAAATGTTGGCAGTGGCTAGCACAGTGCGATCGTCTACAATCGACATCAACGTTGCGCCTGCATCTTGTACCGATTGTCCTAATGTGACAGTACGATCGGCGATCGTCCCTGAAATCGGTGCTCTAATCGTAATCGTGCCGTCTGGATTGGCTTCTGCACCAAGTTGTTGTAATCGAGTTTGATATGTTCCTGCACTCAGTTGAGCACGAGATTGAGCCACCTGAAGGGCAGTTTGAGCGCGTTCTACCTCAGTTCGGGCTTCCAACACTGCTAATCGACTTTCAGCCTCCGTCACTGCTTGTCGTGCTGATGCTAAATGTGCTTCTGACTCCAAAAATTCCCGTCTGGGGATGGCTCCTTGCTCTGCGAGTTCTTTATCCCGATCGTACTGCTCTTGAGCAACTCTCAGTTCCGTCCTTGCCTGGTCAATGGCAGTTTGAGCAATTTGCTGTTGTCTTTCATAGCTTTGTTGAGCCAACCGCAAGTTGGCTTCAGCCTGTTGCACATCCCCTTGTCGCTCTGCGGAATTTTCTAGCGCTGTAACGCGCAGTTCTGCCAGTTCCCCACTGGTAATCACAGCTAGAGCTTGTCCTGCTTCAACCCCGTCTCCTGGTTCCACAAGCAACTTGACCACCGTTCCACCCACAGGGTTTGTCACCTCTACTCTGCGACTGGGGGAGGCTTCAATCTGTCCAGTTGCCTGTACGCCAAATGCTAGAGATTGACGAGTGACAGGTTCTACTTTCAACCCAATCTGCTCTGCTGTTGTGCTGTCTACTGCGATCGCTCCTGCTGGTTGAGATGACTGGTTCTGATTGAATTCATCACCATGCCCAGTATGAGCCAGTACTCTGACCGAAGTTGTCAGTAGCAGTAGGGTGAGACATGTGCCCGCTATGCGACTGCTCGGTAGCAAACCGGCGTGTTTCAGAGTAAGAGCCATTGGCATCTCCTAGAGCAGGGAAAATGATACAGGTGAAGGTTTTAACAAAACTTCAGGAGCAGTATTGCAGGTAAATATAAAACCAGGATGAAATTTCGGCGCAAAATATCCTCTGCTAGTGGTTCGGCTAAGATGCAGCGCCTCTATTCCAGCAAGGGAATATCAGATCAAAATGAAAGCAACAAAGCGATTTAAGAATAACGAATTATAAACAACCCTAGAAATTTCATTCCTGTTTCACTTTTATGTGCGAATTGAGAAGTAGAAGAAACATTGCTATGGCAAAAGGTACTTCCGTCTCAGGTAGTGATATCTGGTCTCGCATTACACTCCTAGCATTTACAGGGGGCTTCCATGCAGCACAACCACGAGCACGGGCATCAAAATTCTAGCTCCCATGTGAGGCATCATCAGCCTCAGCAGACAGAAGAGTATGTTGGGCATTATGAACACCAGCAACAGCTTGCATCCGCACGAGATCACCATGCGGGACATGGTAACCACATGGGTCACGATAAGCACGCAGGTCATAACCCAGAAATCTTCAAACGTCGCTTCTTTATCTGTTTGCTGCTGACCCTGCCCATTCTTTACTTTGCATCTCACCTTCAAATGTGGTTCGGCTATCAAGCTGTCGAGTTTCCGGGTGTTGCTTGGGTTAGTCCAATACTGAGCACCATCATCTACTTCTATGGAGGTTGGATTTTCCTCAAAGGAGCCTGGTACGAGCTACGCAGCCAGATTGGAATGATGACGCTGATTGCGCTAGCGATCACCGTAGCATTTGTTTACAGCGTGGCGGTTACTTTCGGATTAGAGGGAGAACCCTTCTACTGGGAACTGGCAACGCTGGTCGATGTGATGCTCTTAGGGCATTGGATTGAGATGGCATCGGTGCAAGGAGCCAGTCGTGCTTTAGAGCATTTAGCCGATCTAGTCCCTTCTGTTGCTCATCGCTTGGTGAATGGACGTATTGAAGATGTTTCGGTAAGTGAACTGGGTGAAAATGACGCAATTTTGATTCGTCCTGGTGAACAAATTCCAATAGATGGTGAGGTAATTGAAGGTGGTTCCAGCGTCAACGAAGCCTTTTTGACAGGAGAATCTCGTCCAGTGACAAAACAGGTTGGGGATGAGGTGGTTGCAGGAGCTGTTAATGGTGAAGGTGCACTAACTGTAAGAGTGACCCGCACTGGAGAACAAACTACATTAAGTCAGATTATGCGCCTGGTAGAAGAGGCTCAAACCTCTAGGAGCCGATATCAGGCGTTAGCAGATCAACTGGCTTACTGGCTTACCTTGACTGCTATCGGGATTGGAACCTTAACGTTTGTCGTTTGGTTGGCAGTTGGTCCAGCCCTTACGTTTGCGATTAATCGGGCAGTGACAGTATTGGTCATTACCTGTCCCCATGCACTGGGCTTAGCAATTCCTCTAGTTTTAGTAAATGCCACATCGATGTCCGCCAAACATGGCATTTTAGTTCGTAAACGAGAAGCATTTGAACGGGCGCGGAATATTCGAGCGATCGCCTTTGATAAAACGGGCACGCTCACAGAGGGACGATTTGGCGTACAGCACACGTTCACCGAAGGAATTGACGAGACAGAGGCTTTGGCGATCGCAGCAGCCCTAGAATCCCTATCAGAGCATCCTCTGGCACAAGCGATTGTACAGGAAGCCAACAAACGACAGTTGGAATTACCAAAAGGGAGCGAGTTTCAAGCGGTTGCGGGCAAAGGTGTTGAGGGAACGGTAAACGGTAAACGCTACCGCGTCGGGCGACCCGAATGGGCAGAAGAATTGGGATTAACTGTCTCAAATTCAATTCGAGAAGGACTGAAGACAGCAGAATCACAAGGAGAAAGTGCGATTGTGTTACTCGATGACCAGCAGGTGCTTGCTCTGTTTGGACTAGCTGACCAGGTTCGTGAACAAGCCCGTATCGCAGTACAACGATTGCAAAAAATGGATGTGCAGGTGGTGATGATTACCGGAGATGCAGAGGCAGTCGCAAAGACGGTTGCAGAGCAACTGGGAATCGATCGCTATTATGCCCGTGTTCTACCTCAAGATAAGGCGGCGTTAGTACGGCGGTTAAAGTCAGAACAACCCACCGCATTTGTCGGTGATGGCATTAATGATGCCCCTGCCTTGTTTGAATCTGATTTAGGAATTGCGATCGGTGCAGGAACAAATGTGGCGATCGAGTCTGCGGATCTGGTACTGGTGAAAAGTAACCCACTAGATGCGACCTATGCCCTGAAGTTGGCAAAAGCAACTTACAACAAAATGATTCAAAACCTGTTTTGGGCAACGGGCTACAACGTCATTGGCATTCCCCTTGCTGCTGGAGTTGCCTATCCATTAGGAATTCTACTTTCCCCAGCAGTTGGTGCTTTGTTTATGAGTGTCTCTACGGTTGTGGTTGCAATCAACGCGATGTTGCTACGGCGAGTGAAGTTGGAATAGAAGATTTTAGCTATGCCTCAATTTCTAAAAGCCCCATCATGCCTAAATCTTCGTGATCGAGAATGTGACAATGATAGACAGTCTTTCCCACAAAATCTCTAAACGGAATCCGAATCCGCACCGTTTCTGCACCTTTGACTAGCACAGTATCTTTCCAGGCGCGATAAGGTGCGGGTTGACCGTTACGAGACATCACCTGAAATGAATTGACATGCAAGTGAAAGGGGTGATCCATCCGATCGGGATCAACATTAACCAATTCCCAATCTTCTACCGTACCAAGCTTTACGTCTGCATCAATTCGCTGTGGATCAAAGGTTTTGCCATTGAAGAGAAATGCCATACCACTGCCCATGCCCACTGCCATTGACAGCTCAATGCGACGGATCTGATTTGATTCTGGCAACACTTCCACGTCAGCCAACGTTTTTGGTAAGGGTAGGGGATTTGTAGAACCTTGATAAGTAATGGTCGCTAACGGCTGCGATGATTGAGATTGAGTCGTGTGATGCATCATGCCTCCCATTCCACTCCTGCCTGGCATCATCATGCCATCCCCCATCATGCCCATACCACCGCGATCGTAAGGAAGATTGAGCAATTGATATTCTCCAAGAGCGCGATCGCCTTTAACTAAAACCTCAGCCCGTTCTCCAGGCGCTAGCAAGAGTTCAGTTAGTTCAACAGGTTCTGCGATCGCCCCTCCATCAGTGGCAATCAGGTAAAAAGGATAATCTTCTAACGCCAAACGATAAAAACGAGATGGGGAGGCATTCAGTAGTCGCAGACGCAATAAGCCACCAGAAGTCATGGAGAGTGTAGGGTTAACCTGTCCATTCACCGTGATCAACGAGCCTTCCCGCCCCATCATCAATGCCATGTGATGCGGAGGATTAATTCGCCCATTGGCATCGAGATCAAAGTCTTTCAAAATGAGAAATTCCTCTTGAGCAGCTTTTACCTCTGGAATTTCATCTAAATCTCCTCGCACAATAAAGAGACCTGCTAACCCACCAAAAACTTGTTCCGCAACGTTCCCGTGATGATGAGGGTGATACCAAAACGTTCCGGCAGGATGATCTTGTGGAATGGTGAATTCGTATGTCAAACGTTCATTGGGCGGAATGTTCAAAAATACGTTATCTGCATTTCCAGTTGGGGTGATGTGTAGCCCGTGATAGTGAAGATTTGTCGGTTGCGAGAGTTTATTGGTGAAGTGAATTCGTATTGTGTCTCCTGGCTTTGCCTCTAATCGTGGAGCCGGAAACCGACCATTGAAACTCAAAAGTTGCGCTTGGCGATCGCCCACTATCAAAGAATGGTTGCCTGCTTCCAAATCTAGCTCTAGCAAGCCATCCTTGCTTTTATATAGATCAGGGGAGAGAACTACAGCTTGTGAAGGTTGATTCCGTCCAATCACCCAACGAGAGAGTAAAACGCCACCCGCACTAGCCGCACTAAGAGCCAGAAGATGACGACGACTAAGTTTCATAATGATTTCTAACCTCACTGAAATTACAATCAGCTAGAGATTTTCGTACTCTGTCTACGACTCTAAACACTCCAGTTGACTAGACAGTCAAGCCCAATAGCTATAGCGTTCCTATATCTACAATCTAAATGCAAGAAAATAAAATTACGGTGAAATAGAAGCCAACTGACAGCAACCCCTACAGTTACCCCTTGACATTGAAGCCAGGTATAAGGTTTACGCTAGAGCCAGCACTAAAAGGAGACATTTGGAAATGGCTAAACGTCTAGTAGAAGTCTTTACGGCAGGTTGCCCGCTATGCGACGAAACCCTCAAATTGGTGCGATCGCTTTCGTGTGAGAACTGTGATATTCAGGTGTGGGATTTGCAGGAAGGCAATTCAATCCCTGAAAGCCTGGAAAAAGCAACTCAATACGGGATTCATCGAGTTCCGGCAGTGGTGGTGAATGGGAAGCTAGCCGAGTGTTGCCAAAACCAGCAGCCGATCTCTCGTGAAGCCTTGGTAGCGGCTGGCATTGGGCAAAAATAGCCCCTTGCCTTAGAACAGAAACGCAGGAGGGAGAGTCTCTCTCCTGCTAAAAGCAGGAACACGATTATGAATAAAGGATCAAATAATGGGTTATTAATCGGTGAATTGAGCCAGAGAGTGCATCTGCCTGCCCAAACGATTCGATATTATGAGCGGCTGGGACTGCTGAATCCACCCAGACGAACCGCATCGCACTATCGCCTGTATGCCGCAGAGGACGAAGAACGGTTGCACTTTATTCAAAAAGCGAAGCAGTTTGGGCTATCGCTGGATGAAATCAAACAATTGATCGAGATTAGGGGCAGTGGAACGCCTCCCTGTGTCAATCTCAAACACATGGTAAAGCAACACCTCGAAGAATTAGACCAGCGGATTCAAGAGATGCTAGCGTTTCGCCAAGACTTAGCCAGTCGATATGAGCAGATTGAAGCGTCGCTTGCGGATGCATCGGCTGCCCCAACTGAAACCGATTGCAACGGGATCGTTTGTGGCTTAATTGAGCGATCGATCGAAACCAGTGACATTGTAGAAAACCGTGAAACCTAAAACAGCCCTAATTGCTAGCCTGACTGGAACAGCCATCATTGCACTCTGTTGCTTCACTCCAATCTTGGTGATTGGGTTAGGAGTGATTGGTTTAAGTCATGGATTGGCTATCTCGATTATGTTTTGCTGCCTGCTCTAGGTGCAATGATTGGGCTGTCGATTCTCTCCTACTGGCGCTATCGCCGCCATTGCCAATGCAAAAATTAGGAAATCAAAAGGATTGTAAGATGCACGATTGTTGTTCAACTCCAGACATTTCCACACCTTCTAACCAATCGGTTTGCCCTCGTGATGGCAGCAAGGGGAAACCTGTTAAACTCATTACGCTCAAAAGCTTGCTTCAGCCTGTCGCATTGGAACAGCTAGACCCACAGCAGCCATATTTTTTCTGTACTCATACTGATTGTCCAATTGTCTATTTTTCAGAATTGGGACAGGAATTTACGACGGCTAATGTGAAAGTCTCTGTGTTTCAGAAAGATCAAAGGGATGCTGTTCCCGTTTGTTACTGTTTTGGCTGGAGCCGCCAGCGAATTCAAGAGGAAATCGAGAGAGAGGGTAAGAGCCGTGCGATCGCTTCGATTACGGCTCATATCAAAGCTAAACGCTGTGGTTGTGAAGTCAATAACCCTCAAGGGTTTTGCTGTTTAGGGAATGTTCGCAGTGTGATTCAAGCGGTTACGCAACCGTTAACCTCCATCGATCGATCGCAGAATATCTGAATCCATCCTGAATAGATGAGAAGGTGGACTTACAGCAGTTTTCAGATGAATAAGCCACAATGAGCGAACCAACCAAGGGCATCATCACAAGAAATACACTCATT
>PVWD01000289.1 GCA_003003615.1 filamentous cyanobacterium CCP2 | reverse complement strand
CATCCTGGCCGCAGAATCTAAAGCTAACCATAACCGCGCCACAATCAACAGAATAATTGCTGTAACGCCCATTGCCGTCAGGATTTGAATGCGGCTCATGGGTTCAATGTTGGGGTTTGGGGGAGTTTCTTCTGGCACAGTGCGATCAACGAACGAGGTGAACAAGGTTACGTTTTTGATTTTAGCGAGACAACGGTGAAGCAAGCCTCACAACTTTCTCAAATTGTTTTTCCATAATCAAAGTATAGGAAAACGCTACATTCACTTATCGGCAATGGGTATTTCGCACCCCCAAAACTTTAACCTCGCTACACCGATACCGATCGCACTGGAGGAGACACCATTATGTTTCAGAAAATTCTGGTTGCAGTAGACGGTTCTGCCATTAGTGACACTGCTTTTGAGGAAGCCTTGCATTTAGCTAGGGCGAATCAGTCTGCAATGATGTTGGTGCATGTCTTGTCGGGCGACACCCAAGGAAACTTAATCCCGCCCAGCATGTTGATTCATTACTATCCGATCGTCAGTGATGAACTGACCCAGCGGTATCAGGAACAGTGGGAAGCCGCCACAGAGCAGGGAATTACGATGCTCCAAGATTATGCTCAACGGGCTGCTTTAGCTGGGGTTGAGACGGAATTCACTCAAAATATTGGCACTCCAGGCCAGGTGATTTGCACCATTGCCGAAGATTGGGGAGCCGATCTGATTGTGATGGGGCGGCGCGGTTATTCGGGCTTCAGCGAACTGTTGATGGGCAGCGTTAGCAATTATGTTGTGCATCACGCGCATTGTTCAGTTTTGGCAATTCAAGGTAAAAAGCTAACTGAGGAGAATGCTCAAACGTCCGTTCAAGCCAGAATTTGGCAATAATGCCCTCCACGATCGACAATTTCATCTATAATCCATCCTTTGGGCATGGATAAGGATGTTCGGGTTATGACGAATGGTTCTGCGGCCACACAGCGCGATCTAGACCATCTCCGGCTGTTATCCATTTTTCATTATGTATTGTGCGGTATTACTGCAATTTTTTCGTGCCTGCCGATCGTTCATTTAATTATTGGAGTGGCGATCGTTTCAGGAGAATTTGAAACATCCACGCCAGATTCCCGGTACTTAGGTTGGGGGTTTATTATTTTTGCGGTGTTTTTTATCCTGGTGGGCTGGTTGTTTGCAATCAGCCTTTTCTTCGCTGCACGGTTTTTGGCCCAGCGAAAGCATTACACTTGTTGCTTGGTGATTGCAGCAGTGTCCTGTATCTTTATGCCCTTTGGCACCATTTTGGGAGTGTTTACCCTGGTAACGCTGACCAAGGAATCCGTTAAAAGATTGTTTGAACCACCCAGACGATAATGGTAGTGCCAATTTAGAGAATCCTATGGCTAAATCTTCTTCCTTTGTTGTGGCTCAAATCACTGATACGCACCTATTTGCCGATGAAGCCCAGGCAATGATGGGGTGTGTCACGGCTCGATCGCTCCAAGCCGTTCTCCAAGAGCTAAAGCAGGTCAACCCCAAACCCAATCTCCTGCTGCTAACGGGCGACCTCTCCCAGGACGAAACCCCCGAATCCTATCACCATCTGCAAACCCAGGTGGCAGCCCTAAACATTCCCACCTACTGGATTCCGGGCAACCACGATCGCATCGACACGATGGAAAAGGTGTTGTCCATTCCTCCAGCTTCTCCCCAAAAATTCATTCAGGCGGGTGAGTGGCAATTGATTCTGCTCACTTCATCGATCGCGGGTCATGTTGAAGGAGAATTATCCTCTGAAGCTTTAGCTGACCTGGAGCAACAGCTTCAGACCGATCGCCCCACCTTAGTGGCACTGCACCATCCGCCTTTGGTCATTGGTTCTGCCTGGATGGACGAAATTGGCTTAAAAAACTCCGATGCGCTGTTTGCCATTCTCGATCGCCATCCCCAGGTCAAGCTGGTTCTGTTTGGACATATCCACCAAGAATTTGCCCAACTCCGCAACGGCATTACCTATTTAGGAACACCCTCCACCTGCATCCAATTTGAGCCACTTCAAGCTAAATTGACGATCGGTTCTGAAAATCCTGGCTTTCGCTTAATAAATCTATACCCGGATGGCAGCTACAGTACGGTGGTTCAACGGGTGAAGGTCAAAAGCGGGGCTGCTCAATGAGGGTGTGGCGGCAGAACTGGCGTGATAGGAGTTGTAAGTTATGGAATTTTTAACCATCCTGCTCTCGGCCTTGCTGGGAATTGTTTCTCCGGTGGGGTTTGTGGTCGATCGCGTTGCCGAAAATGCGATTCGCAATCAGCTTGCCGATGTGGAAGATTTGGCCGTGCGGATTGACAATACACCGAGCTATCGGTTGGCGCAGGGACGGGTCGATCGGGTGCGAATTGCCGGACGGGGATTGTACCCCACTGAAGATTTGCGGATTGCGGTTTTGGAAATAGAAACCGATGCGATCGTTTTAGATGCAGGTAGCTTGAGGGCAGGCACACCCCAGCTAGAAGCACCCTTACAGGCGGCAGTTCGGCTAGTTTTAACAGAAGCAGATATTAACCAGACCCTTCAGTCTGAAGCCGTCGCCCAGCAGCTACAAGGCATTAACCTAGGGGCTTTGGGTGGAATCAATGCTGAGCCGTATGATCTGGTTCGCCCAGAAATTAACTTTTTAGGAAACGATCGGGTGCAGTTTCAGGTAACGCTGCAAGGACAGCAATCCGGTGAGCAAAACTTGATTACCATCGAGTCAGGACTAGAAATCATCGCCGGACGGCAGCTTCGTCTGGTTGACCCATCCGCCGACATCAACGGCAGCCCTCTACCCACCCAACTCATTGACTTTTTCCTCCTGGGCATCAACCAACAGCTTGACCTGGGAAATTTAGAAGCTTCTGGCATCACCGCACGAGTTTTAAAATTAGAAATAGTTGAGGATGAACTTTCCCTGGCCAGCTTCGTCCAGGTGGCCCCAGATGCTAACCTCAACTTCTAACACCGCATCCTGTTATCTCCACTAAAATAAACCAGCCCAAACGCTAAACTCTAAAATTCAAAATTCAAACTCTAAAACTGCCTTCGGAGAACCCCCATGCGAAATCATCAGCCGATCGACTCTGACCAACCCACCCAGCGTCCCCGTTCCTCGCGGTTCATGCCATTGGGGGTTTTGGCTGGGCTTGCAGGGGTGGTGCTGCTTGCTGGCGGTGGTGCCGCATGGTGGACGTGGCAATCCTTAACCTCCGCCCCAACTTCAACCACGCTCGAAGAAGACGCAACGACCTCTCAAACTCCTGCCACTGAATCACCCACCACAGGGGCAAACCTGCCAGAGCAAACGGTTCAGGTCTATTGGCTCAGACTGGGTGAAACAAGCATTGAACCCGCAGCTACTCCGGTTACGGTAGAAGGGGAACAACCCGAAACCATTCTCACAGCCGCCTTTGAAACGATGCTGGAAGGATCATCCGATCCAGACCTGACCTCTACCATTCCCCCTGGAACGACTCTGGAAACGTTGGACATTCAAGAGGATGGGGTTCATGTGAACCTATCAGAAGAATTCACCACTGGGGGCGGCAGTGCTTCAATGGTGGGCAGGTTAGCGCAGGTTGTTTACACCGCAACGACGCTTGATCCAGAGGCTCCGGTTTGGATTTCAGTGGAAGGAGAACCGTTAGAAGTGTTGGGCGGTGAAGGAATTTTGGTTGAGCAACCCCTGACCCGCACCCGCTTTGAAGAGGATTTTCCGCTGTAGCTGTTAAAAATTGGCGATGTTGAAGCCGATCGAATTAAGCCGATCGCACTAAACTTTGATGCAACTGCGCCTGAAGCTGGTCAATTGATCGGGCAGGCTCTTTACAGCTAAGCCCCTGACACACCAAGCCGATCGCCCCATTTGGCAGATCTAACTCCGATCGCCATACGGCCGTTGGGAGATACTGGCGGCTCAATTCAGCAATCTGCTCTGCCCCCGTGCGAATCAGCGTGGCATTGCGGAACCAGTCCAAGGCAGCAAACAAAGTCGGGCAGGCTTGGGGGGCTTGTTGCATCACCTGACTAAAGGACTGCAACGTTTGTTCAGCCCGATCGAGGTATTCCAATTCTTCGGTGAGCAAAAACAATCGCACCAAGTTTGTTACAGCCACACCGTTTGCTGAAGGAGTCGCATTATCCTCAAAGCTGCGTTCTCTCACCACCAGATCCGATCGGGCATCGGTATTATAGTATCCACCCAACTCTACACTCCACAAAAACTCATCAAACTCTTCCTGCACCCGCACCGCTTCCCGCAACCACTCCTTGCCCCCCCGACTCCCGACTCCCGACTCCCGATTCCCCGCTTGCTCTAAATCCAGCAACGCCTTAATAAACAGCGCGTAATCTTCAGACTGCGCCAACACCCTTGCCTGACCGTCATAATTCAGCCGATGGAACCGTCCTTCCACCCACTGGTGTTCCAGGATGAATTGGGCGGCAGTGGCGGCCAGGGTAAAGTATTCGGGTTGTTGCATCACGGTGGCGGCGCGGGCCAATCCAGAAATCATCAAGCTGTTCCACGCCACAATCATTTTGGTATCTGTAACTGGAGGAATGCGGCCTGCCCAATTCATCGTTTTAGCATCCTGGTTGTTGCGAGCTGGTGGAAAAGTTTCGATCGCCGCTTCTCCATAGCGCAAGCTAAAGAGTTTCGCCAAAATATTCTCGATCGCCTCTCCACCCATTTCCTCAGCAGTGCGCCGCTGAAGCACATTTTTGCCTTCAAAGTTGCCGGTTTCTGTCACCGTGAAATACTCTGATAGGATGTTGATCTCTTCGGGAGTCAGATGGGTTTGCAACTCTCGGTAGCTCCACACGTAGAAAGCCCCTTCCTCTGGCTCCACATCGCTGGGGGTAATGAAGCTATCAGCATCCTGCGCTGCATAAAAATAGCCATCCGGAGCCGTCATTTCCCGCTTTAGCCAAACCACTGTCAGGTCGATCGCCCGCTCAAAGGCTTGTTCTGGTTCCCCAGATGCCATTAAATCAGCTAAATATTCCACAATTTGCCCATTGTCGTAGAGCATTTTTTCAAAATGGGGGACTGTCCAGGTGTGGTCAACGGTGTAGCGATGGAAGCCGCCGCCCACATGGTCATAAATGCCGCCCAGGGCCAGAGCCAAACCGCGCTGTTGGCAGGTGGTCGCCGCATCGTATTTAGCATCTGAATAGGCAAACCGTTTGGCGCGGAGGGCTGTGTTGGCATAGGGAATCATGGGAAAGCTAGGCCCCATCCCTTTGGTGGCCAAAATGCCGGTGCTATATTCCAGCCCTAAACGCAGCAAATCGTCGGTTAACTCGCTGCGATTCATCTGGCCGATCGCCCCTTGCTGAAGCCGTCCCAGAATTTCGCCCTTGATGTTGTCCATTTTTTCCGTTTCCATGTCGTAGAAGCGGCGAATGGCCTGCAAAACCTGGAGGAAACTGGGTCGCCCATACTTGGGTTCTAAGGGAAAATAGGTTCCGCCATAAAAAGGCACCCGATCGTCTGGGGACAAAAACACATTAAGGGGCCAGCCGCCTTGTCCGGTCATCAGTTGGAGGGCCTGCATATAAATGCTATCCAGGTCTGGACGTTCCTCGCGATCGACCTTAACTGGCACAAAGTTTGCATTCATGTATTCAGCAATGGCCGGATCGGAAAAAGCTTCCCCTTCCATGACCGTACACCAGTGGCAGCTAGAGTAGCCGATTGACAGAAAAATTGGCTTATTTTCTTGTTTCGCTTTTTCGAGGGCTTCATCACACCACATCCACCAATCGATCGGGTTTTCGGCGTGTTTTCGCAGGTAGAGGCTTTGGGCTTGGGCGAGGCGGTTCGTCATGGGAGCAACAAGCTAAAACGACACAGCATTTTTGATCCTAATCGCTAATTTAGAATCAGTGGCTCTGTCTCAGCTTTAGTAAAGATTTGCGGGTTCCTAAAAACCTGGTAGACAGAAACGAAAGTCAGGGTTGAAAGGCGGCAAATCCACCCTGCTGAACTAGAATTGACGGATTACTAGTTTTTGTCCTGGCAAAATTTCATTTTTGATTCTTAATGCTTCCCTCTCAGCGAGTCTATCAACTGCTTTTGCTCGGTACTGGCCTTGGGCTGGGGGTTGCCCTGTTTGGCAGTGAACCCGATCGCCTATCGTGGTTGTGGATTGCCCTATTCCTGACGCTGGTTTGGGATGGCGTGGTGTTGGGGTTGGCTGCATTGGACAGTTACCGGGTTCGTTCCCATGTTGTTGAAATCACCCGACAACCGCTCCACCGCCTTTCCATTGGGCGAACAAACCCCATTCAGATTACCGTTCAGTCTGCCGATCGCCCCGTTGTTTTGCAAATTCGCGATCACTATCCTCAAGCGTTTCAGGCTGAACCCACTTTCCTACAAGCCACTCTTCCTGCAAATACCAAACAAGAGCTAACCTACACTGTGTTTCCATCCCAGCGAGGAGTTTACTCCTGGGGAGCGGTTCAAGTTCGTCAACTTGGAGCCTGGGGGTTAGGATGGCACGATCGCCGGATTCCACAGTTTCAAGAGGTTGAAGTTTATCCTGACTTGATGGGTTTACAAGCTCTGTCCTTACGCCTCACCCTGCAAACCACAGGCAATATCCGACGGGCAAAGCGGCTGGGCACGGGCACGGAGTTTACCGAACTGCGAGAATACCGGACTGGGGATGATCCCCGTTTGATTGACTGGAAGGCTACGGCACGGCGCGATCGACCTTTACTCCGAGTTTTAGAGCCAGAACGAGAGCAAACGCTGATTATTTTGCTCGATCGAGGACGGCTGATGACGGCTCAGGTGGAAGGGTTGGCACGGTTTGATTGGGGCTTAAATGCAACCCTATGCCTGGCACTGGCAGGGTTAAACCGGGGCGATCGGGTGGGAGTGGGAGTGTTCGATCGGCAAATGCACCTTTGGATTCCGCCCAAACAAGGCCAAGCCCAACTCAACACGTTGATTGAATGCCTGACTCCGGTTCAACCCGAACTGCTAGAGCCAGACTACCTCGGAGCCGTCACCACCATCACCCGCCAGCAAACGCGCCGCGCCCTCATCGTCCTCATTACCGACCTGATCGACAAAACCGCCTCTGCGGAACTCCTCCTGGCAATGACCCGCCTCACGCCAAAATATCTGCCCTTCTGCGTCACCCTCCGCGACCCCCAGGTGGATCTTCAAGCCCACACCCTCACCCACGACATTCCCACAACCTATTCCCGTGCTGTCGCTCTCGACTTGCTGAGCCAACGCCAGGTCGCCCTCGCTACCCTCAAGCAAAAGGGCGTTTTAATCCTGGATGCCCCTGCCAGCCATATTTCTGAACAACTGGTCGATCGATACCTTCAACTGAAGGCGCGGAGCTTGCTCTAAGCAACGTTTTAGGATTGTAAATTAAATAATCTGGAAAATTGCATTTACACGGGTCAGGACTTACGCAAAACCTTCAATTGTAGGGTGGGCACTGCCCACCTTACGCTAAACCTAGAGGTATGAAACAGAGCTTGCGTAAGTCCTGCGGGTTTGGCAATGCTAAACCCCTACCTCTGGAAATCAAGATTGCATTGAATTTGCATTCCTGAGCAACTTTAGATCAGTCTGTTAATCCACCACTTCAATGACCGACAGTGCCACACCCTGATAGTAATGGGTCAGAATTTGCTGATAATGGTAGCCCCGTTCTGCAAACACTCTGGCTCCCCACTGACTCAGCCCAATGCCGTGCCCATAGCCTCGCCCCACTAGGTTAAAGCTGTTTGGTACAGTCGGAATATTCCCTCCGGCAGCAGCCACACGGCTCAAGACTGGTTCCAAGGTAAACAGGGTACTCCGAATTTCCAAGGCACTCCGGGCTTCTTTGCCACTAATCGTCATGGTGCCTGCACTGCCTTCAATTTGGAGAGAAGCGACGCGCCCTCGATCGTCAATGACCGGGGTAATGCTGGAAATCGTGCCAGAATAGCCAATTTTTTGGGCAAACTCCTGGGCATTAAACGAGCGTGTCCATTGGCAATCGCTAATGTCAGCATCGGGGCTGGGAACGCCTCGCAAATAGGGCAAAGGGTTCGACCACACATCTTCTACATTTTCAGTGTGGCCGCCCGCACAGGCATGGAAAACTGCATTAATCAGTTGGCTGTTGTAGGTGAGAACCTGTCCTCTGGTGGCATCGACTGCGGCACGGGTGCTGGCTGCTTCTTTATTCACACCGCCATAGACCTGCCAACGGGTGGTGTTGCCCACATCAAAAATGGCGTTCGCGCTGTTTTGCCGTTGATATAAAACGTAGGTGCGGGCTGCGACTGCCTGAGCTTTTAAGGCTTCTAGATGCCAACTCGCAGGCATTTCTGCCCCCACCACGCTGTAAAGATATTCTTCT
>PVWD01000005.1 GCA_003003615.1 filamentous cyanobacterium CCP2 | reverse complement strand
TCCCATTGCCCCTCCTCCGGTTACGCCTCTTCCTCCACCCGTTGCCCCTCCTCCGGTTGCGTCTCCCAATCCCATTGTCCCTCCTCCGGTTGCGCCTCCCAACCCTCAACCTCGTCGAACCTTCTCGCTGATGGAAGTCATTGGGGGGGCGGCTTTCACTGGTTTTGAAGGAGGATTGGTGGCGATCGTCCTGGCAAGTTTGTTAGGAACTGCGATCACACCGATTTTTTGGATTATTCTGTTAGGGGTGATGGGAGGAATTATTTTTGCCCAGAACCGCCGTTGGATTGAAAAAGTCGATTTGGTTATCGTTGCCGTCATCACATTGCTTGTTGTTTTACTAGTTCCAGGGTTCAATGCCGCAGTGACAGCTTCACTGGCAGGGGCAATGGGCGGCAGGTTTGGGTTTGTTTTGGTTGCGGCAGGGTTTACAGCATTACTGGCAGTTGCCATCACGATTGTATTTCGCTTGATTTACAACCTGCTCTCTCGGCTCCTGTAGAGGCTAATCTGGGATAGGTGTAATCTCCAACTGCACATAGGCTATCCATGACACAGAAAAACGAAACCCCTGTTTTGCTCTTATCTTTACTCGCTACAATTTTCCTGATTGCTGGATTAATCTGGTGGCTTGGCAATCGGTTGAATTTTGGCGGTGTTGTAGATAGTGGAAATCCAACCCAACCGGACGGCAATGTTGCTACACCGAATCGCCCTCGGTCACTCTCCGATCGTTTTAGTGCAGGCGAACGATTACTGGTGACGGAAGGGGCAACGGCCGAGAAGCAGGCTGGCGTTAATGCCCTAGCAAATGGGGATTATGATCAAGCCGTTGCTGAATTAGAACAGCATTTCCAAGAGCGGCGAAACCGTAACGATCCAGAAGCCCTGATCTACCTCAACAATGCCCGCATTGGCAATCAACCGTCATACACGATCGCGGTTTCTGTACCCGTCGAGAATTCTCAGAACGCAGCCCTTGAGATTTTGCGCGGCGCGGCTCATGCCCAAAATGAGATCAATGAGGCGGGCGGAATTAATGGTGTGCCGCTGCGAGTGGTAATTGTCAGCGATGACAATGAGCCTGAGGTGGTTGAAGAGGTTGCCAACGCACTAGTGGATGACTCTTCGGTATTGGGGGTGGTGGGACACTTTGGCAGTGAAGCATCCCTGGCGGGAGCAGAAATTTACGAACAGGGCGGCTTAGTCATGGTGTCGCCAACTAGCACTTCGGTGCAGCTTTCCAGCTTGGGAGACTACGTTTTTCGGACAGTCCCCAACGATCGCTTTACAGCCTCTACCCTGGCCAACTACATGGTGGACGACCTGCAAGAACAAAATGCTGTAGTCTATTACAACTCTGGCAGCGACTATAGCACGTCCCTCAAAAACCAGTTCATTACGGCTTTGAGTACGGGCGGGGGACAGGTTGTTGAAGAGTTTGATGTATCTGATGCCTCGTTTGATGCGCGGTCAACCCTCCAGCAAGCTGAACAGCGAGGTGCGGAAGTTCTAGTTTTGGCGACAAATACACCAACTTTAGACCAAGCTTTGCAGGTGATTCGGGAAAACCGAGGCGATCGACCTGTTTTGGGAGGAGATAGCCTATTTAACATTAGAGTCTTAGAAGACGGGCAGAGGGATGCTGAAGGGATGGTGGTTGCTGTGCCCTGGGTGATCTCGTCTAATTCTCAATCAGAGTTTGTTTCTGATTCGCGCGATCTTTGGGGAGGAGATGTCAACTGGCGCACAGCAATGTCCTATGATGCCATTCAAGTTTTAATTGAAGGGCTAAGCCGCGATCCAAGTCGGCAAGGCATCCAACAAGCCCTTTCAGAGCCAAATTTTGAAGTAGAAGGAGCAACCGGAATCATCCGGTTTTTGTCATCCGGGGATCGCAATCAACCGATGCAGCTAGTGGTGGTTGAACCAGGCGGTCGAGCAGGTCTCGATTATGATTTTGTCGCTGTACAGTAGCGAGGCAGCATGGCCCAAAAAAATGAAGCACCCGCGCTGATTATTTCCTTACTCATTACCCTCGGACTGATTGGTGGAAGTGTTTGGTGGCTGACTCAACGTACAGGAGGCAATGTAGGTGGGCTAGTAGGTGGCGAAACAGCCCAACCTAATCCCACAACAGACTTATCCAACGGTGCCTCTGGATCTCCATCTCCGTCTCCTGAAGCATCCTTTACCGCCCGAAACTTTACTGACGTGGTTAACGTGCCGTCGGGTTTATTTAACTATGGCGGCAGCACAACCTGGGCACCCGTTCGAGGAGAGGTTGACCCTGAAATCCAGCGTGCTTGGAGCAATTTTCAACTGCGCTACACCGATCCGGTTACGGGCACACCGGGTTCCTCGGCGGGGATTCGGATGTTGCTTGCCAACCAGCTTGCCTTTGCCCAATCCTCCCGATCGCTGCGTTCAGAAGAGTATCAGGAGGCAGAGCAACGTGGCTTTACCCTCCGAGAAGTTCCGGTGGCGATCGAAGGGATTGCCCTTGCCGTTCATCCTGACTTGGAAATTTCAGGGTTGACGCTGGAGCAGGTGAAAGATATCTACGCAGGAGAAATCACCAATTGGAGTGAAGTGGGCGGCCCCAACTTACCCATTACTCCCTATTCGCGACGGTTAGACGATGGTGGAACGGTTGATTTTTTTGTGGAAAACGTCTTAGAGGGTGAACCGTTCGGTAACTCTGTTCAACCCGTTGCAAACACTACTCTGGCGATCCGTGAGTTATCAAATGATCCTGGTGGGCTTTACTATGCCTCTGCTCCAGAAATTGTGGGGCAATGCACCATTAAGCCGATCGCCTTGGGTCGTCGTCCAGATGAACTGGTTTTGCCCTATCGGGAACCACTGGTTCCACCATCCCAATGTCCAGCGCAGCGCAACCAGCTTAACTTTGAAGCATTTAGAACCGGAGATTACCCGCTGACCCGCAGAATGTTTGTGATTATTAAACAAAACGGACAGATTGACCAGCAAGCAGGAGAAGCCTATGCCAACTTGCTATTGACTCTTCAAGGGCAAGAATCCCTGCGGAGGGCTGGCTTCGTCCCGATTCGGTAGATGCTTGATGCTGCTAGGCTTGGTTACGAACAACTGCCTCAGCCGGAAGGCAAAGTAGATTATCACCGTAGGTGCGAATTAGCCCTTTCTGGCGCAGCTTACCCATTAAGCGGGTCACTGTCACGCGGGTAGAGCCGATCGCACTGCCAATTTGGGCATGGGTGAGGGCCCAGGGGAGGTAGTAACCCTCATCGCAAGGTTCACCAAACTCTTCGATCAGCAGGGTCAAGAATCCAAGGAGGCGATCGATCGTGCGGCGTTGTCCGAGGGTGCTAAGCCACAAAAGCTTACGCTGATGTTGATAGCGAAACGCATCAAGAACTTCTCGACGGAAATGGGGCCAATTGTCTAGATCATGCCAATATAACCAAATGACAGAGGTTTGATCAACATGGGCAAAGCTTTGCAGCGTAAATGGCGACTGTGCCACGATCTCAAAAGGTTGACCAGCACCAACAAACCCAAGAAATGCTTCCTCTGAATTGATTCGAGGCATACGAGACGAGCCACCGTGGGCAGATGCGCTGACTTGGGCCTCACCAACTAATCGCACGGCACCTCTTTGAACCAAATAAAGCAACCCAGCACGGGCCGGGATTCGTTCATCTTTATTGAAAGAGCGACAACGATAATGCTCTTGCGCCCAATCTAAGATCCTTTGCCAAGTGAGGAAAGGTCGTGATGTTTCGGATTGTGTAGACACTGAGAACATACAAGGGAGCTACTAAGATTTCAGTAGAGAAGGGGGAACTCTGGACTGAGAACATACAAGCAAAGCGTGAGCCGACTCCCTAATCAAAACAGTATTGCAGGGTAGAATCAGCTTACCTTTTTATTTTCTTAACAGGGTAGAGAGAATTACTGAGTTATCAATTTTACATTAAATACTCCAACGCTCTCTTTATGTTCCTTATTTCAAACTTTATCGCGTCTTTAAAGATTTAGAGAATTTTGTAATTCAGAAACCGAGAAAACACTGAAATTGAAGACAAAACTTGATTAAGAGAGCGCAAATATGGGACTGACGCAGATCCTATACCCTTCCCTTAACGTAATACTAGTCAATAGGCTACAAAAAATCTTATTCTCTCTTAAAAAGGCACGGTATTTACCTAAATTAGCAATTTGGACTGACTCATCCCATGAGCTACCTTTGGCGGCAGCCAATGTATGGGAGATTCCTGTGAAACGGGTTCAACGAGGCGATCGCATTTGCTATGTCTCTGCGGTGGCTCTGAAGCTCGGACAGGGATTATCTCCGTCTTCCTCCTTAGAACTTGCCCACAGCATTGCTGAACAATTTTGCCAGGCGGGTTTTGCGTTAAGCATAGATGAGCCAGATGAGCTAAGTCATGACTCGTTTGGCGGGGCAGATGTTGACAGGATGGATCTTGACAGGATGAATGTTGACAGCCTGACCGCTGCCAGTGCCAATGCATTCTGTCAGCAGCAAAAAGAGGCTAAGAGGCAGGTTGAAGCCGATATGACCGTCTATGTTGAACCACCAGGTTGGATTTACTTCACGTTGACCGATCGCGGCGTAGCGACATGGCTACAAAGGCTCGTTGAATTTGCCGACTGGGGCGATCGGACTTCAATGAGCCTGACGCAAAGCAATGATTGGGGGACTGTGCCAAAGTCGATCGATTCTTTTCAAATTTTGCATAGCCACGCCCGGTGTTGCTCTCAGCTTCGCTTAGGGGCACAAAGGCATTTGATTCAACTCCATGAAGCCGATTTAACCAGCAGTGGGCAAATCCTCCATCCGCAACCAGTTCCCTGGCTAACCACAGCACAAGTTCTGCAATGTCAGCATCCGGCAGAACGGCACCTCATTAGCCAAATCTTGGAAATTATGGATAGCCTTTCCACCACCCAAACCTCACCCAAACGATTGTGGCAAAGGGCGCAGGCTCTCAGTCAGGCATTTTATCTGTTTCATGCAGGTTGGCAAATGATGGGGGAGGAAAAACCCGATCGCAACCTTGCTCAAGCTCGACTAGGCTTAACCTTTATTTGCCGAAACTTGCTGCGATCGTTGCTTCAACAGTTACAAATCGTTGCACCGATCGAGCTTTAAGGAGATGGAGCTTTAAGGAATTGAGTTTTATCCTGGAAGCCCTGCCATGCATCAAGAACAGAGCAAAGATAATCGAATTTTATCGTACTGGCAAGAAAATATTTGTCACATCAATGCAATATTTCCTCCAAACAGATGACAAATCCGGACAGTTTTGCTATTCTTAGCATTGTGTGAGGAGCGAACCAGTGAGGGCATCGAGACGAAACACGGTCAGTCGTCGATGCCCTTTCTGCTTTTTAAAAACTGCTCTCGTGATTAACCCACGTTTTAACTAAGTTTTTCTTCCAGTAACCTATCTGTTAACCCAATTCATCATGGGGCTGATAGCTGTGTAATACCCGTCCTGCCCCTCGAAGTAAGCGATAGTAGGACAGGCTCACTTCATCTCCCTGATCCGAAAGCACATCAATTCCAATTCCATTCCGCCCCTTGTCGCGCCCGGAACTGTGGATGTAGTAGCCATCTCCTAGGTGCAGTCCCACGTGATTGGCGCGATCGGGTGTTCCAAAAAACACTAAGTCACCCGGTTCAAGTATTTCCAGGGAAACGGGCTGGGTAAAAGCCTCTTGTTGGTATGAGTCTCTGGGAAGCCAAACCCCTGCCGCCGCAAAAGCCGTTTGCATCAGTCCAGAACAATCATAATTTGGCCCGACGGTTCCTCCCCATAGATATCGATTAGGTTGTGCCATTGCGGTATGTGTAAAGGCAATGACTTGAGGGATGCGATCGCGAATTTCTGCCTCAGACAAAGCGATCGGTTGATATGCTGATTCTGCCTCCTCCAACAAATCCAGATCTTCTAACGCCAGCCAACCTGGATAATTGTCTTCACAGAGACGCACCTGAATTGCCACCCCCTGAATTTTTCCCTCATTCTCTGGCGGAAGCGGCAAAACCCGAAGCTGCCGACCTGCCACTGCCTGGGTTACAAGTCCCTCTAGCTTTGGCGAACTGTAAAGGTTTACATTTGCCTGGCACTGATACTCTAAAAACTGTCCTGCGCTAAGGGTGGTTTGAAGTTGAGGAATGGAGACCATTTGGGGAGTGGGGAATAGGGAGTGGGGAATGGGGTATAAATTATAAGCAGAATAGGGGGAATTGAGGGGATCTTAGAGCCGTATCGGATTCTTTGTGTTGATTCGCGATCGGTTAGAAACTATAAATTTAGAAACTATACATTTCGCAATATTTGCTCCACCACACAATTACCCGTGAATCAATTGCAGGCTATCAGAGCAAGTCTATTCATGCAAGTTAAAAACTCCTAACCATGCCATTCTTTCACCGTGATGAACAACTCGACAAATGTGGCGATCGGCTTTTGGAGGCAACCTGGGCTGAATTTCCGGGGCTTGCCCAAAACCAGATTGCGATCACCTGGATTGTGTATGACGAGCCTGTTCCGGTGAATACAGGCGGAGCATTAACGGCAGAAGAGTTTTGGAAGTATCCCGTACGCGGGTTTACTTACCGAGGCGTGGAGCGTATCTATCCGGCGAGTGTGGTGAAGCTATTTTATTTGGTGGCTGTGCATGAATGGCTAGATAAGGGCATGGTTGCTCCGTCGGAAGAGTTGAATCGAGCCGTGCAGGATATGATTGTGGACTCTAGCAATGATGCCACCAGCCTGGTCGTTGATGTTCTCACCGGAACGACGAGCGGCCCCGACTTAACAAATGGGCCGTTTGAAACCTGGAAATATCAGCGAAACATTGTCAATCGCTATTTTCAGTCACTGGGCTGGGTGGAGCTAGAAAGCATTAACATTAACCAGAAAACCTGGTGTGATGGAGCCTACGGACGAGAGCGATCGTTTCTCGGCAAACAGTTGGAAAACCGCAATATGCTGACGACGAATGCTGTAGCGAGGCTGTTGCATAGCATTGTGGGAGGTGTAGCAGTATCGTCTGAACGATCGCAACAGATGATGGCACTGATGCAGCGAAGCCTCGATTCATTGGTTTTAAAAGCTGATCCAGAGAATCAAGTTGTAGGCTTTTTGGGAGGAGGCTTGCCGCCAACGGCTCGGCTATGGTCGAAAGCCGGTTTGATGAGCCAAGTTCGGCATGATGCAGCCTATATTGAATTACCAGATTGCCGCCCTTACCTGCTCGTTGTTTTTACAGAAGGCGCAGCACACAGCAAAAATGAACAAATCTTGCCCTTCATTTCCCGTCACGTTGCTGATGCTATGACTCATTTAGGTTCATGAGTAAATTGTTTACTTGTTAACTTTACTAATGAACAATGATATGCCCAGACATGACAGCAATTAAGTTTCATTGAGGATTTTCTTCCTGAGAAATTGTTGGAGAATAATAATCTGACACAAAATTCTAGACAGACCTAAGAAATGTGGCGATCGTAGTAATCGAGAGATCGATAATCTATCATTTTGGGGCATCTTTAGAAATGGAAATGGTAATGGTGCTAAATCAACAACATTTCCCTTTTCGTTAGTTCCTTTTACTAAACTTTAGAAGCCCCTACACTGCATTCATTGTTCCCCTTGTGTTTTTAGATCCATGACTCCATTACGCCCACCCGATGTGTCGCTCTATGAGTTAGCCACTGAGTCAGAATCGCAACCTAAGCCCTTGCAAATCAGTCCAACCACCTTTAAATCTTTGATTGGAATTGTGATTGATTTGCTCCTTGACCAGCAGATTCCTGCAACCATTTGGTTGAAGTTACCCAAAGGAGAGCTTTGGCAAGCTGAAGTTGAGCGGCTTTACCAGTCGGCAATGGCACCCTACACCATTTACGTTCTCCAAACTCAGCCAGAACCGCTTTCAAGCAATCCTCAACCGTTGGGCAATCATCATTCTGCCCCAGCAGCCTCGCTTGAAGCCCCATCAAACTGGAATTTACCATCAGCTTTGGATGAGGCGGCACACCCATTTAACCTAAATGATGAAGCAGCCGTTTCCCCTTCCCAATCAACGCTTTACTCTTTGCCGCTTGCAGCCGATAGCCAGCTAAAGCGTGAATATTTTCTGCTTGTCGCCGCTTCCGAGTTTCATGGATTAGTTTTGGCCCATCGTCCTCGCTCCAGTCGTGCAAAGTCTGATGCAACGGCTCATGATGTGGCTGATAAATCAAATCAGGAGGAGAATTTGGAGCAAAAACATCCCCTTTTGGGGCTTTGCTCTTTTGATGCTGCAACGTTGCAACGAGTCTTGCAAGGGGTAAATCGGGCAATCTACTGTGGGCAATCTGCAACCCGATCGGATGCTGAGATTCAGGAGTTGCTGGTTGATTGGAACACAGTTTATGCAAGGGGCGGTGCAACATCGCTGAGTTCAGTTTTGGTGGGGCATCTGCTAACGAAACAAATTCAACGGCAGGAAGAAGTGTGGCGGAGTGGAGCCGCTTCCCGGCGGCAGGCAGAACAAGTGGATTCGTTACGTCAAGAAAACGAGGAATTGTTGGCAACCCTAAAACTGAAGGATGAGTTTGTCAAGACGATGGGGCAGGAATTGCGGACACCGCTCACCAGCATGAAAACGGCTTTATCTCTGCTAAATTCCCCTCACATTAAGCCGCCGCAACGACAGCGATATATGGACATGATCAGTCGGGAGTGCGATCGGCAAAGTTTACTGATTACGAGTGTGTTGGATCTGGTGCAGTTGGAGGGTTCGGTGGAGCAAACCCCAATGGAAGCGTTGCGTCTCAACGAGATTGTGCCGGGTGTTGTCAGTACTTACCAACCGTTGGCCCAAGAGAAGGGTTTAATGTTGGGTTATACCGTTCCAGAGGACTTACCTCCTGTGTCTTGTGTCAATCAATGGCTCAAGCAAATTGTGATTCATCTCTTGCACAACAGCATTAAATTTACCCAAACGGGTGGGCAAGTGTGGGTGCGGGCTAAACAGCAGGGAGAGTTAATTCAACTGGAGTTTCGCGATACAGGGATCGGAATTTCTCAATCTGACATTCCTAAAATTTTCGATCGGTTTTACCGGGCCCGAACCACTGGAGAAGAGTCGAGCGGTGTAGGTTTAGGACTGTCGATCGTGCAGGAATTGTTGCTGCGCTGTCATGGTTCCATCAGCGTCAAAAGTAAGCCCGGTGAAGGTTCGCTTTTTAGTGTGCAGTTGCCCATTTACAGTGAAGCGGAGGAATCGCTGCGGGTTGGTGAACAGATGCATAGCAAGCGATCGGGTTAATGTGGCAACGGATGATTAGGATTAGGAGAGTTAAAGTCACTGAATCCAACTAACGGATAAGTTTTTGAATCCGCCAGCCTGAAAACGGGCGGTAACATAAAAAGCTTGACAGGCTCTAACCTAAGCCTGTCCTAACCCATTCATCCGTTGCTCTACGGATTGATCAAGTCAATTAGTAGGGGTATCTGGCAAAATTCCCCTACTGGTTAGATGACGTGATAGTGGTTTGCACCCTCTCTAGAGCTTTGTCCCACACTCAGGACAAAACCGATTATTCGGTGCATTGGTCGCTCCGCAACTGGCACAAATGATTGGCTCTGCGGACTGTGCCACTTCCGGCGGTTTGGGTAGGCCCACCATTTGAGCATTACTCTTGCCCGGAGCCACCATTGGGTAGCAGTTTTCGTCTCGCTTAACCTGCACATCTAACAGTACAGGGCCGTTGTGGGCCAGCATTTCGGCGATCGCCCCTTCCAGTTCATCTGGATGTCGAATCACCATCCCTTTTACACCAAAGGCATCTGCCAACTTCACAAAGTCTGGCATACTCGGCTGCATGTTTGAGTTGGAGTATCGTTCTCCATAGAAGGCTTGCTGCCACTGGCGTACCATGCCCTGCCAACCGTTGTTGATGATGACCGTTTTAACATTGATGCCATACTGAGCCAGTGTGCCTAGCTCTTGAAGGTTCATCTGGAAGCTGGCATCACCACTAATACAAATCACCTCTTCATCGGACAGAGCCACCTTTGCCCCCATGGCGGCTGGCATCCCGTAACCCATTGTTCCCAGTCCAGCACTAGAAATCCAGCGACGGGGGCCATTTTTGAGGAACTGGGCTGCCCACATTTGGTGCTGTCCCACATCAGTGGTGTAGTAGGCATGGGGAGCTTGGCGATTAATTTCTACAATGACCTGCTGCGGCGAAAGGCAGTCTGGATAGGTTGGTACGACAAGGGGATAGTCTCGTTTCCAGCGATCGATCCGTTGTAGCCATTCTTTAGTCTGGCTTGGTTCAGATAAATTGCCATCTTCTGTATCCCGTTGCAGCAAATCGATTAATACTTGCCGTACATCACCGACGATCGGCACATTCGGAGTCCGGTTCTTGCCCACTTCGGCTGGGTCAATGTCAATGTGAATCACCTTAGCCCGACAGGCAAATTCATCTAGCTTCCCAGTCACTCGGTCATCAAACCGCGCACCGATCGCAATCAGCAAATCACACTCTGTTACGGCAAAGTTGGCGTAGGCTGTGCCGTGCATTCCCAGCATCCCAACCGAGAGTGGATGATGCTCATCAAACGCACCAATTCCCATCAGCGTTGTGGTGACAGGAATGCCATATCGTTCTGCCAGTTCCTTAATTTCCGAGTGGGCACCAGAGGTAATTGCACCACCCCCCGCGTATAGGAGAGGACGTTTGGCTTGGCGAATTAGCTTTAACGCCTGGATGACCTGCCGTGGATTGCCCTTCACTGTGGGCTTATAGCCTGGCAGCTTCACAGAACCCGGTTCCACAGGTACATAGTCAAAGGTTTCTAGCCCCACATCCTTGGGAATGTCAATCAACACGGGGCCAGGACGACCCGTACTAGCAATGTGAAACGCCTCTGCCACAATTTGCGCCATATCAGCCGGATCGCGCACGACGTAGGAATGTTTGACAATGGGCAGCGTAATTCCGTAAATATCGGTTTCCTGGAACGCATCACTGCCGATCGCCGCTCGATTCACCTGCCCCGTGATGATTACCATTGGGATCGAGTCCATTTGGGCTGTCGCAATCCCTGTGACTAAATTTGTGGCACCGGGCCCAGATGTACCAAAGCAAACCCCAACTTGCCCTGTGGCCCGTGCATAGCCATCAGCAGCATGAGCGGCTCCCTGTTCGTGCCGTACCAGAATGTGTTTGAGGAAGCCAGCCTCTTCTGCCCGATACAGCTCATCGTAAATTGGCAAAATGGCACCACCAGGATAACCAAAAATGTGTTTGACCCCATGCCGTCTCAGACTGTCCATGAGGGCAAAGGCACCCGTCGCTTGAACTGCCGCTACAGGTTGGGGAGGCAATGATGAAGTTTGTCTGGCGGCAACTGTTTGGGAAGGCACAGGGAGGACTTTACGCATAGAATTCTTTGAGTTTTGTATCCACTGATGCACAAATAATTAATATCTCAGTCTAGTTCTGAATGTGGATTCCTGTCGAGGCATCCTGAAGAAGATATTTCACAAGAACAAATGGTGGCAAAGCCTTTGCCAAAGCACACCCTCGCTAGCCTGTATTTGTTCAATCGTATCGTTTATGATGTCAGCGTTTCATGATGCTGTTATGGGTCGGTGACAGGCAGTGACGGTAAAGTCAAGCACGCACCTAGGAATGTACCAACATTTGATGTCGTCCAACTCGATAATTTGCCAAATCGATCGCCAGTTGTAGGGCAGCTTTAAAGCTGGTGGCATCAGCAATTCCTTTGCCAGCAATGTCAAAGGCTGTTCCATGATCGGGAGATGTACGAACAAAGGGCAACCCGATCGTTGTATTCACTGCGCGATCAAACGCCATCAACTTTACAGGAATTAGTCCCTGATCGTGATACAAGGCGAGGTAAGCATCGTGAGCCGAAGATATCCCGCCTGTGCCATACCAAGCTTGCCCTGGAGGTACCCACAGCGTATCCGGGGGCACCAGTCCTGTTAGCTCAGCGTGGGGCACCAGTTGCCGCATGGCCTCTAGCCAAGGCAGCAGCCAATCGACTTCTTCCTGTCCGAGTTGTCCTTGTTCGCCGCTATGGGGGTTCAGTCCAGCAATGGCAATGCGAGGATGGGAAATGCCGAAGTCTTGCCGTAAACAGTCCAGCAACAGATCGAGCTTGCTCTGCATCAATTCTGGGGTTAAGGCTTCGGGGACGCACCGCAGGGGAATGTGGGTCGTTGCCAGCAGGGTGCGAAGTGTCCAACCTGTGTGGGGCGATCGAGCAACGAATAGCATTCCAAACCGCTCTACCCCTGCTTTTTCTGCCAATAGCTCGGTCTGCCCTGGATAATCATGTCCGGCTGCCTTCCAAGCTGACTTAGCAATGGGAGCCGTCACAATGGCCTGAAATTCTCCTGCTAAGGTACGATCGATCGCTGTTTCCAGGTAGCGAAAACTGGCTTCCCCACTTGCCGCATTGCCCATCCCTACTCGAAGATGCGATGACTCCAGGGGAATATCCAATATTTTCAACTGAGCGGGATCAGCTAGCGGAAAGGAGCCGCACTTCAGATGCTGATAGGTTTGCTCCAACGCCGATCGGCTGCCGACAATAGTTAGATCACAAATTTGGCTGAAAGCAGGGTCGGCAAGAGCTTTCAAGATGACCTCAGAACCAATACCCGCCGGATCACCAAGCGTCAGCACCAATCGAGGGCAAAATCCAGTCTGAGTTGTTGTCATTTGCAATTAAGAGAAAGACCAAACTGCTTTAAGATTTTATACAGGCTCATTGAGTCTATTCGGTTTTGCTCGTACTGGTTTAACTTGTAGAGGATTACGCAATGGGTGGAGAGATTTTTACTACAGCCGTTTTATCCTTCGTTTTAGTTTTGATTGGGCTGGGAGTTGGCTTTGTAATGCTAAAAGTTCAGGGTGGTGAAGAGTAAACCTAGTCTTTGGGTTTATCTAATCTTCCGGCTCATCTAGTCTTCCGGCTCATCCAAATGTTCAGCCACTTCTCGATACAGATTGAGAACGTGGCTGTCTTTTAAGTAATAAAAAACGTTGCGTCCCTGCTTTCGGTAACTGACTAACCGCAAGGCGCGAAGGGCCCGAAGCTGATGAGAAACGGCTGATTCACTCATTTTTACAACGGCAGCCAGATCACAAACACAGAGTTCCTGCTTTGCCAAAGCCGATAGAATCCTCAACCGATTGGCATCACCCAACAAGCTGAAAAACTCTGCCATTCGCTGCGCTTTTTCGACACTCAGAATGTCTCGGTGAATTTGGCGGACGCTGTTGATGTCAACCGGATGCTGAACTTCGCAATTAGGTGACTTTTCATTTTCGAGAGAAGCAGGATTCATAGCACTTCAGACACGGTAACAGGACAAGAGCAGATGACAATGGCTAAGCATACTGGCTGCTAAATTGCCAGATGTCTGCAAAAGATTCTCTATATCTTTGTCATAACTGGGGCATAACGGGATAACCTTCCCCAGAGTAACAATTTTTTATGTAACTCTCCCTCAGAGGACTCAAGAACACCCCCATTTCTGGTATATCTTAATAAAGTTAATAAATTGTTACGGAATCCCTCATGACGATACTCGTAGTTGGTGCCACCGGAACACTAGGAAGGCAAATTGCTCGTCGCGCTCTGGACGAGGGATACAGCGTGCGATGTTTGGTGCGAAGTTCACGTAAAGCGGCTTTTTTGAAGGAATGGGGAGCCGAACTCGTTCTGGGTGATCTTTGCGAACCCGATACATTACCCCCTGCTTTAAAAGATGTAACTGCCGTTATTGATGCTGCGACGACTCGCCCAACAGATTCTTTGAGCATCAAACAGGTGGACTGGGATGGCAAAGTTGCACTGATCCAAGCGGCAAAAGCAGCAGGAGTCGATCGCTACATTTTCTTTTCGATTTTGGATGCTGAAAAGTATCCTGATGTGCCGCTCATGGAGATCAAGCGGTGTACGGAGCTTTTCCTGGCGGAGTCTGGCTTAAACTATACAATTCTCAAACCTTGCGGCTTTATGCAGGGGTTAATTGGGCAATATGCAATTCCCATCCTGGAGAAGCAGGCGGTTTGGGTAATGGGGGAAAGTTCGCCGATCGCTTACATGGATACCCAGGATATTGCCCGGTTTGCCATTCAAGCCCTCAAAGTGCCTGAAACCGTGAACCGATCGTTTCCAGTAGTGGGAACGCGAGCCTGGAGTGCCCAGGAGATTATTCGGCTTTGTCAACGCCTATCTGGACAGGATGCCAAAATCACTCGAATGCCCATTGGCTTGTTGCGATCGGTCGGTCGGGTAGCCCGCGTTTTTCAGTGGGGTTGGAATTTGGCCGATCGGCTGGCATTTAGTGAAGTGGTGGCTTCCGGAAAGCCGCTGGATGCTTCAATGGATGAAACCTATGCTGTCTTTGGACTTGATCCCAACGAAACGACGACGCTTGAAGCATATATGCAAGAGTACTTTGGGCGGATCATGAAAAAGCTCAAGGAATTAGAGTATGAGCGGGAAAAAGCCAAGACTAAAACTAAGAAACGCAGTCTGTTTAAGTAGTCTAGTTAAGTAGTCCAGCCTGTTTAAGTCGTTCAGTGTAGATATACCCCAATTGGGTGAAGTGTGGGTTTGCCTGAGTGGGGCAGGATATGGCAGCAGATGAAAAAATGAGGATGATGCAATTCTCTGCAATCCACAATGGATGGGTTGGGAAATGTAAAGCTTATCTAAATTATTTTGGCTGCTGCTATCCACCTGTGCTGGGTCAGTAAGTTTGACCGTTAAACGCAGATTTGTAACCTAAAAACGTCCTAACCTGGATTCTTGTTCAGACCTTCATACTAGATTCATTGAGTTAGCCTCCGATCGCTAACGCCAACTCGGTATACTCATTTTTATCTCCTCCTCTATGTTAGAGATGAACGTAAGGCCGATGATCAATTTACCCAATGGCGAGGTAAAGCTGGGAGGAAGGTATCAAATCGTTTCCTACTTGGGGGGTGGGGGCTTTGGTCAGACCTATCTGGCGCAGGACAATCACTTACCAGGGCAACCTCGCTGTGTTGTTAAACACCTCAAACCGAAGCTAACAGACGATGAAAGTCTGGCAATGGCGCATCGGCTATTTGAAACAGAAGCACAAGTTTTATATCGGCTGAGCGACTTTCATCAAATTCCTCGGTTATTGGCGCACTTTGAGGAAAATCAAGAGTTTTATCTCGTTCAAGAATTTATCGATGGAGATAATTTGAGTCAAGAATTGGCTCCGGGAAATCGGTTTACTGAGGTGCAGACGATCGCCCTGCTCCAGGAGATTTTAGCAGTTCTAGTGTATTTGCATCAGCATCATGTGATCCATCGTGACCTGAAGCCCTCCAACCTGATCCGACGACGACGGGATCATAGAATTGTGCTGATCGATTTTGGCGCTGTTAAACAACTGAGTACCCAAATTCAAACCCACGGACACAGCACCCGGACGATCGCTATTGGTTCTCCAGGCTATATGCCCAGTGAGCAAATGGCAGGAAAGCCTCGCTTTTGCAGTGATTTATACGCTGTTGGGATGATTGGCATTCAAGCACTAACCGGGCTGCATCCCAAAAGCCTCCCCGAAGATGCCCGCACCAGCGAGATTATTTGGCGCGATCGGGCCGAGGTGAGTCCTCGTTTGGGCGATATTTTAGACAAAATGGTGCGATACGACTTTCGTGAACGGTATCAAACGGCGTTGGAAGTGCTGGCAGACTTGAATCCTTTGGCTCCCGATCGGCTAATGTCTTTACCGCCGGTAGACGCAGATCTGCAAACGAACAGCCCTGAAACGCGAATTCAAATGTTTACTGGGTTTGGGGTTGGTTCTCCGTCTGGTTCAGAGGTGGGTATTGATTACAAAACGCTGCAAGACTTGCTATTTGCCAAATCGTGGCAGGCGGCTGACCAGGAAACCCAACGGCTGATGCTGAAAGCGTTTGAACGGGAAACAGGACAACTCACTGCCGATGAAATTCGCCAATTTCCCTGCCGAGATCTGTACTTAATTAACTATCTCTGGCTACATCACAGCGATGGATTGTTTGGCTTTAGCGTCCAGCAGGACATTTGGAAGAGTGTTGGCGGCACAACCGATGCAATTTACCCCGCTTTAGAGCGATTTTCTAAGCACCGGGGGAAGTGGCGGATTAATAGCCCCTGGCAACGATTTGGGGGGCGGGTAGGATGGCGATCGAGGGAACAATGGCTTCCCTATGGACAGCTTTGTTTCTCGTTGGAAGCTCCAAAAGGACACCTCCCCCACTGGCAAAATGGCGAACAGGTTGCGGCTTTAATCTCTCGAATGGACATTTGCAAACCCTACGTTCCGCACATAGACATTACCCGGAAGCCGTAGTTAAACCTCAGGACTGAAAAATTTAGACAATCGCGTTACACATGCCCTGCTCGTATCTCTTTAGGCAGACGGGAAGGGTGAGTTCCCTCTGGAGGGAGACGTAGTAAGCGCCAGGTTCTTGCTATCCTCTTGAGCAACTATGGCAAGGGCGATGAAATTTTCAGTAATCCATAACGGATGGGCTGAGAAGGACAGCGTTTTTTCTAGCCATTCGGTGTACTGCCATATCTAAATCTTTGGCATATTTGGCTCCTCTAATTCCCAGAAATGCACCCATGAAAGTCTCTGCGTTTTTTCCTCTGCTCAAGGCAACTTTCTCTGAATGGTCGGAAGATAAAGTTCCTCGGTTGGCAGCAGCATTAGCCTATTTCACCGTTTTTTCGTTAGCCCCCTTGTTGGTTATTTCAATTTCGATCGCAGCCCTCTTTTTTGGAGAAGAGGCAGCCAGAGGGCAAATTGTGGGTCAAATTCAAGGCTTGGTGGGTCAGGAAGGTGCAGAGGCGATCGAAACGATGATTGCCAATGCTGATCAAAGAGATGGCGGAGTGGTTGCCAGCCTGATTGGGATTGTGACGTTATTAATTGGGGCATCGGGTGTGTTTGGGCAGTTGCAGGATGCCCTGAATACGATTTGGGAAGTGGCCCCTAAGCCAGGACGCGGAATTTTTAACTTTATCCGCACTCGCTTCTTGTCTTTTGGCATGGTGCTGATTATTGGCTTCTTGCTGCTAGTTTCATTGGTCGTTAGTGCCGCCTTAGCAAGTATTGGCACCTTCATGAGTGGAATGCTGCCCGATTTGGCTCCCCTTTGGGAACTAGTTAATTTTGCCGTTTCCTTTGCTGCAATTACCTTTTTGTTTGCGCTGATCTACCGAGTACTGCCTGATGTGAAGATTGCTTGGGGCGATGTTTGGATTGGGGCGGCGGTGACAGCACTGTTATTCACCATTGGGCGTACTCTAATTGGGATTTATTTGGGCAGTGTTGCGGTTGGGTCTGCCTATGGGGCGGCCGGTTCACTGGTGATTATTTTAGTTTGGGTGTTTTACTCAGCCCAAATTTTGCTGTTTGGCGCGGAGTTTACCCAGGTGTATGCTCGTAAGTATGGTTCTCACATTCGTCCTACTTCTCTGGCGGTTCCTTTAACGGATGAAGGACGGGTGCAGCAGGGCATTCCTCGCAGTGAATATGTCAAAGCGATCGCCGAGGCTGAAAAAGATCAGACTTCTCATTCACCTCAACGCGATCAAGATCCCCATTCCGCCCATTCCATCCATTCCACCTATCCCACAAAACGATCGCAATCTGCTTCACCTAACCTGGCGATCGTGATTTTAGGTTCGATCGTTGCTATTTTCGATGCTGTTCGTGGCAGTAGAGGCGATCGTCGTCATCGTCGTTAATTTGCTAAACCGTTTTCACTAAAGCAGCACGCTTGCCATTCTTGCCTCCAGTATTTTCCGCTGCCGGGTTCGACTTATCACTTGACACTTCACGGAGTGACACACTCCGCCCTACAGGATGCGGAAAGCCCCTGAATGATTCTGTATCGCTTCATTAGGAGCCACCTAAAAGCGTTGAGAAGCTTTTGGAACCAGCCAGTTTGTAGCAACTTCTGGTGTTTTGTTTTGTTCATTTATTGCGTGCATTGAAATGTGGATCAGCCCCCCTATGCCCCTAGATCAACCTCAGCATGAAAAATTTTGCTACCAGCCCTTTTCATGCCCTCTACCCATTAACCCGATTCACTTAGACTTTTCTGACTTAAAAGCGTTTGAACTTGTTCGCGAGCAATACCACCAGTGGGGAATTCGGTTTGAAGGGGCGATCGCTTTGCGTCCATCGAACCCGTCTTTTGGGGCAGCCCCCGAAGCGATTGTTTTGACACCCGAAGCCGGACGGAGCATTGCAGTTCACTTTGAGCAGTTGCAGCGAATGGTGGGAGCATTTGTCACAGCAACACAACAAATTAAGCTGACGCTATTTAACCATAATAATGAGCCGATCGCGGAACAGTACGCCGGAACGACTCAGTATGTCAAGGGACAGGGCAAACTGAATGAATCCTTTCCTCAATATCATTTGGAATTGCTGAAGGAAAACATTGCCAAAGTTGAATTTAGCTCTGATGCTCCCTTTATTCTGCACAGCTTTTTCTGCGGTTAATGGGTGCATACGCTGCGGCGATCGGGTTCTAATTTGATATGTCTAATTTAAAATTTCGCTGATTGTACGAATTGATTCAATCAAGCAATTAGTTATCAGAATATACAAAATTTTCCCTCATCATCTTTATCCCATGCGATGCAAACAGATCATCCTATTGGAGGATGGAAGCATTTGGTTTGGTGTATATCGTAGGACATACCTGATATACCTAAGCAGTTTGTTCGCCCGGTAGGAAACTATCGGGTTTTTTATGGTTATTTTTGCTTACTTCTCCTTGCTCATTCCTAACTGCCGCGATAAGTGCTGTACGACCAAGGTGAAACCAGTAGTGGCACATGGTAATGAGCCTTCACATCTGCAATCCCAAACTGAAGCGGAACGCGATCGAGAAAAGCTGGCTCATCCGTTTTCACCGCTTGCTTGGCAAAATACTCACCCACTGCAAAAACCAGTTCATAGGTGCCCACTTGGAATGCTTCGTTGGATAACATTGGGGCATCGGTGCGTCCATCCGCATTCGTTTGCACCGTTTTTAGCAATGTTTTTTCACCCGATTCAGGCTGAATTGACCACAATTCAATGCTCATATTGATGGCGGGACAGCCTTGAGCCGTATCTAATACATGGGTTGTTAATTTGCCTGTCATGTCTTGGAATAACCTCCCTGACGATGGTTTGAGCTTTCGCTCGTGCTGCCAATTATCCTACCGTATTGTTTTTATTCCTCCTGTTTTCAACCTTTTCTCAATCTCTTTGAATCAGTAAGTGGCAGCAAATTTGCTCTGGAGATACGCCCCATAGCGAATGGATGAATAGCGGGGCGGTCGATCGGCAGGGCAACAAGGTTCTAAACAGGTGATTTCCACCTCTGGGTCGGGGTCGCAGAACAGAGCCGCAGAATATCGCGATCGATGGCTGAGTATACCGTCAAGGTTGATGACCCGGTGAGGGGTCGATCGCAGTTCATCATTTGTCCATCGCTGCATGGCATCACCAATGTTAACGATCACCGTTCCCGGAATCGCAGGGGCAGGAATCCAGGTTCCTTGACGGGTGAAAATTTCTAGCCCGCCAACCGAGTCCTGAATCAGAAGGGTAATGCTGCCATAGTCAGTATGTTCTCCAGCACGAATTTGTGCAGGGGCGATCGAATGGGGCAAAGGTGGATAGTGCAGCAAGCGCAAGAAAAGATTCTGTCCGTGTTTTTCGGTAAAAAAGGTTTCTGGTAGGTGAAGTGCCAGGGCAAAGGCTTGGAGGATTGTGAATGCAAGCTGTGCTGTATTTTGGTAAAACGTTTCAACAGTTTGTTGAAATTCGGCTGGTTCTGGCGGCCAAATCGTTTGTAACCCTACATTAAAGGCTTCTTTTAAGTCACCTGGACGCTTAGGGTTAAGCCGTTCACCTGCGATCGGCACGTACCCGCAATTTGTCTCAGGCGATCGCAAAACTTGAGTTTTTACCTCCTCAGGCAGAGCAAAAAACTGCTGCATTTGCCCCAAGATTTGACTAACCTGCTCAGCGGATAAACCATGATTTTTTAGATACATAAACCCAAACTGTTGGCAAGCTTGGTAAATCTGCCGCGCTACTGTTTGCTTATTAGCAAAATCACCCTCAATAAAAGGCGCAAAGTCAATAATAGGAATCATTTGGATCCAGTTTTGGACTCAGTTAAGGTCATATAGCAAGAATATGTTGTAGTAAAAAATGTATAAAATAAGCAACGATTTTAAATTGATACACTTGCTAACATTTTGACGAAAAGAAATAGAGCACTGCTAGTATAAAACCACGATCTTAAAAAACTGTATCCCTTCACGTTCAAGCTTTACATCGACTCGTCAGAACAAGATTTTGCATTCTCAAAAATATGTCGCCAACTATCATCGTTGCTGAAAGCGGAAACGATCGCATTTCTGCTGGCTTTGGAACTTACATTATCTACGCTTTAAGAGCCAATCCTCCTATTCATTTAGACTCTGCCGATGCGATCGTCTATGCGGGGCATGGAGATGATGAAATATCAATTGGAGGCACCCACGGCAGCTATCAGCTTTATGCCGGGAACGGAAACAACGTCATTACCGGGTCATTGGTTCTATCAGATGCCCAAATTATTACCGGCAATGGCAACGACACGATCGATATTACAGGAGCATTTCGAGGCTCTGGGCCGCTCACAATTTACGCTGGCGGAGGGCACAATACTATCCATGCAGCAGCCGACCAGAATGAGATTCACACGGGCCCAGGGGATGATCAAATTCACGCATCAGGAATGTACAGTACGGTTTCGTCTATTGGAGGAAACAATACGATTCAGCTGATGGGCAACGGGGCAACGCTGCACACCGGAGCAGGAGACGATCGGATTACGGCATACCTCACAGGACGCTTTCCAGGAACCCAAAACCTGCTTCATTTAGGAGACGGAAACAACACCTTGACCGGGCATCTTTCGGTGGGAGACTACCGGCTGATAGCAGGAGGGGGTGACGATCAGATGAATATTACTGGGGGCAGTGCCAAGCTAGAAGTGTTGGCAGGAGACGGAAACAACACGGTTTCAATTTCCTTCAAGGGGGACACGTTTACGCTGGTGACTGGGGCAGGAGAAGATACCATTCAGGCGATCGACTCGACTTCTGGAATTTTCTATGTTGGTGAGGGAAACAACACGGTTAGTGCTGGTTTTGGAGATGACGTAATCAGTGCAGGGGCAGGGAATGATACGCTTGCGGGTGGAACGGGGGTTAACACCATTCTTGCCGGTGAAGGAGAAAATACAATCATATCTACCGGTACAGATTCCATTTACACGGGTAGCGATCGTGACTTGTTCCAGCTCAGTGCCGGTGAAGGTGTTGCTACCATTCACACCTTTGATAGCAACGATCGCATTCATCTAGGCAGTGATGCCTCATTCGCAGATTTATCCGTCTCCCAGGTTGGTAACGATACATTTCTCAGCATAACCACAACGAATGATTTGCTGGCAGTGTTGAAAAATGTTCAAGCGAACAGTATCAACAGCCAAATCTTTGTTTAGATCAAGACTGATGCAGTTCAATGATTTTTTCCCGTAGGGCGTGCTTTAAAGCCTTGCGGCTGCTTCGCTAACTTGTGATGTTCTCCCGATCGCTCCTATTCAGGCAGAACAGCCCTGACGTAGCATGAGTGACTCCAACGCCATCTGCAAATTTTCTGCTGCATTTCGGAAATCATCACGATCCTGAAAGTCTTCAAACCGACATTGCAGGGTGCCTCGATCGAATAGCATCACCGTGGGCAGATTTTTGAGCCGATACGCATTTGCCAGCTTCAAGTTTTCATCGGCATTAATGCTGACCAGCTTGATTTGACCTTGCCATTGTGTTTGTAAATCAGTCAGCATTGGGCTAACCATCCGGCAAACGCCGCACCACGGGGCCCAAAAATTTACTAGTACAGGTACGGATGCCCCCAAAACCTCGTGATTAAACGTGATTTGATCAACCGTCAGTGACATTAATTTCTACCAGTTTTCCAAAATTTAATTCAAACTTTGGGATCATGCTACCAGTACACGTTCCCCGTTGCACGAATTAATAGTGGATGAACCCACCAAAATAGCAAAATAAATGCAGCGACCCCCACATACGATGGACGAAGGAACTCTTTCAGTACAAGGGTTTGACGACCTTGGAGAATTGCCAAAAAGGGAATGATTGATGTGCGATCCCTGACAACTTCAAAGGACTCCCCATATCGCAAGCGCAGCCGCCGATCGCCATGCCACACTCCAAACAGGTGATGCAAAACCAACCCCAAACAGGTGACAACCATAAAACTTGTACCAAGCCAGAGCAAATGAGCAATACACCAGATCACCTGCCCCACCATTTGTGGATGGCGCGTCACCCGGATGATCCCCGACTCATAAAGGTGAACCTGAGGCTTTTGCACGGCTGCAATTTCTAGCAAATTAAAGGTGGCTGGGTAGAGAAACAAAAAAGAGATCGCAGAGAGTATCCAGACGATCGGTTCTATTCCAGGAATGCCTTGCAGATTCCACAGGCGAAGCCCATCATAACGATGGTTGATAAAATAAATGATCAACACAGTAGCCAGAGGAAGGCTGACTAAGGCAAACAAGACGCGATAGAGCCGCGCCCCAATTCGAGCTTCTCCCCAAGAACGCAGAGCAGCAAGTCCGCTGTGGGCAATGGCAAACCCTACCAGCAGCCCAAACATGGTGAAATGGCTAACAGTAAGCCAGTTGTCAGACATAGGTTTAGAGCAAAATTTAGAGCGAAATCAAATGGTGCTAATGTACCAAAAAACGGTGAGCCAGGATCACGTCATGCTATCAATTATCCAGTGCTAATGCTGCTTTGGAGAGTGCCTGCCGTTGGACTTTGAACGATCGAGCATTGTGCTGTAAATGGGGAGCTAGAACGAGCAGATTCAGCAAAGAAAGAAGCCAGGGAAACGGAAGCCAGGGAAGTGATCGTCAAAAAATTTATCTCTCAACATCGCCAAATCTTCAGGTTGCAAAAATTCATCATCAAGGTCTATGATTATAGACTGTGCTAAAATCTCGTGAATTTGATCCCCATGCCTAAGCTTAAGAGTCGTAAAGCTGCTGCAAAACGCTTTTCTCGTAGCGGAAGCGGAAAAATTATGCGCCGTAAAGCATTTAAGAATCACCTTCTACAACACAAGTCCTCCGAACGGAAGCGTCGGATCACCGGGCTTGCGGTTGTCAATGAACGTGATGCTGAGAATGTGGAGCTAATGCTTCCATACCTCTAGATTAGGTAACTATCTACCAAATCTAGAATCTCCCAATTCCGAAACCGTAACCCAATAGTCGAAACCGTAACTAAACCGATAAGGAAACCGTCCTATGACCCGTGTAAAGCGTGGTAATGTTGCCCGCAAGCGTCGTAAAAAGATTTTGAAGCTGGCGAAGGGGTTTAGAGGCTCTCACTCGCGCCTGTTCCGTACCGCTAACCAGCAGGTCATGAAGGCACTCCGAAATGCCTACCGCGATCGCCGTAAACGCAAGCGGGATTTTCGTCGCTTATGGATCACCCGGATCAATGCCGCAGCTCGGCAACATGGTCTGAGCTACAGCAAGCTAATGGGCGGTCTGAAGAAAGCTGATGTCCAAATTAACCGCAAGATGCTAGCGCAAATGGCAGTGCTTGATCCAGCCGGATTCAGCAAAGTTGTAGAGCTGGCAACGAACGCCTAAAGCTCTTATCTGGCAAAAGGGCGGTTCTTCAACATGGCGAATAGACTGCCAATCGTTACTAGCAATGCATCTTCAGACTGTGGGGGCGAATCTGCTTTCGCCCTTATTGTCATATTATTTCTTCATAAACTAACGCCGCCGTTTTCCCATGCCCTACCGCTCCTTAAAAACGCGAGAGGTACTCTCGTTTATTGGGCTAACTCTCTTATTGCTTGGTCTTTCAGGTGCGATACAGCCCAGCCATGCGGCTGAATTGGCAGAAATTGAGCAAAGAGGATACTTAATTGTGGGCGTAAAAGACAATCTTCGTCCGCTAGGGTTCACGAATGAGGCAGGTGAACTGGAAGGGTTGGAGATTGACCTAGCGCATTGGCTAGCAGAGAGAATATTGGGTGATGCTGAAGCCGTCGTGTTTCAGCCGTTGGCAAATCAGGAACGGCTCTCGGCACTGCTAGAAGATGAAGTGGACTTGGTCGTTGCCCGGCTAACGTTTACTACCTCTCGATCGCGCCTCGTCGATTTTAGTCAGCCTTATTATTTTGACGGGACGGCTCTGATCACTCAAAACAGTTCTCTGCAACGATTAAGTGATCTACGCCACCAACCGATCGCCGTCCTCCATGATTCAGATACGATCGCCACAGTGCGTTTCCAAATCCCCACGGCTCGCTTAGTCGGAGTTGGCTCTTATGAGGAGGCAAAAGCTCTTCTGGAAACAGGGCAGGCTGTTGCCTTTGCAGCCGATGCCAGTGTTTTGACGGGTTGGGTGCAGGAGTATCCTTCCTATCGGCTGTTGCCTGTTCTGCTGTCGGCTGAGGCTCTAGCAGTGGGATTGCCCAGAGGGTTACAATACGATTCGCTGCGGCGGCAAGTAAATCGGGCGATCGAACAGTGGCGAACAGAAGGTCGGTTGCAGGAGCGAGTACAGCATTGGGGATTGCCTAGTGTGGGCGTTCCGTCTCAGATTGAAGGGAATTGGGAGGAACCAGAACGATAGGCACTTTCTCAGCATACGGATTTGAAAAGTATTCTACTATACCAATTGACTGCTCTAATTCCCGTACCTTAGCGATACAAATGGCCCAATTCATTGGTTCTTGCTCCTCATCCCACAGGCTAGATTCACGTTATGCGCCTAGAACAGTTACAAGCGTTTTTAGCGGTTGCTGAAACAGGAAGTTTTCAGCAGGCCACAAAACAATGTCAGGTGACGCAATCAACGATTAGCCGCCAGATTCAAGGATTGGAAGCAGAGCTTGGTTTACCCTTATTTCATCGCACATCTCAGGCAAAGTTAACGGTGGCGGGAGAACGGTTTTTGCCGCGTGCCCGTAAAATTTGTCAGGAGTGGCAAACTGCTATCACAGAGTTAACGGAATTATCGGAAGGGAAGCAGCCAGAGCTTTGTGTTGCTGCTATCCATTCGATCTCGGCTCAGTACTTACCACCCGTCTTACAGCAATTTTGCCAGGACTACCCCCTCGTCCAGTTGCGGGTGACATCTTTAGGAAGCGATCGGGCCCTCAAGGTTTTGCGGGACGGGCTGGTTGATATGGCCATTGTGATGAATAACCGCTTTTTGACAGCAAGCCCTGAAATGGTGGTCGATTTGCTTTTTGAAGAGTCGATCGAGGTTTTGATGGCAGCAAATCACCCTTTGACTCAGGTTTCCCGTGTGTCTTGGGCAGAGCTAGCCCGCTATCCTCAAGTTGTCTTCAAAGATGGATATGGAATGCAGCGATTGGTGCAAGAACAATTTCAGCGCAATGCTTTGGAATACAAGCCAGCCGTTGAGCTAAACACCTTAGATGGGTTCCGTGGCATGGTGCGTCAAGGTGAACTGGTTGCCCTTTTACCACGATCGGCTCTTTTAGAAATGCGAAATGACTCAACCCTGGTCATTCGCCCAACGGAAGAACCCACCCTAAAACGCCAAGTGGTTTTAGTCACCACTCAAGACCGTATAGAGATTCCCCCCATTCAACGCTTTCGTCAACTGGTGTTAGCGTTGGTGTCTTCGCAACTTAATCCACTTGAAGCTGGCTTGCTCCAGCCTTCCATCCCCGCTACTGGGAATCCGTAACCGTTATTTAAAACCTATCCTTCTAATGAGCAACGCCTTCCGTGACCTTCTTCGTAAAGTTGGTAGTGGTTCTCATACAAGTAAAGCCCTGACCCGTGAAGAAGCAGCTACTGCCACTCGGATGATGCTGTGTCAGGAGGCCACTCCGGCTCAGATTGGGGCCTTTATGATTGCCCACCGCATTAAACGCCCAACTGGGGAAGAGTTGGCAGGCATGTTGGATGCTTATGAACAGCTTGGGCCCAGGCTAAAATCTATTTCGGCATCTTACCCAACGATCGTCATGGGCATTCCCTATGATGGACGATCTCGGACAGCCCCCATTAGCCCCCTAACAGCACTCATTTTAACGGCGGCAGGATGTCCGGTGATTTTGCATGGTGGACGACGGATGCCAACCAAAGAAGGAGTTCCTCTCGTAGAGCTTTGGCAAGGGCTGGAGGTAGACTGGACAGGCTTATCGTTGGAGCAAACCCAACAAATCTTTGCCCAAACTGGCTTAGGGTTTGTGTACTTGCCAAACCATTTTCCCTTAGCTGAAGGGTTAGTCCCTTACCGGGAGCAAATTGGTAAACGTCCGCCCTTTGCCACGATCGAACTGCTTTGGTGCCCCTATGAGGGAGAGGCGATTGTTGTGCCGGGTTTCGTCCATCCGCCAACAGAGGGCATGGCCCAGGAGGCTTTTGCCCTTCGCAATGTCAAACGCTTTATTACGGTAAAAGGCTTGGAGGGGAGCTGCGATTTGCCCCGCGATCGAACGTGCATTATTGGGGTGAATCATCCAGAAAAACCCAGCTTTGAACGGCTGCATTTACATCCCCGCGACTATGGCTTTGCCGGAGAGGAAGTGCCACTGGTGCCAACCTCTCAATTAGTAACCCAGATGCAGCAAACGCTACAGGGCGTTGCCAGTGAACTTACGGAATCGGCAGTTTGGAATGCAGGATTTTACCTATGGCAATGTGGAATTTGTCCTGACTTGGAAACTGGCTTCGTTCATGCCCGCAGCCTGTTAACCGATGGGCAAGCCGCAGAGAAATTGACAGAATTACAGGCATTTAGCAGGTCTTTCTACGTCACCTATTCAGCAATGTCATCTTCCGCCCGATCGCCCCTTTAAACGTTAAGCAAGCCTGATAGAGGCAGATGGAGATAGGGTAAGGATTCACCCCCAAAAGCCGGGGAAGGTAGGCGTGACGAGCGTCTGCTCTGAGTCAGTTGCACTACATTTGGAGAACTGGCACAGCAACCAGGGGCAAGTCCTGGGCTGAATGACTAGGATCAAAGTGGAGTAGAAATGTATTGAATTTAACGGAAGGATGAAGACCTGCATCTCCACTTTAACCTGGTCAACCATTGGGTTAAATCACTTTATCCTTCATCCCTTTAATCCCTGTGGAGGAGTATGATGAAACGGCAAATTAACTGGTTTGTTTTTCCAACTGCCCTGGCTGCAACGTTAACGATCGCTACAACAGCACACAGCAACCCAGTTCAAACCCCGCTTGCGTCACCTGTGACGGTAAATGGTAGCTCAGGGGGTGGGCAGTCAAGCCAGTGTGGCTTTATTTCTGGCACACCCAGCCAAGTCATTGTGGTGAATCAGCCAACTGCATTGCGCTTACAGCTTCAAGGGCAGGGGCAGCCCACCCTATGGATTACTGGCCCCGTTAACCGATGTGTCATGAGTGACGGGCTGTCAAATGGGGAGCTTGAAGTGCCAGGTGTCTGGGAAGCAGGAACCTACTCGATTTATGTGGGCGATTTAGCTCAGGGTAGCCATCCTTATACTTTGTCAATTACCCAGGAAAACTAGCTACCCTAAACCCTAGCTTTTGTCTTCAATCTGCTTCACAGTGACATCGATCGCCTCAACATCAACCGTACCGGGAGGAGTGAGGCGATAAAATTTTCCTTTTTCAATTTTGAGGGGTTCACTGCAACTGGGACAACGAAGCTGCGTCCCGTTGATAGCTGCTGACTCATAACCGCAAACTGGGCACTGGTCAATCACAAGATTTCGTTTCAACCACCAGCGAAAAATGAAAAAAGCAATCACCGGAGTAATTAAAAGCAACCCCAGCACGATGAAGGAAAGCTGAACCAGCCAACCCAACCCGATCGAACTTAGCACCCAAATCACCAGCAGGAGGGTCAACCAGAACCGTAAGCCTGACAAATTCAGTTGCAGGTTTCTAAAACTATTTTGATTCACGGCGACCTCCCGGAATTGCAAACGTTGAGCCTAGCATTGCATCTCATCTACCAGTGCCTCTTTGACTAGATGTAGCAGATATAGCCTCAGAGAACGACAAACTTAAGCTGGTCTTAATTCACCCTCTTCCAGAATAGAACACCCAGCAGAGGAAAGAACAGGGGGATCATACGACACAATTTGTTTCACCAACCACTATGCATTAGAACTTTCTTGGTGATAATCTCCTGATTTACCGCCGGTTTTCTGCACCAAATGAATGGATTCAATGCAAATCGATTTTTCTAAAGCCTTTGCCATGTCATACAACGTTAGGGCAGCGATCGATGCAGCCGTCAAAGCTTCCATTTCCACGCCGGTTTCTGCCTTCGTTTTCACCTGAGCCTGAATGCAGTATCCCGGTAAATTTGGGTCTGGCGTAATTTGCACTTCAACTTTTTGAATGGGTAAAGGATGGCAGAGCGGAATCAGGTTGGCAGTTTGTTTGGCGGCCATAATTCCAGCAAGTCTGGACGTTCCCAGCACATCACCTTTCGGAGTATTCCCCGACTCGATCGCAGCAAAGGTGGATTGCGCCATCCGAACACGGGCCTCAGCGATCGCAGTGCGAACGGTCGGCGTTTTGGCGGATACATCCACCATTTGAGCTTGCCCTTGGGAGTCTAGGTGGGTCAAGGCTGGGGCAGTAGATTCGGAGGAAAAATCAGAAGATGAGGAAAAAAGTTGTGACATTGCCTGCTTCATGTGCTACGATAAATCTTCGGTAAGGGCGTGTAGCTCAGTGGACTAGAGCACGTGGCTACGGACCACGGTGTCGGGGGTTCGAATCCCTCCTCGCCCGTTAGCGAATAACCGAAAGGGGTTAGTCAAAGCGACTCAACCCCCATTTTTTTAAGGAGACTTGCTCGCTTTTTCTAGTTTAGGCAAGGACTGAGGTAAATCGATCGCATAGCTATCTCGTCCCAGTCCTAAAGCAAACCGTAGGGAATGGGCCGTATCTTTGCCAGAGCAGGTCAAGAAGATGCCCAATCCTAAGACTGACAGCACCGCACAAGCCCCAAAGATGCCCCGGTAGCCAATTTGGTCGGCAAATAAGCCCAAGACCGGCCCTGCTAGGGCAATGCCAGCATCAAAGCCCAGCATACAAACCCCAAAGGTGCGACCTCGTTCGTCAGCATGGGAACGATCGGCCATCAGTGCAGCAATCATGGGAATGAGGGTTCCGGCTCCAGCCCCTTCCACCGCCCCTGCCAGCAGAAATGTGACCGCATTATGGGCCCGCCACAGCATCGCCATTGAGAGGGCATAAAAAATTAAGCTAATGCTGATAAATACGCCGCGTCCGTAGCGATCGGAAGCTGGCCCCACCAGTAGCCGAATACTAAAACTGGACAATGCCACTGCGGTATAGAACAAGCCAACATTTAAACTGGCTCCTACATCCTGAATGAACAATGGAATAAAGGTGCTGAGCGAACCAAAGGTTAACCCCACTAACAGCAAGACGATCGCCGGAATGCGAATGCGAGGACTCAGCAACAATCGCCAGAAGTAATTATGCTGGGATTGAGGGGCTGTATCTTGGAGTTGCCGCGCTTCCTTGACCTGAGTCGTACAAAATAATCCCAAAATTCCAAGTCCGGTTGCAATTAAAAACATGGGCGTGAAGCCAAACCATTCATGGGCATAACCGCCGATCGCCGGCCCCAATGCTAAGCCGATCGGGTTAACCAAACTCATGAAGCCAATAATCTCTCCCCGATGGTCAGGGGGCGACAAATCAACAACCAAAGCACTATACGCCAGTGCAAATGCCGCAATACTGATGCCATGAAACGCCCGAATCGCCATTAACATCGGGATACTGTCTGTGACAATATAACCGAGTGGTGCCACCGCCACCGCCACCATCCCAATCAGCATGACCACTTTACGTCCCCGGTGATCTGCCAGCCGGGAAAGCCAACCGCGTGAGGCAATTAGCCCAACCGCAAAAGTTCCCATTACAATGCCAACTGTATGGTCACTGGCCCCGGTCGCCTGAATGTATAGCGGCAGTGTTGGTAATAGGGCTGCTAATCCTGACCAAAACAAAAGACCTGCGGTGAATAACACCAACAGGTTTCGCCGCAAGATTGGATTAAAGGAAATGAAAACGTTCAAAGCAATTATTCTCGATCGAAACGGCAGATGAATGGAATCAATCGGTCAATACGTGAGGAAAGGTGAGAACGACAAATCGTGATCTGCACACCCGCCCTCCATCCCTTTACATAATGAATAAATTTTAGAAATTTTGCAGTTTGTTACAAAACAGGCTTGGTAGCCAGCAGAAGATTTACAAAAGATGACAAACCCTTGGCGTTATATTCCTCCGATCCAGGCTGCGGGACAAATCCAAATGGCGATCGATGTTTGGCTATTGGAGCAACATCGGCAAGGGCTGCACCCTCCAACGCTGCGGTTTTATACTTGGTCGCCCCCTGCCATCTCGTTGGGATATCATCAGCGACAGTATCCAGAAGCCTGGAAGCATCTCATTTGGCAAGAACAGCCGATCGATTTGGTTCGACGGCCCAGCGGCGGACGGGCCGTGCTCCATCAAGGCGATTTGACCTACGCAGTCATTACCTCTGGCTTAGGGGAAAACCGGATGCAAGCGTACCAGGCAATTTGTGAATTTCTGCTTCAGGGATGGCAGGCGATCGGAGTTTCGCTGCGTTATGGGGAGGCAAGACGGGGCTACATCCACAATCCCAACTGTTTTGGTACGGCAACCGGAGCAGATCTGGTGATGGTAGACGGAACAAAATTAATCGGCAGTGCCCAACTGCGACGAGACGGCACGATTTTACAGCATGGCTCCATGCAGCTTAAGCCTGACCCAGAGCTATTTCATCGCGTTTTCGGAGGAAACCTGAAACCGCCCACCTTTCCCCATTCCCTGGAAGCATCCCTAAGCCAAACGGTGATCAATGCCTTACTGAGTTCGGCAAGGGGCTGCTTTGGAGCCGAATGGATTGTTCAGCCGCTATCAGAAGCAGAGTGGGAAGAGATACATAAACTTTGCTCCTGCAATGGCAGAACAAACAGAACAAACAGTTATAGCGTGACGGCTTCAGACGATCTTCGGGCTTGAATTTCCAGGTAAATCAGCAATGCATTCACATCCGCCGGATTGACACCCCCTGTCCGTGCCGCTTGTCCGATCGTGAGGGGTTTAACCTTCATCAGTTTCTCACGGGCTTCCTTAGAAAGGGTGTCAATGGCACTATAGTCCAGGTCAGAAGGAAGCGGACGGTTCGCATGACGGGCAACCTGGTCAATTTGGTTTTGCTGCCGTTGCAAGTAGCCCGCATATTTGATGTCAATTTCTGCGCCTTCCCGTTCAGCCTGGTTGAGTTCAGGATTGCTCAACCCATAGCGATCGAAGTTCTCATAATGAAAACCCGGACGGCGTAACAAGTCTGCCAACGTAATTGAACCTTTGATAGCTTGCTGTGTGTCTTCAACAATTTGTTGACCGATCGGCTCCCGTTCCTTGACTCGTGTTGTATGAAGCCGTTCTTTCTCAGCCACAATGTTCGCTTGCTTTCGCTGAAACCATTCCCACTGCCGATCGCAAATTAATCCAATTTCTCGTCCTAAGGGCGTTAAACGCTGGTCGGCATTATCCGATCGCAGCAGCAACCGATATTCCGATCGCGAGGTCAGCATCCGGTAAGGTTCCCGTAGATCTTTGGTGCAAAGGTCATCGATTAAAGTGCCAAGGTAGCTTTGCTCACGGGGAAACACGATCATCTCTTTTCCTGCTGCCAACCGAGCCGCATTAATACCTGCTACGATTCCCTGGGCTGCGGCTTCCTCATACCCAGTGGTGCCGTTGATTTGCCCTGCACAGAAGAGTCCAGCAATTTTCTTAGTCATCATCGTTGGATAACACTGGGTTGCAGGTAAGTAATCATATTCCACCGCATAGGCCGGACGCAGCATTACGCATTGTTCCATGCCAGGGAGCGATCGTAGCAGTTGCAGTTGCAGGTTTTCGGGTAGCCCCGTTGAGAACCCTTGAATGTAGAGTTCAGGAATATCTCGTCCTTCTGGTTCAATGAAAATTTGGTGCGATTCTTTATCGGCAAACCGCACAATTTTGTCTTCAATGCTGGGACAGTAGCGCGGCCCCTTGGCATCGACCCATCCCCCATACACCGGAGATAGGTGTAAGTTTTCCCGAATCAGCCGATGGGTTTCAGCGGTGGTGCGCGTTAAATAACAGGGAATTTGCTCCTGTTCCACCCACACTTCTGGGTCAAAACTAAACCATCGGGTTTCTGGATCACCAGGCTGCTCTTCCATCTTGCTGTAATCCACCGATCGTCGATCAACCCGTGCAGGCGTTCCGGTTTTCAGACGGCCCGTTTCAAAGCCCAGTTGGTTCAGCGTTTCAGTTAGCCCAACCGCAGCAAATTCCCCAGCTCGACCCGCCGCCATTGACTTATTGCCCACCCAAATTACGCCACCCAAAAATGTTCCAGTGGTTAAAACAACAGCCTTGCAGCCAAACGCCACATCAAAGTAGGTTTGTACGCCAATCACTTCATCATTTTTGCCCAGCACCAAATCCGTCACCATCCCTTCACGGACGGAGAGGTTTTCCTGGTTTTCCACAATCCGCTTCATCACAGCGGCATATTCGCGTTTGTCTGTTTGGGCCCGTAATGCCCACACGGCCGGCCCCCGTGAAATATTGAGTACCCGCTTTTGCAAATAAGTGCGATCGGCCATTTTGCCAATTTCACCACCCAAAGCATCCACTTCATGGGTCAACTGCGACTTTGCCGGCCCACCCACTGCTGGATTACACGGCTGCCAAGCAATCTTATCCAGGTTGAGCGTCAACAGCAGCGTTTTACAGCCCAACCGAGCCGCCGCCAGAGCCGCTTCACAGCCAGAGTGCCCCCCACCCACCACAATCACATCAAATTCATCTTGAAAATCGACAGCCGATCGCAATGTCATAATCCTTTAAATGCAGCAGCTTTCATTCTTTTATATTAGGACGTGGAGCAGGTGAAGCGGTATGGCAACAGATGGTTAGATCAGGACGGTTAAAGTAGCTGCATCCAACAAAAGGATGGGGAGGGCGGCTTGAGGACAAACTGCCTACCATTTGCCTGTGTCATTCTGCTGGAATGATTGAGTGAACGACCTGGATCTACGGGAGAATAATAAGGTCATTTCCCTCAGTCTCAGGAGCAATACGTTATGATCTCCCCTCGTTGGCGCAAGGCACTGACTGCCCTGATGTTGAGCTTGGTGCTGATCGTGTCAGCCTGTAGTTCTCAAGAGCCATCCCGGTATTCTCAAATTCAAGAAGAAACCTCTGGGCGAAATGCTCCGGCTGCGGTTGCTGATGAAGCGGTGCAGGGTAGTAATTTTAATCAGTTTTTTCCACGATCGGTCGCAGGTTATGACATTGTGCCTTACCAGGAAAAGAACGGGTTTGCGGAATACAAGGTGAATCAAGACGGCAAAAATGTTGCCATGCTGGCCATTAACGATACGACGGGCACTCCAGCCGCCGCAAAATTCCAAAACAGTGAAATGTCGATCGCCGGATATCCAGCAGTGGAGCAGGGGCAAAATGCCACAGCCATTCTGGTCAACGATCGCTTTCAGGTGAAAGTGCTTTCTCGTGATCCAGCTTTTACGAAAGACGATCGGGCTGCCTGGATTGAAAAATTTGATTTAGCGGGTTTGGCAGATTTGTCCTAGGGAGTTTGAAACGCTGACCTCCATCATTTCCCATCATTTAAGGAGTTTCTTGTGAGTAAACCAATCTATGAGTTGGTTGACCAACTGCCCACGGGCGGCATTACGGTGAGGGCCCTCAAATCCCTCGATTTCATCGTTCCAGGGCAATGGCAGAACTTAGTTGGGTTTGATAACACCATTCGCGCTGTGACTGGCGAAACCGATGAAGCCTTGATCCAGCAAATTGGCGAACGGGCTATCACCCTGTTCAATGACAAATCAGAAGGATATCAACGGGCATTGTGGCTTTACCAAACGGTAGACTCTGCCTCTGGAATGCTGGGAACGGCCGCACTGGCAGGTCGAATTGGCCAGGATGTTTCATTTTTGGGCATCCTGAAGCACCTAACTCCGAAGCCAGAAAAGCTGCAAAGCCTTGATTTGTGCGTCAAGTTAGTGGTTGAACTGGTAGCGTTTTGCCAAATTAATGGCATCCCTGGAGACAGTATTGGAGATTTCTTAGCAGCACTGGGTGACTATGCGGGTGAATCTTTAATGCGGATGGCAGCCCTCACCTGTTTTGATGGACTGATTCCCTTAGGGCCCAGTTTTATCGATCAGGCTTTATCGGTTTTAAAGCAAACTTCGCCATCTGAGTTGGAGAAGAACCAAACCTTCATAGGAGTCAATGAACTGATTCCAGGCAGTAACTCGTCTGGAAAACTCAAATTCATCACTGAAAGTTTTGAATCTACGCAGGGATGGATGAGCAGCTTTGTATCTAACAACGGGCTAACCCGTGAGCGGGTTCTAGACAATCTGCAAAAGTTTGTGGATGTGTCGAAGGACAAGGCTGATTATGTGGGAGCCTTTCTAGATATCTACGTCAAGTATTACGAGCATACGGGCATCCAAACGCTGGCTCGTCGCTTGATTGAGCGATCGGTTGCTGAAATTTAGCTGGGTTCATCCTCCTCGTTTGGCAAGGGCAATTCCACAATAAACTGGGTTTGCCCTGCATTGCTCTCGGCCCAGACAGTTCCTCCCAAATGTTCTGCCAGCTTTCGGACTAACGCCAACCCCAACCCTGTACCGCCATGCTGCCATCGATCGCTGCTGGGAATACGGTAAAACTTTTCAAAGATTTGCTCGACTTCGTGGGCAGGAATCTCCACACCGGAGTTTGTAACGCAAAGGCGTAGGAGATTTGATGTGTGCAGGGTGAGTGAGCGAGTCGGTGAGGGTGTGAGTATTTGAGGGTGTGAGGACGGAAAATCTACATCCCGTTCCTGACTTCTTTCCACTGACCCCTGACCCCTGGCTCCTGACCCCTGCGGTTTAACGAACTGAGCAGAAAGGGTAATCGTTTCTCCAGAGGGTGTGTACTTACAGGCGTTTTGTAGGAGTTCTGCCAAAATTCGTTCCAGGCTAATCAGGTCTGCGATGACAGGCGGAATTGGCTCAGACAGATCAAGAATGAACTGCTGTTGTTGACTCTCGGCTCGCTCTAAAAAGGGACGAACGATCGCAGGGAGCCAGGTGTTCAGATCAAAAGTAACGAGTTCTGGGGAAGGATGTTCTGTATCCAGGCGAGACAAGTCTAGCAGATCGTTGATTAAATTGATTTCTCGTTGGCACTCTGCCTGCAATATCTGGAAATACTTACTCACCCTAGAAATATCATCACCCAACAATCCCCCCTGCTTTAAATTCACCTCCAGCATTTGGGTTGCCATTTTGATATTTGCCATCGGCGTGCGAAGCTCATGGGACACGGTACTGAGGAAATCGTCCTTCAGTTGATTTAGCCGTCCTAATTCCTCTACTTGAGCTTGTGCTGCTTGATAAAGGCGAGCCTGACGAATCGCGATCGCACATTGGTTTGCCACTTGACGCACCAGCCGAATGTCTTGTTCTGTGAAGCAGTAATAGGGCTGGTTAATCAACCACAAATCTCCCAGCACCCCTTGATCATCCACGAGCGGACAGGTGAGCATGGCAACTTTGCCTCTGGTGGGGTTGACCATCAGTGAACAAAACTGAAAGGTTTGTCCATCCAGGAGTTGGCTGTAAAGTTCAGGTGAGGCATCGAGGTACACAATCCGTCCTTGGTAGGGGGAAAGATTTGTGGTGTATTCATAGAAAATCGTTGAAATTCCGGCATCAAGGTCATAAATTGAAGCATTACAGCCGCTAATGCCGATCGCACATACTAGTTCCTGAACGGCAGTTTCCAAAATTTGGCGTTCATCCAGACTATCGCGCACCTTATCAGTAATGCGTTTGAGGGTTGCTTCAAATTCGGAGGCTAGCCGTAGTTCGGCAGTTCGTGCCTGAATCTGACGTTCTAAATTTGCATTCAAACGCTGGACTTTTTGGTAAAGCTCCGCCTGATGAATCGCGCTATCTAAATAAGTTCCGACCTGTTTCAATAGGCCCATTTCCCACCCTTGCCACTGCCGCGATCGGCTGCATTGATGCACGATTAACAACCCCCACAGCTTCCCCTGCTGAAGGATTGGCACAACAAGCTCGGACTGCACACCCAACCGTTGGAGCAAGGCATCCGTTGAACGATCGGCAGCTTGATGGGTTTGGTAAATCTCTTCTAAGGAACCCGTTGAATTGGTAAATTGCTGCTGAATATACCTTTGTTGAAACAGCGTCGCTACTCGCGGTTGTCTAAAAACTGATGGACAGCCAATCGTTAAGGCTTCTGCCAATACACTGCCTGCTTTCCTGGGATGGGCTTGATAAATCAAAACGCGATCGGCTTTTAAACTGCGCTGTACCTCTGCTGCTACAGTCCGCAAAATCGCACGCAATCCAAGCGACTGAGATCCAGGCTGGGTAATTGCCCGCAGTAAGCTTTCCCATTCGGTTTGCTGTCTTAAAAGCTGCTGAGCTTGAAGCTGTTCTGAAGGCGCAATGAACTCAGATTGTTGGCAGATTGTGCAAACCAGCAAAACAATTATTTCCGTGTGGGTTTGCAGTGATTGAAAGGTCACGTTGAGCGGCAACCCATTCCTATCCTGGCAAACAACCTGAAATGTTTCTGGATTCGCTGAACCCGTTGCGAATGAGCCAGCCAATGCAGACTGTAACCGATCGTAATCTTGCTGTCGAAACAGGTTGGTTACAGGTTGCCCGATTAGCATCTCTGGCTCATATCCCATCTGTACTGCTCCACTGGGGGTAATGGCTAAGATGTTCCCTGCTGCATTTAGGGTGAAGCAAATGCTGGGTTGGGCGATCGGCAGATCAGTTTCCAAATTGGGCTTCAAGGTGGAGCATGGGCGGCTGGCTTTCCGGTAAACCTCTGGTAAGGGAGGAGATGAATATGAATGGGAAACCCCTTTTTCTGCTTGAGAATAGCCTGCAAGTGGGTTAATGATGGGCTGAGATCGCTTCTTCTCGGACGGACTCGGCGTAGGAAGTCCCATTGAAAAGGTGGCTTCTGCCAAATCATCTTGCCAATTGCAATATCCCAGCTTTGGGGAATGAAAGCTCATGGGTATCCTGTCCTATTGAATGCCGAGTGTTAAGCGAATAAGGGATGGGGCTTCTATACTCAGCATTCCCAAGACTGTTTCAGAAATCACAGCAATCCATGAAATCTGCAATGTCAAGCAGGTTGTAAGGATTTGACAATATAGCCCTATGCAAGCGCGTTAAGACAGTTCCGTAATGCCATGATCCGTTTTGGGTTTCAGTTACCTGAGATTGTCCTAACTTTTCCATCCGTTGCCATATTTCTCAAGAAAAGCAGAAAACTCGAAGCAAAAAGAGCTTTTTATCCTTCTTCCACCCGATAGCCCAACTCTGCAAGCTGAATTCTTGACTGTCGCCATTTGGGTTGGACTTTGACAAACATTTCCAGGTAAACCTTGCCCATCACCAGCTTTTGGATTTGCTGACGGGCAGCCGAACCGATCGCCTTCATCATTTTGCCGCCCTTGCCAATCAAGATTCCTTTTTGCGAGGCGCGTTCAACGTAAACCGTTGCCAGAATCCGGGTAATGTCAGGGGCTTCTTCCACCCGATCGATCGACACCGCCACCGAATGCGGGACTTCTTCACGGGTCAGCATCAAGATTTGTTCGCGGATTAGTTCGCCCATGATGAATCGTTCGGGCTGATCGGTGACTAAATCAGGCGGGTAATAGTATGGGCCAGATTCCAGCCGATCGACCAGGGCAGATTGCAGCGTGTCCAGCCCTGCACCATCCAGTGCGGAGAATTTGATTGTAACCCAGCCTTGCTCAGCAGCAATCGTGCCATAGCTTTGATCGATTTGAGCAGTCTCTTCTGCCTTGGCAGGCTGCTGATCAATTTTGTTAATTCCCAGAAGAACGGGAACCTCAGCCCGTTTCAATAAATCAGCCACAAATCGATCGCCACCCCCCGCCTCAACCGTTCCATCCACCACAAAGAGCAGCACATCAACTGAATTAATTGCCATTTGAGCATTTTTAACCAGGACTTCCCCTAGCTGATGGTGCGGTTTGTGGATGCCAGGTGTATCAACAAAAATGATTTGGGCTTGGGGTGTGGAAAGGATGCCGCGTAAACGGTTTCGGGTGGTTTGGGCGACAGGTGAAGTGATGGCAATTTTTTGCCCCACCAGATGGTTCATTAGGGTTGATTTGCCCACATTTGGACGACCGACAATGCCGACAAAACCGGATTTAAAGCCGTCTGGGGCGATCGGAATGGATGCACCCGTAATGTAGTCAGGTTCAAGGTTTGGGGTTTGCTCATCTGGGATATCGTGGCTCATAGATAGTCAATGTCTCGGTACGATGTTTCAGTACGGTGATCACAAAAGACCCAGCACATATTCACCTTGGTTGACAGCTTGATTGATGGATAAATCAAACACCAAGCCCGCTTGTTCTGCTTGAACATCTGTCCTTTGGGGCAACCTTCCCTCTTTATTAAAGCTAAGAATTTGGTAGAGTTGCTGTCCTGCTTCCACCGTACTCCCCAAAGCGATTTTGAATTGGATCATGCCGCCAGCAGGGGCGTAGTAGCGTTTTATGGTACTGCGGGTCGTCAGTTTCATCTCCTGTAAGGGGAGTGGTGGTTCTGGTGTTGCCAGCATTCCTTTACGAGCTAAATAATTTTTGACCCCAAGCAGTCCATTTTCCACTGATTGCGGATTGCACTGCATCGCAGTTCCCAGTTCTAGCGTCCAAGCTTCAATGTCAAACCGCAGTTCGCGTCCTAGTTCAGCAAAGCAGGTTTCCAGAGCTAGCCAGGGTTTGATAAATGCCTCATCAAAGGCATCACCATCGTAAACATCCAGCAATATGCCAATGGGCAAACCAAACCAGGCGGCACTGGCTTCTCGATCGCGGAAGTAGTAAACGTAATCGAGTCCTTGTCCGGCTGAAGTGTGCAAATCGATTAAATAATCTGCATCTAAGCAAAGCGACTGGAGGTGATAGCGATAAAGTTCGCTGACGGGAACGCCGCTTGGAGCGTTGAGCTGCTCCAATAGACCAGAAAACCGTTCTTGAATTTGCTGCCGAAACTGATGTTGGATGGTAGAACGATCGGATTTTAAATGGGACTTAGCAAAGGCCATTAGGTCTTCTTCTGCTTTTTCGTAGTCCCAAAAAATTCGATTCCAATCTTTGCCATCGTAATGGTTATACCGTCCGCTGGAAAAGTAGTGCGATCGTTGATTGGTGCCGATCGGATTACAAACCGGAACGAGCCAAATTTCGCCAATGAGTTGGGTTGCATCCAGGGTATTGAGCCATTCTATAAATTGCAGAATGACTGCATTGCCTGCAATTTCCGCTCCATGTAAGTTGGCTTGCAAGTACGCCTTTTTTCCAGCTGTAGCACCAACATATTGATAAACTTGAACTGAGAGCCGATCGCCCGATGCGAGTTGCATGAACGGCACCGTAAAAATCTCAGGAGTCATCTGTTTAACTCCACAGCCATACAGCCTCAAACAATAATAGAGGCAGAACATGAAGGTGACAGCTTCCCAAACAGAGATCTGCTTTCATGTTTGCCCCTAACGCGATCGGATGTGTATCAAGGGGATTCAGCTTAAATATCTTTCTCGCCCAACTCACGAGTCATGTAGTCAAAGGGCTGATCGACGAAAGCTGCATCTGCCACTCCTGCGGCTTCGACTTGCTCTTTAACAATGCCTTTCATAATTTGGATTCCAACCACTGTTGGGCCAACGGGAACCCCAAGGGAGTTATAGGTTTCCCGCAACCCTTGCAGGACTCGTTCATCCAAAACATCCATATTGCCTGCCACTAGCGCATAGCTAGCATAGCGGAGGTAATAGTCCATGTCGCGCAGACAGGCTGCATAACGACGAGTGGTGTAGGCATTGCCACCGGGACGGATTAGCTCAGGGATATCTTCAAACAACTGTGCGCCTGCCTGCTTCACGATCGACGCAGCATTGGCATTGATCACAGCTGCTGCCTGTATCCGCTCTGTGCCAGAAGCAAAATAAGATTTCAGAGTATCGAGAGCATCCCGATCTAAATATCGACCTGTACTGTCGTAGTTTTTAATCAGACTGGTCACTGCGTCCCGCATGAAATCTAGTCTCCCAAACGTTTCTATCAGTAGTTTGTTTACTATTTCGCCATTTAGTTTATCACGCAGCGTTTAACAGAATTAGGCAGAAATTCTGAGAGGAGCGGCTGTTCATTGTTAAGATTCATAACTGTCATCAACAAACTAAAGAATTATTAAAACTTTGCGACAAATTCCCACAAATATGTGGCTTGTTTATTCTTTGTTTTGCCAAGAATCGATCGCCGGTTTTCAAATTTGTCGAGAGAAGCCTGATGCAGCAACCCTTAAAATCTTTAAAGATTCGCAAACTGTGTCATGTTACTCCACATCAAAGTCCGAGCGATCGTAGATTGGCTAAATATTGAAAGTTCTGTACATTAGCCCTGCCCAAGCAGACTTAAGCGTTCAAGGCGATTCTTGATTCCCAACTGCCTAAAAAAGCTAGACATAATTTTGTATTTTATGATACAAAATCTCGTCGGCCCTATCCCTAGGATGATTCAGGTGTGTCAAGACCCGGTTCATCAAACGTAAGTTTGCACTCTTACTTCGAGCGATCGGCACTACGCGATGGTGTTGTTCATCGAGAGTGAATAGATTTAGAAGAATAGTTTTAAATGACTGTTCAGATAGAGTGTTCAAATGAGCTTAAGATAACCGAACCGATACATTTTTTTAACCAGACCTTATCAGTCCACTGTCCGATAGCCCAGACGATTAAGGAGTTGTTCATGGCTCAGACCCCGCAAGAAGTTCTGAACTGGATTAGCAGTGAAGGCATTGAACTCATTGACCTCAAATTTGTTGATTTGCCTGGAATTTGGCAGCATTTAACAGTTTGTGCAAACCAGATTGATGAAAGTAGTTTTACAGATGGTGTAGCCTTCGACGGATCAAGTATTCGGGGTTGGAAAGCCATCAATGAATCAGACATGATGATGGTGCTTGATCCCAAAACGGCATGGATCGATCCCTTCATGTCAACGCCGACTCTCAGCGTGATTTGCAGCATTAAAGAACCGCGAACGGGCGAATGGTACTCTCGCTGCCCCAGAGTCATCGCTAGCAAGGCGATTGACTATCTCAACAGCACAGGCATTGGCGACACGGCTTTCTTTGGCCCAGAAGCAGAATTTTTCATCTTTGATGATGTCCGCTTTGACCAAAACCAGCACGAAGGGTACTACTACGTTGATTCCATTGAAGGCCGATGGAACTCTGGTCGGAAGGAAGAAGGCGGCAACCTTGGCTACAAGCCACGCTACAAGGAAGGCTACTTCCCCGTTGCCCCTACCGATACCTCCCAAGACCTCCGTTCAGAAATGTTGCTGACAATGGGCAAAGTCGGTGTTCCCATTGAAAAGCATCACCACGAAGTAGCAACAGGCGGTCAGTGTGAACTCGGTATCCGCTTTGATACGCTGGTGCAGTCCGCTGATAACTTGATGATTTACAAGTACGTCATCAAGAACGTAGCGCGGAAGTATGGCAAGTCCATCACCTTCATGCCCAAGCCCGTCTTTAATGACAACGGTTCTGGAATGCATACTCACCAGTCGATTTGGAAGGATGGACAGCCTCTATTTGCTGGAGATGGCTATGCCGGATTAAGCCAAATGGCCCTCTGGTACATTGGTGGCATCCTGAAGCACGCCCCTGCAATTCTGGCCTTCTCCAACCCCTCTACGAATTCTTACAAGCGATTGGTTCCTGGCTTTGAGGCTCCGGTGAACCTGGCCTACTCTCAAGGCAACCGATCGGCTTCTGTACGGATTCCGCTTTCCGGGACAAACCCCAAGGCGAAGCGTTTAGAGTTCCGCTGTCCTGATGCCAGTTCTAACCCCTACCTAGCATTTGCTGCGATGCTATGTGCTGGAATTGATGGCATCAAGAACCAGATTGAGCCCGGCGAACCTCTGGACGTGGACATCTACGACCTCAGCCCCGAAGAGTTGGCCAAAATTCCATCCACTCCTGGCTCCTTGGAAGATGCGCTGGAAGCACTGGAAAAGGATCATGAGTTCCTAACGGTGGGAGGAGTCTTCACTGAAGACCTGATCAACACTTGGATTCAGTACAAGCTCGATAACGAAGTGAACCCGATGCGCCTGCGTCCTCACCCCTACGAGTTCTCTCTCTACTACGACTGCTAAATTCCTGATTTGATCATTCACCCTAGGGCGCAGCTGCGCCCTTTTTTATTGCGCTTCAGATTCTTCTGTAGACATGAAATTTCGCATCTCCACTCTCCACTCTCCACTCTCCACTCTCCACTCTCCACTCTCCACTCTCCACTCCCTACTCTCGTACAGACATGAAATTTCGCGTCTCTACTCCCTCAACTCCGCCGATCGCCTCTGAATCTCCTGAATTGAGAAAACAGTCTGAAACCCAATCCCTTGTTCTGCATAAAGTTCGGCTCCTCCCTGAAGTCGATCGACCAGGGAAAGAATTTGAGTCACAGTGTACCCAGCCTGACGCAGACGATCGACCGCCTTCAGTGCGGATTGCCCCGTTGTCACCACGTCTTCTAGCACCACAACCGAGCTGCCGGGAGGTAAAGTCGGCCCTTCAATGTAGGCTTGCGTACCGTGCCCTTTGGCTTCCTTGCGAACAATCAGCGGCGTGATGGCTTGCCCAGCATAGGCAGCAACAATGCTCGTTGCAGTGACGATTGGGTCGGCTCCTAGGGTCAAACCAGCAACAGCTTGGGTATCAGGCGGCAGCAAGGACAGCAAAACCCGTCCAACAGCCACTCCACCAAGGGGATGTAATGTGACCTGTTTACCATTGATGTAGTAGGTGCTGCGTTGCCCTGAAGACAAAACAAAGTCACCTTCACGGTAGGCAACCGTGCAAAATAAATCGAGCAAATATTGGCGTACCGTTTGTAAGCTAGACTCAACGATCGGCGTGGGTGATGTCGTTGAAGCAGAGATTTGATCAGACATGGGACGTAGAGATTTAAGGAATAACTATACCGAAAATAAACGCAGGCTCTTTCGCTAAGGCTGGTTTCAGCGATGGGAAGCAATATTTTGCATGATATACAGCCTCCTCTCTTCTAATAGGAAACACGGGCTTTGACAACGATCGCTCTATTGATTGCTCCGTAGTTTTATGGACAGGTTAAAAAGAATGCCAAACACTAAACTTTGAGAAAAGAATTTTTGTGCCAACTTTGATCATAGACCGTATGATGAACTAAAGGCTTAAAAAATGAGCCATTGCTAATTGCTTAAGTATTCAGCAACATTTGCATGAATTCAGGCGTGAGTAAAGCAGTCTTTTTAGGTTTGTGAGGGCAGGTTTATGGGCATGAGGTTAGGTGAAGAAAGTTGGAAGCACCTGGGTTATCGTATCGGAATAATTCCCATTTCTATTGTCATAACGGGGTTGCTTGGAAGTGACGCATTCGCGCAAGTGACAACGGTTCCTTTCCGAGTTGAAGATGGAGAAATCGTCGAGATTCCAACGGTTCAGCAGCAAGTTGAAGATACATTTTTTACCCAAGACCAAAATTTCTACCGCAATCAACGATTTCCCCGCACTCTTTTACCCATTTTTGGCACGATCGAAAACGACATTGGTGGAGATGGTCGTCGGATTAATGAACTGTATCAAGAGCTATTAGAGCAGCAGATTCAACCTTTTGACCTGATTCGGGTTGCTGATTTTCCCAATCCCTTTACCGGCTCATTAGCGACGACTCCGCTCTTCGTAGAAGACCCCTTACCGCCTCCTGCCATCCCTCGAATTGTGCCAGGGGCTCCTCCCTTACCACCAGCACCAGGTGTTCAACCCCCAACTCCCACCGAACCACCGTCAGCGTTGTGGTAATGATTTGGCGATCGGGTAATGTAGCTTGTACGGGTAACAGGTTTGCTTAACGGAATTGACCTGATTTTAAGCACTCGCCCTGAATCCCTTAAAGAGGATTTCAAAGGGCCAATCTCATGGTTGGGAAAATTTTCATGCTGAGGCAGCTAAAACTCCAGCAGCCATTCTGAAGCGCGTTCCCCCAAATCGATCGGAATACTAACTGCCTTACCCAGGCGAGGCCGATCGCGAGTTTGGGCAATAAAACCCTGTACTTGGGCTGTCCCTCCCCAAGCGTTGATGTAGCCTGCCACCTCGTCTAAATGGGCCAGGTATTCTGCCTCAGTCAGGGGAAAAGAAGCCTGCTCCAAGTATTTCCACATTACTTGCAGAAAAACTTTGCCTGTGCCCCGTCGTAGCTGCACATCATAAGACCGTCCCCACTTTGCCAATAGCAGTTGGTGTAATTCTTCTCCGGTCATTGCTCCTCGCCATCGAGATGCTTCATTCTTCTTTACGAAAATACATCCTCTAAACGTTAGCTTAACTGGACACTTTTGAGAAGGAGATGAATCATTCGCTCAATTGTTGAGTAACAGAATAAGCTGTTCTTAATCGCCAAGCTTGGATCAAAAAATGAGATTTGACAGAGGTTTCAATGGAGATCTGGCAACAACTTAGCCGACAGCGTGTTAAGCACATTGTAAGTAGTTATCAGCTAGCTGGGGATGAAGTGAATCAGTTTGAGTCCTATTTAGAGGATTTGCTGAACCGTTATCCGTGTCCCTTAATTGAACTGGCTCTCATTGAAACATTAATTGATAACTGGCTGTCGGTTCCCCTCACAAGAGGCATTGAATTTTTAACCCAAGCCCACAATAAGCTGAAACTTTGGGATACTCAGCCGATCGTCAGCACCATTACCCCAGAGCAATTTCAGCAAATTTCTGGACTTGACCCCACCCCCATCTTCGGTTCGGCTGAAGTTCCGCCTGCCTGCCCGATCGTGCGTCCATCCTGAAGAAGTTAGGGCGAAGGCTCTAGATCGGGCGATTTTTATTTAGCTTTATTTGGTTTGAGTGGGGAATTTTTGCCCAGCAAATTTTTGTTCAGTCGAGAAATTGCTTAAAATTACTTGCCCGCGCCACAGCAACAATGCCATAAACCGGAATGTGAAATTGTTGCAATACCCGAATGGCTGACCGGGCGGTGGCTCCTGTTGTGTAGATATCATCCAGCAACAATACAGCATGATGCCGAGGGCGATGGTGGCGCAGGGTTCCCAGTTCAAATGCTCCAGATAAATTTTGTTCTCTGGCTTGAGGGGAAAGGTGAAATTGGGCTTCAGTGAAACGACTCCGAATTAGACCGTGAGGCTGAAGAGGCAGCCTGGTGATTTCGCAAAACGATCGCCCCAGTAGTTCTGCTTGATTAAATCCGCGTTCTTGCTGCTTGTTAGGGTGAAGGGGAATCGGGACGACGGTTAAAGTACGTGGATGGGTGGTGAGTTCTGTCATCCAGGCTTCGGCAAGCCAATGTCCCAGAGGGCTGGCAAGCTGGCGGTGATTATCATATTTGAGGGTGGCGATCGTCCGTTTCAGTGCCCCTTTGTATTGTCCCCATGCAAATACTGGTAAAGGTTCATACCAAGTCTGGCAACCTACCCACTGACACTGCCTCACTTGTGTCCAGCAATCCTGACAAAGTTCTCGTGAAGTCGATCGCTGACAAAGAGGGCATTGAGAAGCTAAAACTATATCCCCCCACCCAGATAGGCTCCGCAACCAGCCATTAATCGCCTTTCTCATTTGTTCCTCCCACCTGTTTAGAATCGTTTCTGGCTTCATACCCACTTGGCGATCGATCGTCTTAAATCTTCATCTGGACACTTCCCACCTAGGGGAGTAGACAGATACCCAAGCAATGCAGCTAAAATGGCATCACGCCGCTAGTCTGCGTAACAAATCTATAGTTCCACCTTCTTGCGTAAGCCTTAACATATTTAGTATCTTTAAGGTCATCCTTGAAACCGTCTTTGCTTGTAAATTCTTCTGAACAAAATCTAAACCAAAGGAATCTCCGAACATCAACTGCCCATGCCGCCTTTGACTAGACAAAACCGGGATTTACCGACCATTAATGAGCGCATTCGATTTCCAAAGATTAGGGTGATTGACACAGATGGTGGTCAGCTAGGTATTATGACCCCCCGTGAAGCTCTGAGAATGGCCGAAGAAAAAGAGCTTGATCTGGTGTTGGTAAGCGACAAAGCCGATCCGCCGGTCTGCCGAATTATGGACTATGGGAAGTTCAAATTTGAGCAGGAGAAAAAAGCCCGGGAAGCTCGCAAGAAGCAGCACACTTCTGATGTCAAGGAAGTGAAGATGCGTTATAAGATCGAAGAGCATGACTATAACGTTCGCGTTAACCAAGCAGAACGGTTTCTTAAAGCTGGAGATAAGGTGAAGGCGACGATTACCTTCCGGGGACGAGAGATCCAGCACGTCGATCTCGCTGAAACACTGCTGAAGCGGATGGCTAAAGACTTGCAGGAACTTGCTGAGGTTCAGCAGGCTCCCAAGAAAGAAGGGCGTAACATGATGATGTTACTAGCCCCCAAAAAGTGAAGTTCCTTTTAGAGATGATTCGTCTTCAGGGAATTTTCTAGTTCCCTGATTTTTGCTGTTTATTAATTGAACTGAATGATCAAACGAAACCAAAACTTACCGACCATCAACGAACGCATTCGATTTCCTGAAATCCGAGTCATTGACACCGATGGCAATGAACTGGGGATTATGGCTCCTAAAGAAGCTGTGGAAATTGCCAAAGAACGAGAGTTGGATCTTGTTTTAGTCAGCGATAAAGCCAATCCGCCGGTTTGTCGAGTCATGGACTATGGCAAATTCAAATTTGAACAACAGAAAAAACAGCGCAAAGCCCGCAAAAATCAGCACACTTCTAAGGTGAAGGAAGTGAAGATGCGGTACAAAATTGAAGAACACGACTATAACGTTCGCGTGAATCGGGCTGAGAAGTTCATCAAGGATGGCGATAAGGTAAAAGCGACCATCACCTTCCGAGGACGAGAGCGGCAGCATGAAGACCTTGCTGAAGATTTATTAAAACGCATGGCGGCAGATTTGCAAGAAACCGCTGACATTCAGCAGGCTCCGAAGCGGGAAGGACACCGAATGATGATGCTTTTGGCTCCTAAGAAGTGAGCGATGCTGGGTTTCCCTAACCTAAACTGATTCATCTAAAATAAATTGCCTCCTCTTCAGAAAAGGGGAGGCGATCGTTTTATGACAAAAGATAATGTATCGAGCTGCGCTTTGAACCAGACTCTTCGGTTTTGACTCATCCATCAGGGATGACAGATAACGAGTTGCAGTTTGCCAACGGCGAATCACTCATTACTGCCGATCGCTCATCTGAAAGCGAAATCTTTATCTAGCGACACGGTGTTAGAACTTGAGATGCGATTCTTCATTCATCTCATAGCACCTTCTAATGTGGTTCACCTGGTAGGACTTTCGCACCTTGGGGAGCAAGGGCAGATACTTCAAGGCCAAAATTCGGAAACTCGTTTTAACGTTCATATATTTTTTGCACTATAGGTTGGGGGCATTTCCAATCTGGCAAAAATTTTGTGAGTCAGCTAACCCCAAGCCTGTAAAAACCTCAAAATCTTTACAAAATTGAGAATTTTTACAGTAAATTTGTAGCTTCCGTTACAGCACTCCTCGCGATATTAACGGTGAAAATTTCTTCTGACTCCTAGATCGGGTTGCCTCAGGCTGTCCTAACCTTTTCACCCGTTGCCATGCCCCATCCGCGCTTCTGGCAAAATCAACATGGCATCCCCAAACGAATAGAATCGATACTGCTGCTCGATCGCCACTTGGTACAGGTCTAATAATCGCTGTCGTCCGATTAGGGCACTGACCAGCATCATCAGACTAGATTTTGGTAAATGAAAATTAGTAATCAGTCCGTCAACCACTCGCCATGGGTAGCCCGGATAGATAAATAATTCTGTTTTGCCACAATGAGGCTGAAGGCTTCCCCTTTGGGCTGCTCCCTCCAGTGCCCGTACCGCAGTTGTGCCAACGGCAATGACCCGTCCGCCGCCTGCCTTGGTTTGCTGAATTTTTTCAACCACCTCTGAGGGCACTTCTCCCCACTCGCCATGCATCTGATGCTGGGTAATATCTTCCACTTCCACCGGGCGAAACGTGCCCACCCCAACATGAAGCGTGATAAATGCCTGCTGGATACCCCGATCGCTCAACCGTTCCAGCAACTCTGGGGTAAAGTGTAGTCCGGCTGTTGGAGCCGCCGCCGAGCCAACCTGCTTGCCGTAAACCGTTTGGTACTGTTCTGGGTCAGCTTGGGAGGAGGTGATGTAGGGCGGCAGGGGAACCACCCCCAACTGGGACAAGATCGGGATGAAGGGTTGTTTGGGCTGTAAATCAAATCGCAGGATTCGTCCACCTGTGGATGGGTCGATCGCTGTGACTTCGGCTGTTAAAGACAGGCGATCGGAGGGGCTGTCCTTGGATAAGTTCCCCTCTGGCTGAAAGCTGCCAAAGTCGATCGTGGCTCCAGGCTTGAGCCGTTTTCCAGGTTTGACGAGAGCTAGCCATTCATTAGGATGCTTTTCCTCTAAGAGCAAGACTTCTACCGTTGCTCCCCCAGGGCTTTGCTCTGCTCCCTTCTGCCCTCCCACTTTCTGCCCATACAGCCGAGCCGGAATAACACGGGTATTGTTCAAAACCAGCAAGTCTCCTGGCTTCAGCAAATCAGGCAGATCGCGAAACACACGATGCTGATGCTGGGGCATTTTCCCCACAACCAGCAACCGAGAACTATCTCTGGGGACAGCGGGATTTTGGGCAATTCGTTCCTCCGGAAGGTTGTAGTCATAGGCAGCAAGCTGTAGATCTGGATTTTCCAGTTCATTTAATTCAGTGAATTCAGCAGAAGCGGCAATAGACCCGCGATCGGTCTTTGTACGGTCTGGCATGTCAAATTGTCCCTGCTCCATCTCTTCCGGCTCACTTTACCGATTTACTCGAAGGCTTACGAACACCTCGTTTCGTTCGATCGCCTCAACCTTGCCATATTTCTATTCTTCAATCTTTCTTTTAGATTGGGTAGATCCCCCATGTCACGGCGGGGGCTTCTCCCCTAGTAAGTTTGGTAGCTTCTCGCGAAGATAAGAGTGTAGCATTTGCCAGGAGTGCTTATATGGAATATCTCTATTACCTCGCGAATGCCAGTCTGACTTTGAGGGTAGTTGAATTCCTCCATACTATGCCCTGGCTTCCAGTCCGGTTTATGACGGTAATTCATCAGATTGATGGATGGGTTATCAAGATTAAACTACATCGTCCGCTCGATCCAAGAGAAGATGGGGATTTTCGCTCCTTCTTAAACGAATTAGGCATTCCTTACGAGCCTGAAATTCGAGTTCGGATGGCACTTTGGGGATTGGAGACTGGGCAGTCTCCCGTGGAGGTAATGCGCCGCTATCAAGTCGCTGTCGTTTCACATGGAAGTCCGGATCACCGGGAAATCGAAGAATTTCGGAAGCAGTTTGTGCAGGGGCTAGGATACTGTCCTGAAACGCTTGCATAGCTTTGCCGATGCATAGTTCCTGCCAACTTTACTGATAGATTTGGGTGGTGAACCTGGGGCACACATGTCATTGTGTGCCCTTCTCTATTGCACCCCTATCAAGTTTTCTGTTCCGGTTGGGCAAGATAGCGTTAGTATTAGGCGGTAATTGCCCAGGTAGGGCAATCATGGCTTCTTCACTGCAAATTCCGTCCTTTTGGTATTTGCCTGAAACGTTATTCGTCAGAGATCCCGTCGTGACTTCCGAAACCCCTCAAATCCAAACCCTGATTCATCAAATTGACGAAGTTCTGAGTCGAACCAGTCCTCGTTTGCCTTGGGTCATGTCGAGTGATGCCGCACAGCAGCGTCAGGTTTTAGAGCAGACTCGGCGATACCTTTTATCGTTGCAACAGCGCGAGGGGTCAGGTGGGTCTGGCGGGTCTGGTTCTGAACAAAAACCTGAGACAGCCGTTTCTAGCCCTAAGCCAATTCCAACCGTTGAGGGTGGAACTGCATCAGCGGAAGCATCGGCTCAACAGGTCTTGCAAGCTGTGTTGCAGGAAATGACCTACCTGCGAACGAATATGCTGCAACCGATGCAATCGGATGTGGCCGTGTTGCAACATCAGCGAGATGCGTTATTGCAGGAAGTGCGCCGGTTGGAGATGCAGCGTCAGCAATATTTAATGACCCCTCCCCCAGAGTATCTGAAGGACTTTCTTCAGTCAGCAATGGCGCAGATTCAGGAAAATCTTTCCGGACAAGTTGCCCAAATGATGGCAGCGGTTACGGTTCAGGCGGCACATACCCAGCAATTACAAAGTTCTGAGGCGATCGGAGCTTTAGGAGCAGCAGATTTGTCTACCCTGAGTCCGGCCGAACGGCTCAAGCGGTTGCAGTCCCTTCAGGCACAGTCTGACCAACTGTTGCTAAAGCTGGATACGACCCTCCGCGTTGTTTTTGAGTCCCTTCAGCGAAACCTGCAAAGCTACCAGGACTCTTTGGGGGAAGGCTTAGGGCGAATGCATGACATGGGGCAGCAGGGGGAAGCCGTTTTTGCAGCGTTTGTGACTCGACTAGCACAAATTTTGGGACGGGAAGCTTCCTCATTTTTACAAACTCCATCCCAGGCAGGACATTGGGCAGAGGATCAACGGTTAGCCTATGGCGACCCGGCCCGCACCCTTCCAGGGCAAGACAACCAAACCGCCGCACGAAATGATCCTGATAGCCAAATCACTCGCCTTTTAGAAGAATTAAATGCCCTAGATCAGTCTGGTTTGAACCAAACGGCATTAGGGGAACCCGTTCCATTTGAGTTGGATGATTCCTCTTCCCTTTCGCCAGAGACGGAACGTGATCGCCTAGCAGAACTCGATCGCGAATTGAGCCAGCTCGATCTCTCAGAGTTTGCAGCAGAGTTTTCGGATGCTCCCTCGTCGATCGAGCCTGGTGTAGATGTAAACCGGATTTCAACAGAAGAGCAACCTTTTCCTTTTCCGTCTCGCTTGGATGAAGGTGAGCGAAACCACTGGTTTGAGGGGGAAGCAAACGATTCATCGCAACCAGGCTTTCCCGCCACAGAATCGCAAAGCGACGACCTAGACTCGGCCTTGGATTTGCTCAGCCAGCTTCCTACTCCGCCGATCGATGCTGAAGATGATGCCCCTTTAAAGGATGCAACCAGTGGCACGGCAAAAGCGTTGCCATCCAAGCCGCCGCTTGTGTCATCGCCGGACAACCTCTATGAAGATGCGTTCTATCAAGATTTGTTTGGGCAGCCTGAAACGGAACAGCCGGAAGAGAGCCAGACTGAAGGCAGGGATGCATCTGAAACAGAACCCTTTGCGCTGCCGGTGGAGAATTCCCCTGGGCAAAACCTTCTGGAAACGCCAGCAGCTAACACTGACCCAGCAGTCAACATTGATCCTGATCTATTTGCCGGATTGGCTGACCCGTCTCAGGAAGCCGCTTCCGCTCCCAACGAGCCATTCCCCTTTGAACAATTTTCTGTAAACCGCGATCTGCCACAATCGGTTGAACAGTTCCTTTTACAACAGCCAGAACCCCCAACCGCAGACCCTCTAACCCTGGACAATTTTCTGGATGAAGAGATCCCAGACCCGTTGGGCGGCATTGACCCAGAACCATCAGAAGCCAATGCCGAAACCATTACGTCTCTGACTGATTTGCTTCCCGATGACGTGGCTGAAACGGGCAGAGCCGATACACCGAACAACGCGATGTCTGGCATGGCATTTCCCCAAGAAGAATATGAAACGGCGCATCCAGAAGAAGACCTGCTGATTACTGAACCTCCCCCGCCCGACGCAGCACTCGACCTTCGTTTGCCTGAAAACACCCTACAGCAGCTAACAAACGACTTATCTAACCTGGAAGGGGGAAACCCACCTGGAGAAGTGACGCAGGGATGGACGCTAGCAGACTGGACAGAAGCCGTTGAACGATCGCAGCAGCCCAACCCTCCAGAAGCCTCTGAGCGACAAGAAACCTCTGAGCCACAAATATTTCAAACATCAGACTGGACAGTCGATGCCGATCCTGATGCAGCCTCAGCTTCCCAAGCTTCTCCCTTGAGCATTGAGGAATGGTTGTTTAGCGATCGGTTTGCCAACAATACCCCCGCTGATCCATCTTTCGCAGATCCTTTTGAGGGTGCGCAGACAGCAAGTCCAGATTCGCCAGGCTCAAATGACGTGATGGAGTCTACCCTGGAAGACTGGTTTGCCAACGTCGAGGCTGACCCAGCAGTTACACCAGAAGCTGCCAAAAATGATGTGCAAAGGGAGCATTCGGCATTGGGCGGGCGGGAAGTGGCACCATCGAATGAGAATGACAGTACCTTCACCCTAGATGGTCTAGAAAGCTTGTTTGAAGGGACGGCTCCTCCCCCTCCACGCAAACCGTCCGAAACCGATACCCAGCGGATTACCATTGACGATGCATTTAGTGATTTTTCAAACTCATCCAATTCGCCGCCCCCAGAGGATGTCGAGCCTCATTCTTCTTTCCCTCCGAGCCATGCGGAGGTAGAAAAAAAAAAGTTTAACCCCAGAGACAACACCCAGTGATGATTGGACGGATGATTCAGCTGCTGAAGTTTCCCTTCCTCTGGCGGATGCTGAATCCATTCAATCTGAATCTATTCAAATCGATGGTACTGTGGCTGACCTCATCCGGGATTTGTTGGGAGATAGCCCAGGGGCATCAGGGCTGGAAGAAGCATCAGGACTGGAATTAGACCCAGTATTCAACCCAGAACCGATCGCCTCAACATCTCCGCAGAATCGTAGCTGGTGGAGCGTACCGCCGCCATTGCAGCTGGTTTCTGACGAATCGACAAAGGGATGGATTTTAGGAATTGATGTGGGGACAACGGGACTGTCTGCGGTGTTGTTGAATCCAATCACAGAGCAGGTTTATCCTTTGTACTGGGCAACTTCTACTTCTGAGACGATGCCGCCAAACGAAAGCCAAGGGCGACGGTTCCGGCTTCCCATAGTGGTGTCCTTAATGTCCGAGTTTGTGCCAGAAAAAGGCGGTGGGCAGCCCCCTGTGCTTCAACCACAGTCCGATCGGCTGGGTATTGCCGTGCCGGTTCATGAAATGCCTGATATGAGCCAGGAAGAGTTTCCTGCTGATTTCTTTATCCAACAGCTTAAACCCTATCTTCGGGTTGGCATTCCTTATTGGTCTGAGCAGACAAATCAATGGGAACCAATATTGCAGTGGTCGGAACAGCAGACACTTCCTCTCGTTTGGCTGCTTAAGGCTTTCCAGGCATTGCTGAGGACTTTCAAGCAGCCGTCCCGTAGCACAAAGGGAATTTTGACTTGTGGGGCGTTGGGATTAGAGGAGCAGGCATTGCAGAATGCTTTGCATCAGTTGTCGGGCGTTGTGGTTGGTTATCCTGCCAACTGGTCGGATACGTATAGCTTTAACCTGCGAGAAAGCATTTTGGCGGCTGGACTAGTGGCTCAACCTGAACAGATTTTCTTCGTGGAAGATACGATCGCCACGCTGTTGTCTGTCTTGCGGCGGCAGGGAAGCAACCCCGGACAGCCTTCTGCCCTTGAACAGCCTGCTTTCCGTCCTACACCTCCACCAGAGCAAAGCATCATTTTGCAAAATGCTGACTGGCAAGGATATACATTGGTCTTAAATGCAGGTGCCAGCATGACTGAATTGGCATTGGTCAATTTGCCTGCTGAATTGGATACCCTGACCCATGCAGACATCACGTATCGCAGCTTGCCCTTTGCCGGAAACGCGATCGACCAGGACATTGTTTGTCAGTTGCTTTATCCGCTTTTGCAGCAGCCGCAGCCCGTTGATACTCGGCAACTCGATCGGATTGACCTGAGCTTGAGGGCAGTGGATTTGGATGCAGTGAGGCTGGATACGTTAACATTGCCCACCGTAGGTGAACCAGACTTGCCGAACCGCTACCGTTTGCAACAGCGTTTATTCGCCTCCCAGTCAGGACAGACTCTTTTGGAGGCGGCCTGTTTCCTTAAGAGAACCTTGCAACAGCAAAGCTACTTGACGTTACAACTGGGCGATCGGATTTGGGTGATCTTGCGACAGGACTTGGGCACGAAAGTACTGCTACCTTACATTCAACGGCTGAACCGGGAGCTAAATGCAGTACTGAAGCAAACCGGAGTCACCCCTCCAGAGGTGAATCAAGTCATTTGTACGGGTGGGACGGCTTCAATGGGCGGAATTGCTCGGTGGCTTCGCCAAAAGCTGCCCAATGCAGTCATTATTCAAGATACTTATACCCGACCCAGCAGTCCTCAGGAGAACTGTATGTTTAGCTGTAGTCGGGTTGCCTATGGGCTGGCCGTGTTGCCGCTATATCCTCGGTTGCTGGATGTATCGCGACATCAATTTAATGATTATTTTCTGCTTCTGGCACTTTTGCGAAACGTTCCCAAGCATCCTGCGACATTCAAGGCGATCCTAGGCTGCCTAGAGCAAAGCGGCATTCAGACAGCAGGCTGCCAGTCTCACATTCTCGCTCTGCTAGAAGGGCATTTACCTCCCGGCTTAGTTCCTTCAGAACGCGACATGTCTCTCTTCACCGCAGCCTCTCTACAACACCCCAGCTATCAGGTGGTTCAGGCTCCGCTCTTTCAAAAACGGGGCGATCGGTATTACCTCAATCCACACCAACACAAGCAGCTACAGCATTTCCTGGATACAATTCTTTCCCACACCCACCAAACGCTGATGACACCCTATGCTCCTATGGCAACAGATAAGTATAGATAAGAATGCTTGAAGTTGCTGAGTCCAGTATGGGGTGGGAAATGCGGAAAGTGTCCTAATCTTTGTCCGAATCGCTGGTTGAAGATTACTTCAGGAAAAACGCTGATCAAACCAGTGTAAAACCTCGTCTTCAGAGTGAAAGCACTTGGATTCTCCGGTGACTGGATTGTAAACATACCACCAAATTTGACCCAATCGATCGTACATTTGAAAGGCTTTGGGTTCAGGGCTGGGGAGAAGCCGTCCAGTAATTGCATTCCAGAGGTCATCCAGCCAGTTTAGTGCGGTAAACCGTCTAACTTTGGAGTGGGATGGCATAAACGGTGGAATATTTTTGTAAATGATCGGTTGGCAAAGCGTGTCGATGGAGTAGGAAGAAGCCTTTTGGGAGGCATGGGGGGAGGGGCGGAAGGCGATCGTTGTATTCATGGAAATTTCTTGGGGCAAATTTAAATTGGGGCTAAATGCTCACCCTTTAAGAATCTCCTAAAGTCCTGGTTTTGTCGTTACAGATAACTTCAGGAAAATATCAGGACTTAGGGCTGCAATGTCAGGTTTTGTCAGGAGAGAATGGACTAATTTGTGAATGAACTGCTCATGTCTTTATTCACTATTCAGCAACGCTGTTTAGAACACATTTAATGAGGGATTAGGGACAGGTAGCGGCAGGGCAGCATTGACCAAAGAGAGGAGCGATCCGGCTTGTTCTTGTCCGTTGGTCGCCAGTTCGCTGTAGCAGAGGTAAACTCGTTCTTTTGCCCGATAGAGCAGGTCAAGTACTTGTCTTTCCAATCGTTGCTGATCGGCTTCCAGGGTGTCGGCAGGTGTCCAGGGGCGGCCTGACCAGGTTTGTAAAAAAAGTGGGGCCCCAAATAGGACGGCTCCTCCGGTGAGCCAGAAGGGAGAACCCGCATCTAACCAAAACTGCCATCGGTGAAACCGTCGATCGCTGCGATATTGGTAAATCGTTGCCATTGTGACTGCTTGATTTGCCTTACCCAAAGGGCGCACGGGGTAAGGGTCAGCCGTAATGGTGCCTTCCCGCAGCAGCCGAATAAATTGCTCAACGGAGGTAGAAGTGGCAATGTCCGATCGGCTATGTTGTCGCAGCCGAGCATCCACCTCCCAATAGTGCTGGGCAGTTTCAATCAGTTCTCGTAAAGCGGCAAGTTGGTCGTAGGGTAAATGACTGCCTCCATACAAAAATCGCTGAATGGCGCGATCGAGCAGCACCACAGGGCTAGGAATTAACCGTTGTCGCTGTTGTTCTTTCTGCGTTTCAATCCACTCCAAAAGCTCTCCATAGGCTTGTGTGGCCCCATGCCCCAGCCGATCCCACCGAGGAAAAACCGTTGCGGGTAGCAGGTGTGGATGTTCAGGGTCGGGTACAAAGCAAGAATCGGTTAAAAGTCCGGCTCGAACTGGGTCGATCGCCCCTTGAAGCCCTGGCATTTGGCTAAGTAAGACCAACATTTCAGCAACGGTTTCTCGGCTGAGCAGCCGTCCCAGTCCAGGGTAAATCAGGGCAAGCAGCGTCAGGAGGGCGCGAATTAGGGCAGAGCTAGCCAGGGGGTGTTGGTCGTTGAGCGACAGGATAGGAATTCCTCGGCTGGAAAGAATTTCTCGGAGTGTATAGCGGGCGATCGCATCTAAACCCGGTGCGATGACAGCAATTTCTTCCGGTTGGACTTGCCCAGACTGCACCGCCTCCACAATGATTTGGGCGGTTTGCCGGAGGAGTTCTGCCCTGGAAGTGGTCTGGAGGGTTTGAATTGACTCTGGCAGTTGCGGCAAAATCATTGGCTGCTGTAGCCATTCCACCAGCGTACTGCCCCAAGTGGCCCCTACACTGCGATCGGGTGGTTGAGTTAGGGTTTCAGTTTGCTGACAGCGATCGGCTAAGCCTGCTAAATGGGACGGATCAGCCCCCAGCCCGACCCGAACCCCGCCATTAGGATTGAAGGTAAACAAGGCAGGGATATTCTGCGCTAAAAGCACCTCAAACAGCGATCGGGCAACCGCAGGATATTCATCTACATCATCTGCCAAGACCGCATGATAGCGACGTTTAAGGTGCTGCTGGTAAGTGGGATGGGGTAAAAGATACCGCCAATACAGTTCAGTAATGATCCCGTAAGTTAACAAGCCTCGTTCCAAACACCAATTCCACCACTGCACCAGCGCATCGCCCATTTCATCCCATAGATTGGGGGCCTCTGGGCTGGCGTTCTCCTGTTCTGACACATCCTCTGGTTCGCCAAACCCCTGTTTCAGGATCAAGGGAATATCCTCATGGGGAACACCACTCGCTGCTGCTAGCTGTAGCAAGTCAAGGGTACGGCGCACCACAAAGTACTCCGAAACGCTTGGCTGCCGGAGCCTGCCATCATCCAGGGCGGGTTTCCAGAGTTGGGTGGCGAGTTGCTGTTCGGTTTCTGGGCGCAGCCTGAGGGGAAACTGAGTTGTGAGGTTCAGGGTTTGGGCGATGAGGGGGAGAAACAGCATCACCTCATCTTGAAAAAATCCTAAAGGGGTGGCAGAGTCTACCCGATACTGGCCTTGCGTTTCGATCGCAATTCGGTCAGCCAGTTGCAGGCGGTTGTCCCCTGTGGCAGCAAACACTAAAAACGTAGAGAATGGTTTAGATTGCAGGCGAATGGAGGCAGCCTCAGCCCAAGTGTGGAGTTGCTGAATCAGTCGGCTGGTCTTGCCGCTAAACGTTGATCCATTAATCCAGATAGAATCCCGATACACCAATTGCCCCTAGGTAAATTTGATATGATACTACGTACATTTAAACCGATAAAGCTAATAATTTTCAGCCCCATCCTCGTTCCATTCGCTTAAATGATGAACTCGTTCATTCTACGGTTGGATTAATATCATCAGGCACGTTTTGATACCTCGGCTGGGTAATTTTTATGATTTAAAGCCGATCGCCCTATCGATCGACGATTACACAGAATCAATCAACTTATGAACGAGCTGTAATCACAATGAGAAGCAGTGTTTTAGACTCCATCAAAGCGTATTTTCGGACAGCAAATCGATGGTTTTTGAGAACGCCAGAGCGAGCATTAGATGAGGCATATGAAGCAGCTAGAGCGATTAAACGCTTAGAAGATGAACGCTTCAATGGCAATCGAATTCCAACAGATTCTGGAAACTATGGTCGAATTGCCCAGAACTATTTTCAATCTGAACTGAGAAAAAATTTAGACATTATCAAATTTCGCATTTCAGAATTTCGCGCAAGCAGTGCGATTTTTCGCCTTTCCAGCCGAGTCATTACTGAAATCCCAGTTGAAGAAAATACAGCCGATCTACAAAACATCAATGTGATCGATCGGCAAGCTTTGATTCTTAAGAAACTTCAGTTAATTGATGACATCTTGAGTCGCTACGGCAGAACAGAACCGGAACCCTCCTCCGTCATTGTCATCTCTGATACTAGTTCTGTCATTGCTGATACGAATCCGCCCGATCGCATCACCATCAATACAGCCGATCGTCGCTCTCAAAGTCGATTAAGAAATCGGCCAAAAATGGCATCCAGTTCTGGAGCAAATGGTCAAGCGAATGGACAGAGCAACACTCCAAAACCGGCTAGCTTGAGCGATGCAATGTTAAACGATCCATCCGCCCGAAAAGAGATGCAGGCGGGTAAATCAATTACTGATAAAACAGGTATTCTCCCACGATCGATTTTGGAAACGGTCGATCGAATTAAGCGAGAATTAGACCCCGAAGCAGAGCAACAAGTCGTTCGAGATTTTCGCAAATCTAAAGCTCGGACGATCGTTTCATTAAGGCTAGTTTTGTTTCTAATTATCATTCCGTTGCTCACCCAACAGGTGACAAAAACCTTTGTTGTGGGGCCGATCGTCGATCAATTTGGAGGGGAAAGCATCCAAAATAGAGTATTTCTGAATGAAGATATGGAAGCAGAAGCCCTCAGTGAATTGGAACGATTTGAGCAGCATCTCCGATTTGAAATTTTGGTTGGACGGATTCAACCTCAATCTGAAGAAGAAATTGCGGATCAAATTCGCGACAAAGCCCAGGAATTAGAAGCAGATTTTCGCCGTGCCAGTGCAGATTCAATTAAGAATGTTTTTGCTGATCTATTCGCACTCATTGCCTTTACCTTGGTGTTGGTTAACAGCCGAAGGGAAATTGAGGTTCTAAAGTCGTTTATGGATCAACTGATTTACGGCTTGAGTGACAGTGCGAAGGCATTTGTCATTATTTTGTTTACAGATATATTTGTCGGATTCCACTCACCACACGGCTGGGAAATTCTGCTAGAAGGAGTCTCTCGCCATTTTGGTTTACCTGCAAATCGGGATTTTATCTTCCTATTTATTGCCACCTTTCCAGTGATTCTAGACACCATTTTTAAGTATTGGATCTTTCGCTACCTAAACCGCGTTTCCCCCTCTGCCGTAGCAACGTATAAAACGATGAATGAATAGTCCGTAAAACTTGCTCCTATGCATTTTTGCATAGCTCTTTTACAGCACCCCTATGCCACCGAAACCCTTAACTACAGATCCCCTCTCCTTCACGGTTCGCACGATGAGTCTCAACATCTGGCAAGCGACTTGGACTGGCATGGGAGCGATGATTGGGGCAGGTATTTTTGTAGGGTTGGGAATTGCTGCAAGAGGGGGAAGTCATTTAGTTTTTGCGTTCGGGTTGGCTGCTTTGATCACTTTTTTGAGTGGGCTAAATCGCATTCAACTAACGACTTATTATTTAACCGCAGACCCTTTCTTTACCGATGAAATTCTTTCATCAACGGGGCAGCTTTCATCCAAGCAGGATTTGCCAAATGCTAATCATTTTGATCCTGGCTTCGATCCTGATATTTACGGCCACAGTCATGGATTACTGAATTCCTGGTTGGGGTTTACTGCCGCCTGGACATTGGCACTGGCCCAAGCCGCCACTGCTGCCACGGCTGTTTTGGGGGTTTCCGGTTATTTGCTCAGCTTATTTGCCCTCAATCCCATTTTGCTTATCCCGATCGCCCTACTGACCCTGCTTTTGCTGGCATTCACTCTCTGGAAACGGCCCCAAATGCTCGATTGGTTCATGCGGGTTTCAACGGTGATCGGCGTTTTAACCCTGCTTTTCTTCATTGCCTCTGGGCTGCTGTCTATCAGCACATTTACCACTAGCTCGCTAAACGCAGCTTTACCCCCCGAAGTTCCTACCTCTCCAACGCTCACCCAAGTATTTCGCGCTGCTAGTCTCCTGGTGGTGGCCTATGCCGGTTATGGACGCATTGCCAGACTGTCTGGACAACTCCATCACCCACAGCAGAATTTGCCCAAGGCGATCGGGTTGACCCTCCTCACGACGCTGCTCCTTTATGCGGGGGTGGCCATTGTTGCAGTTGAAGCCGTGGGAACTACCGTGCTAAGCGATGCTGTGGAAGCTTATGTGGCTCCCTTAACGATTGCAGCCCAGCAGTTTGCGATTCCTGGAGGTAAGGCGATCGTGGCTCTTGGAGCTAGCTTTACCCTGCTGGGAATGGTGAGCTACTTGTTGAGGGAACTGTCCCAAGTGTTGTGGGCGATGGGGCAACAGCAAGACTTACCCAAATCCCTGGCTCGGCTCAAGCCATTTCAAGCTCTTCCACCGTTTGCGGTTGGCCTTGCGGTTGGGATGACTGCCTTCATTGCCCTGGCAAACGATGTCGGTGCAATTTGGACGTTTGCGGCTTTTGCCTTTTTACTTCATTCTGCCATTACGAATTTGGCTGCGTTCCAGCTTCCAGAGGCCGATCGGCTTTATCCTCGCTGGGTGGCGTTGGGTGGCGTGGCGTTGTGCCTGTTTTTCATTCTGTGGCTAGACTCGCGGATATGGCTGATGGGAGCCGGATTGGTGGTGGTGGGGTTAGTTTGGCGCGGCATTAACCTTTGGGTTGCCGAACAGGCAGACGAATGAAACGAGTTTCGCCAAATCCAGCTATCATAGCGTTTGTTGCAGCGACTACAAAGTATGGGCAGACAACGTTCACTACTCGCATTAATTTTGATCCTGGCAATTGCGGCGATCGTCGTCCTTGTCACCATTCCGATTCCACTGGGGCTAGATTTACGAGGCGGCTCGCAGCTAACCCTCCAACTGACTCCTACGGAAGCCGTACCCAACATTACCCCCGATAAGCTAGAAGCCGTTGAAAGCGTGATTCAAAACCGTGTCAATGGGTTGGGGGTGTCGGAAGCGCAGGTGCAAACCGCCGGACAGGATCGCTTGATTGTTCAGCTACCCGGAGTCAGTGACTCTGCCCAAGCCGAAAGAGTGCTGGGTGGTACGGCACAGCTAGACTTTCGGCAGCAAATTCGCGGCACAGAAGCCGAGCTACCCGTTGAATTTAATCTTCGATCGCAGGCCGAAGCCGAGTTAGAAATTGCCAGACAAAGCGGCGACCAGGCGGCCTTTGAAGAAAGGCAAGCTGCCCTAGACGAACGAGATGCTGCCATTGCCTCGCTGTTTCAAAAAACAGATCTGACGGGCGAAATGCTCCGCGATGCTAGAGAAACCTACGACAGCCAAACCGGAACCTGGCAGGTCAACCTGGCTTTTAACACCGAAGGCGGCAACCAGTTTGCAGAAATTACCCGGAATGTAGCTGGAACTGGACGATCGATCGGCATTTTCCTGGACGATCGTCTGATCAGTGCCCCAACGGTTCAAGTACGCTACGCGGAAACGGGCATTACAGGCGGGCAGGCCACCATTTCAGGCGGGTTCACTACTCAGGAGGCAGCCGACCTGGCCATTCAGCTTCGCGGCGGTGCGTTGCCTGTGCCCGTGGAAATTGTGGAAAACCGCACGGTAGGGGCAACCTTGGGGCAGGACAGCATCCGTCGGAGTGTTTACGCTGGCGTGGCAGGGTTAATCCTGGTGTTAATTTTTATGGTGGTGTACTATCGTCTGCCCGGACTGATTGCCGATATTTCCCTGATTATTTACGCACTGTTGTCTTTGGCGGTATTTGACCTGATTGGAGTAGTGCTGACATTGCCTGGTATTGCTGGATTCATTCTCAGTATTGGGATGGCAGTGGATGCAAACGTCCTCATCTTTGAGCGCACCCGCGAAGAGTTGCGATCGGGCAAAACGCTGTACCGATCGGTTGAGTCAGGCTTTTATCGGGCATTTTCCAGTATTTTGGACGGTAACGTTACCACTGTGATTGCTTGTCTTGCCCTGATTTGGTTGGGGGTTGGGCTGGTCAAGGGGTTCGCTGTAACATTGGCGATCGGGGTCGCGGTGAGTATGTTTACTGCCCTTAGCTGTAGTCGTACCTTGCTGCTGTTTGTGTTGAGCTTCCCTCAATTCCGCAAGCCCGAATTGTTTTGCCCAAACCTTCCTTCCTCTACCCCCCTCCAAGCTGAGAAATCATCATGAAACTGCACGTCATTCGACAGCGATCGCTGTGGTGGACTATTTCTGCTCTGGTCATTCTGAGCGGCATTGTCGCTATGTTTATCTCCTGGCAGCAGATCGGCGCGCCGCTGCGTCCCAACCTCGACTTTGTTGGCGGAACCAGGCTGCAACTGGAGTTAGACTGCACCCAGCCCAATAACTGTGACGAACCGATCGAGACAGGAACGGTTCGGGAAATCCTGTCAAGGCAAGGGCTAGAAGGCAGTTCCATCCAGATTTTGGATGAGTATGGGGTGTCTATTCGCACCTCCAGCCTTACTCCTGAACAGCGCGTCCAGCTTCAGGAAGATTTGACTGCCGAAATTGGCGCGTTTGACTCGGAAAGTACGCTGATTGATTCCGTTGGTCCTACCGTTGGGCGACAAATTTTCACAGCCGGGTTACTTGCCCTCATTGTGTCTTTTGCCGGAATCATGGTTTATCTCAGTTTCCGGTTTCAGCCCGACTACGCCTTTTTTGCGATCGTCGCCCTGTTCCATGACGTGCTGGTGACGCTGGGGATTTTTTCAATTCTGGGTTTAGTGCTGGGAGTTGAAGTAGATAGTTTGTTCATCGTATCGCTGCTAACGATCGTGGGTTTTTCGGTGAACGATACAGTGGTGATTTACGATCGGATTCGGGAAAACATTCAACTGAACCCCGATCGCCCAATTGATGTCACTGTGGATGATGCTGTTAATCAAACTTTGGCACGTACCATCAACACCTCTTTGACCACTCTCCTCCCGCTGATTGCCATCTTCTTCCTCGGCGGCGATACGCTGAAATATTTTGCCCTTGCCCTCATTGTTGGTTTTGTTGCGGGAGCCTATTCCAGTATTTTTATTGCCAGTACCCTCCTTGCCTTGTGGCGGGAACGCAATGAAAAGGCAATGCCGGTGACGGTGGATGAGGCGGAAGGGTAGAGACGTAAAAGTTTGCGTCTGTACGGGAATTTTGCGTCTGTACAGCAGCGGGGAATGGGGATGGCAAAAAAGAAGGTGACAACGGAACAGCGGGTGGTTGTACCGAATGTGAGTTGGGTGCAGTTTGAGCAGCTATTGCAGGAGCTAGGCATTGAACGGCAGGCGCGGCTCACCTATTTGCGTGGTCAACTGGAACTGATGACTCCCATTGCCGAACACGATCGCTGCCATAAGCTGATTGAGTCGTTCATCATGGTGCTGGTGGATGAATTCTCCTTGCCCGTCACCGAAGTTGCCCCCGCCTTACTTAAACATGCTGACCTGGGATACGCCACAGAACCCGATGCCTGCTACTATTTCCAGGAAGAAAGTGCGGTTAAAAACCAGGCAGAAATTGACCTGACTCAGGCTCCTGCCCCTGATTTAATTGTGGAAGTTGCCCTGACTAAAAGCAGCCTGGACAAACTGCCAATCTACGCTATCCTCGGCATTCCGGAAGTGTGGCGATACATCACGACAGCAGGTGAAAAAGTCCTGGAGGGCAGCCTGCTAATCTACCAACTGCAAGACGGACAATACCAGCAAGCCGAAACTAGCCTCCAGTTTCCCACTGTCACCGCCGATCGCATTACCCTGTTCATTGAACACAGCGATACCATGAGCCTTGCCACTGCCCTGCGGATGCTTCGAGCCTGGGTGAGAGGAGAGTAAGTCATGTGGCAACGGATGGAAAGGTTAGGACAATCTCAGGTGGCTGAAACCCAAAACGGATCGGTTTGGCATTACGGAACTGTCTTAACGTGCTTGCATAGGGTTATAAATTTATTGGGATGAACCTGCCCTCGCTTCATGGTTTCTTTGGCAAACGAGGATGAAAGTTTAAGATAACTTCTTGGTTCAAGGTGGTTCGCTTCTCCATCTTGTGCTAGGTATATGCATTGTTCATCTAACAACATGAGGATTTTCCGTATTCCTACTGAGATTTAACAGCCTCTTATAAGGTGCTTAACCTTGCTGTGGAATTGTGTGGAGTGGCACTTGTGATGTCAATTCAAAGTTTGCCAGTTCACAACTTGTTCGATCTCAGTTCGTCAGTTCATTGATTGTCCAATACACCTTACGGTAAATTCTCATGGTTTTTACACTTCAGCTTCTCCACGCGGCTGACCAGGAAGCCGGTGTTCCAGCTTTGGATGATGCCCCTCGCTTCTCCGCCGTGTTGAACGCGCTGAAAACTCAAGATCTCAGTGGTGATGGTGAACCCGATTTCCCCAACACCCTGGTTCTGTCCTCTGGTGATGCTTACATTCCCAGCCCCTTCTTCTTTGCAAGCGAAAACGCATTTGGAGCGCAGGGACGAGCCGATATCCTCATCCAAAACCTATTAGGGTTTCAGGCGATCGCCCTGGGCAACCACGAATTTGATTTGGGTACCGGAGTCGTTGCCTCGCTGCTCCAAGCAGATGAAGAAGATGGCTACCCTGGTGCATTGTTCCCCTACCTGAGTGCCAACCTGGACTTCAGCACGGATTCTGCCCTAGCCGATTTAGTCGTTGAAGATGGGCAAGAAGCCAGTGACATTCCCAACAGCTTGGCTGGAAACACCATCATCACTGTCAATGGTGAGCGGATTGGTATTGTCGGAGCAACCACGCCGACTCTGCCCAGGATCTCCTCTCCGGGGGGGGTGACGGTTCTTCCGGAAGAATTTGATGGCAGCAACCCAGACGATGTTGCGGCTCTGGCAGCGGAGATTCAAACCTCGGTGGATGCTTTGCTGGCAGATAATCCCGATATCAATAAGGTAATTTTGCTGGCGCACATGCAGCAGTTGGCGATCGAGTTGCAGCTTGCTGAACTACTGCAAAATGTAGACATCATCGTGGCGGGTGGCTCCAACACGGTTCTGGCAGACGAAACCGATCGGCTTCGGGCAGGGGATGAAGCGGCTAATGTTTACCCTATCCTTAGCACTGGTGCAGACGGTAATCCGGTTGCCGTTGTTAACACAGACGGTAACTACAGATACGTCGGTCGCCTAGTGGTGGACTTTGACGAAAACGGAATTATCATTCCTGAAAGTATTGACCCGACCATCAGCGGAGCCTACGCCACCGATGAGGAGGGGGTTTTGGCGGTAAACGGGGTTCCCGATGAAGAGATTATTGCGATCGTAGAAGCCCTGCGGGAAGTCATCATCGACCAGGATGGTAACTTGTTCGGTAAGACCTCCGTCTTCCTGAATGGAACCCGCAACGATGTACGGACTCAGGAAACCAACCTGGGCAACTTAACGGCTGATGCCAACCTGGCGATCGCCAAAACCTACGACCCAGATACGGTAATCTCCATCAAAAACGGTGGCGGCATCCGGGACAACATTGGTGTATTGACCTTCCCCGCTGGTTCCACCAGTCCAGAGGATGCACTTCGGCTCCCCCCTGAAGCTAACCCAGTAGCTGGCAAGGAAGAGGGTGACATTTCCCAGCTTGACATCACCAACGCATTGCGGTTTAACAACGGGCTGACCCTACTGACCTTAACCGCAGAAGAGCTAGTCGCGGTTGCAGAACATGGTGTGGCAGCAGTGGCTCCTGGAGCAACCCCCGGGCAGTTCCCCCAAATCAGCGGCTTCACCTTTAGCTTTGATGCCGATCTTCCAGCAGGCAGCCGGATTCAGTCTCTAGCCATCCTGGATGAAGAAGGCAATATTGCGGATGTGGTCGTAGAAAACGGCGAATTGGTCGGTGATCCTGAGCGCACATTCCGCACGGTGACGCTAAACTTCTTGGCAAGCGGTGGTGATGGCTATCCTTTCCCAGAGCGCGATCGGGTGGATTTGGTGACAGAAGAGGCAGCCAACCCTGACCCCTCTAGCCGCACCGGGGTAGCCACCTTTGCCCCAGACGGTTCAGAGCAGGATGCGCTGGCAGAATACCTGGCGGCCACCTTCAGCGAAACGCCCTTTGATATGGAAGATGTTGATTTTGCAGGGGATACCCGCATTCAAAATCTAGCCTTCCGGGAAGATACGGTTCTGGTGGTGGAAGATGCGCCGGGTATGCCAGGTGTGCCAGGTATGCCGGATATGCCGGATATGCCAGGAGACGATACGCCGGATATGGGCGATCCCGTTGAGGGCGTGGTGAATGTTCGGGTGTCATTGAATGGTGAAGTGGCGATCGACCAATTCACGAGCCTCCTGGAAGGTGCAGGGATTGAGCTAAGCAACATTCCTTCCCTGGTGATTGGTGGACATCCGATTGACCTGAGCAGCCCCTCTGTGGATTTCTCGTTGCCCAACATCAATTTGAGTGGCCTTGGCAACCTGAACAATTTGTTTGGGTCTGGTGGATTGCCAACGGGTGAAATTGCGATCGGCGATCTCACTATCTCCGTTGGTTTGTAAGACTTGACTTTTGCAGCATTGATCCTGTGAAGCATAGGGGTGATGGAGCGGGAAGTTCTCAGTTCCATCGCCTTTTTCTATTTAGGTGAGCCTGGAAAGGAATTTGTCCAAATCATCTAGCCAAATCATCTTTATGGCTACGGCTATACATGGCTAACAAGCAAGACCAGTTCTCCAAACTTGGACTACGTTAGGATTTAAGTGATTTACGCAGGCAGATATTGCATCACGTAGATATTTATCCTTCATGTCCTTTATTCTTCTCAACTGTGTCCCCAAAGTTTCCCAGAAACTATCGCCGCATTCGGATTGAACTGACGATCGGCGTTGTTATTTTTATCGGAATTACATTCATTGGGACTTTGGGTTATCGCTTCATTGAAGGATATTCCTGGGTAAATGCGGCTTACATGACCATAATTACCCTCTCAACAGTTGGGTTTACTGAGGTTGAGCCATTAAGCCCGCGTGGGCGCATCTTTACCATCGCTTTGATTGTGATGGGAATTGCCAGTTTCGGTTACATTATTAATCGATTCACTGAAGTTTTGATTCAGGGGCAACTCCAGGAAGGGTTTCGTAAGAGGCAGCAGCGACGCTTGATTAGTAAGCTATCAGAGCATTACATTATCTGCGGGTTTGGGCGAATGGGGCGGCAAATTGCCTCAGAGTTTGCCACTGAAAATGTCCCTTTTTTGGTGATTGAATTTCAGCCTGACATGGCAGAAACCAGTCAGCAAATGGGCTATTTGACCCTCCAAGGCGATGCAACATTAGATGAAACGCTGCTCACGGCTGGCATCGATCGCGCGGTTTGTCTGGTTTCTGCCCTGCCATCTGATGCTGAAAACCTTTACACCGTACTTTCTGCTAAAACGCTGAATCCCAAAGTGCGTGCAATTGCCCGCGCCAACACCGAAGAAGCCCTTAAAAAGCTACAACGAGGTGGAGCCGATGCCGTGGTTTCGCCTTACATTACCGGGGGCAGGCGGATGGCAGCAGCAGCCCTTCGTCCGCAGGTGATGGACTTTGTAGATGGCATCATGGCAGGAACCGATCGCTCCCTGTACATGGAAGAGTTTTTGATTGATCCAGAAAGCTGTCCGCATGTAGGGCAAACCTTGTATCAGGCAGGAATTCGATCGCAATCAGGGGTTTTGGTACTTGCCATTCGTCGGGCTGACGGCTCTCTCATTGGTAGTCCAACGGCTGAAACCGTTCTCCACCAAATGGATGTCCTGATTTGTATGGGGACTGCCGAACAATTACGAGGACTCAACCAACTTCTGAGTCCGTTGAATCCCCGGAGGCTGCGCTTACCTAGGCAAGCTTCTCCAACGGATCAGGTGTAGCCGATCGAATCACGCGACAGGGATTCCCAACCGCCACCACGTTTGCTGGAATATCTTTCGTGACAACGCTACCCGCTCCAATTGTTGTGTTATCGCCGATCGTCACCCCTGGACACACAATCACACCGCCGCCAAGCCAAACGTTATTGCCAATCCGAATGGGCGAGGCAAGTTCCCTCCCACTGAGGCGCACGGTTGGGTCGGTGGGATGATGAGCTGTATAAATTTGTACGTAAGGTGCAAACATGACATCGTTGCCAATGTGAACCGTGTTGCAATCTAAAACAACGCAGCCATAGTTCATGTAAACCCGATCGCCCAAATAAATATTGCTGCCATAATCACAGTGAAATGGCGGTGTGATGACAAGTTTTTCCCCTGCTTGAGCCAGAAGTTCTTGCAAAATTTCACGACGGCGATCGGGTTCATCCACGGTGGTTTGGTTGTAAAGGTGCAGCAGACGAAAGGCCCGTTTACTGCCAGCAGCCAATTCTGGATCGGAGGCCAGATAAAGCTCTCCTGCTAACATTCTTTGTTTTTCAGTTTTGTCTGGACGATGCATTTTGCCTTGGCTATCCATACGGTTAAGCGACTTGTTACGCTACACGGTCAAGGTCTCCATTGAATGCACAAAAAATAGCATCTGTGCAGAACTTGCAACATGAATTCGCAATATGAATTCGTAATTAAATTTCTCGCTCCAATATCGACGTTCTCATCAGCAAAGGCTACTGTAGTGTTCGATTTGCTCTGCTTCTAAAACCTATCGCGTGATAGATTCTAAATCGAGTTAAATTGCCGCTTTAATGAAGGAACGGGGCCAAGCCATGCGAAACCCCTTATCAAAGCCAGATTAATTAAATTGATTTTATTGCAACTTACTCCTGTACTCGTCTAAAACATTTGCTATGCTCTTTCCCCGATCGAGCGGTATCCTGCTGCATCCTACATCCTTCCCCAGTCGATTTGGCATTGGCGATCTTGGCTCAGAGGCCTATCGATTTGTTGATTTTTTGGTGGCATCCGGTCAACGGGTCTGGCAAATTTTGCCCTTAGGCCCCACGGGTTATGGAGATTCTCCCTATCAGTGCTTTTCAGCAAATGCGGGCAACCCGCTCCTCATCAGCCCAGACCGTTTGCAGAATGAAGGACTGCTGACAGATGCCGATCTGAGCGATACTCCAGAGTTCCCCCTACCTGTGGACTATGGCTGGGTGATTCACACCAAAATCCCGCTATTGCGAAAAGCCTGTGACACATTTCAGGCTCAGGCGAGTTCAGAATTGCGAAATGCCTTTGAGGAATTTTGTCAGTCTAAGGCAGACTGGCTAGAAGACTATGCGCTGTTTCGCGCCATTAAAGATGCCCACAACGGCGTGAGCTGGCACGAATGGGATCAGCCGATCGCCCGTCGGGAACCCGAAGCCCTGGAACAGTGGCGGCAGAAGCTTGCTGATGAAGTGTTCTACCACAAGTTTTTCCAGTTTGAATTCTTCCGGCAGTGGACAGATCTCAAAGCCTACGCCAACGAAAAGGGCATTGAAATCTTAGGAGATTTGCCGATTTATCTCGCCCACGACAGTGCCGAAGTTTGGGCCCATCCAGAACTTTTCTGTTTGGATGAAGAAACGGGTTTACCCTCGCTCATGGCAGGGGTTCCGCCCGACTACTTCAGCGCGACCGGGCAACTCTGGGGCAACCCCATCTACAACTGGGATTACATCCAGGAAAATGACTTTAAGTGGTGGATTCATCGCTTCCAGGGGTTGTTTGAGCGCGTCGATCTGGTGCGAATTGACCACTTCCGGGGGTTTGAGGCGTACTGGGCAGTGCCGCTGGGCGAAGAAACGGCCGTGAATGGGGAATGGAAGCTGGCTCCGGGCAAGGAACTGTTTACCCGAATGCGGGAAGAGTTAGGCAAATTGCCGATTATTGCGGAAGATCTGGGCTTAATTACGCCAGAAGTGGAAGCTCTGCGGGATGAATTTGAGTTTCCTGGCATGAAGGTGCTGCATTTTGCCTTCGACTCTGAGCCAGACAATCCCTACCTGCCGTTTAACTACGTTCATAATTCAGTGGTTTACACCGGAACCCACGACAACGACACCACCGTCGGCTGGTTTAACAAACGATCGCCCGAAGAGCAAGAGCGGGTTCGTCGTTACTTTAGCTGTTTTGGCAATGAGGGTATCCACTGGGACATGATCCGCATGGCGTTTGGGACAATTGCCAATCAAGCGATCGTCCCCTTGCAAGACATACTAGGGCTGGATACAGAAGCCCGGATGAATGAACCGAGCCGTCCCACGGGAAACTGGGGTTGGCGATATCATCCTGATGCCCTAACCGATGAGGTAGCGGCTCGTCTGCGGGACATGGCCGCTTTGTATGGGCGGGTTTCGCAGAGCGATAAGGCGATGGGGAGATAGGGATTGCGGGGGCAGGGATTAAAG
>PVWD01000053.1 GCA_003003615.1 filamentous cyanobacterium CCP2 | reverse complement strand
ATATTAGTCCGATCGCATCACACTCCAGCGATAGAGCGGCTTTACCAGACAGCCCACCCTTCATCCGTTACACCAAACTTACCGTCTTAATCAATACATAACTCATAACAATTTCAAATAACTTTGATTAAGATTGCTGACATAAAAGTGAGCATATACTTTTAATTCGGTCAACAAATGTAAAAAAACATCTCGTTATTTTTTGCGAATTGTGTCAGATGTCAGCCCGATCGCCCATGTGGTAAGGGTTTTCTGGTAAATTTCACTCTTGTAACACTTTGAGTATGACTATCGGCAGTTCGCCCTCAGCCCAGTACATTCACTAGTACATTTGTTTGCTGATTGGCTCAACTTCCGATAGCGTTTTGCCGATTTGCTGACAGCCTTTGAAAGGAGCCTAACCGCATGTTCACTCACGTCAAGCCCGCCGTCCGGCATATCGCTCCCAATGACCTCCAGGGACGATCGCTGATTAAGGTGGTCTATGTCGTGTTAGAGCCGCAGTACCAGAGTTCGCTCTCGGCGGCCGTTCGTTCCATTAATCAGAAAAACCCGAATCTGGCGATCGAAATCAGTGGCTATTTGCTGGAGGAACTGCGTAGCCCTGAAAACTACGAGGCATTTGAGCGGGATGTGGCTCAGGCAGATGTCTTCATCGGTTCTCTCATCTTCATTGAAGAACTGGCAGACAAAGTGGTTGCTGCCGTGGAGCCTCACCGCGATCGTCTGGATGTGGCGGTGGTCTTCCCCTCCATGCCTCAGGTGATGCGCCTGAATAAGATGGGCAGCTTCTCAATGGCGCAATTGGGACAGTCCAAGAGTGCGATCGCCCAGTTTATGCGGAAACGCAAGGAGAAGTCTGGCTCGTCGTTTCAGGATGGGATGCTGAAGCTGCTGCAAACCCTGCCCAAAGTCCTGAAGTATTTGCCGATCGACAAGGCACAGGATGCCCGCAACTTTATGTTGAGCTTCCAGTATTGGCTGGGCGGTTCCCCAGAAAACCTGGAAAACTTCCTGCTGATGCTCTCCGACAAGTACATCCACCCGACGGAAAAGGGATCGGCAGTCCAATATCAGGAGCCTGTCACCTATCCCGATATGGGCATCTGGCATCCCTTAGCCCCGCAAATGTTTGAGGACTTGAAGGAATACCTCAACTGGCATTCTTCCCGCTCCGACATTTCGGATGATCTGAAAGATCCGCTGGCTCCCTGTGTTGGTCTGGTCTTGCAGCGAACCCACCTTGTCACCGGAGACGATGCCCACTATGTGGCAATGGTGCAGGAACTAGAGTGCATGGGAGCTAAGGTAATCCCCGTCTTCGCAGGTGGACTGGACTTCTCCAAGCCGGTGGATGCCTACTTCTATGACCCAATTAATCCCCAGCAGGCGATCGTCGATGTGGTGGTTTCCCTCACCGGCTTTGCCCTGGTGGGCGGTCCCGCTCGGCAGGATCACCCCAAGGCGATCGATGCTTTGAAACGGCTGAATCGTCCCTATATGGTGGCGTTGCCGCTGGTGTTCCAGACCACGGAAGAGTGGCAGGATAGCGATCTGGGCTTGCACCCAATTCAGGTGGCTCTCCAAATTGCGATTCCGGAACTAGATGGGGCGATCGAGCCGATTATTATGTCGGGTCGGGATGGTGCCACTGGAAAGGCGATCGCGTTGCAAGACCGGATCGAAGCGATTTCCCAGCGAGCCATGAAGTGGGCAAACCTGCGCCGCAAGCCCAAGGTTCACAAAAAGGTGGCAATTACCGTGTTCAGCTTCCCGCCGGATAAAGGGAACGTGGGAACGGCAGCTTACCTGGATGTGTTTGGTTCCATCTTTGAGGCAGTTAAAGCCTTGAAGAATAATGGCTATGATGTCGAGGATCTGCCCGAATCGGCGGAGGAACTGATGCAGGCGGTGATCCACGATGCCCAGGCGCAGTACAGCAGCCCCGAACTGAATATTGCCTACCGGATGTCGGTGCCGGAATATGAGGCACTCACCCCCTACTACAAACGTTTAGAAGAAAACTGGGGAGCTGCCCCCGGACATTTAAATACCGACGGCGAAAAGCTGCTGGTGTTTGGCAAGCACTTTGGCAATGTCTTCATCGGCGTTCAGCCCACCTTCGGCTATGAAGGCGACCCAATGCGGCTACTGTTCTCCCGTTCCGCCAGCCCCCATCATGGCTTTGCCGCCTACTACACCTACCTGGAACACATCTGGCAGGCGGATGCTGTTCTGCACTTCGGAACGCATGGCTCCCTGGAGTTTATGCCCGGTAAGCAGATGGGCATGTCTGGGGAATGCTACCCCGATAGCCTGATTGGCACGATTCCTAACCTCTACTACTACGCGGCAAACAACCCCTCGGAAGCGACGATCGCCAAACGCCGCAGCTATGCGGAAACCATTAGCTACCTGACTCCGCCAGCGGAAAATGCTGGACTGTATAAGGGCTTGAAGGAGTTAAGTGAGTTAATTAGCTCCTACCAAACCCTGAAGGATTCCGGACGCAGCGTGCCGATCGTCAATGCCATCATTGACAAGAGCCGCATGGTCAACCTGGATAAGGATATTACCTTGCCAGACACCGATGCTTCGGAGTTGACGGCAGAGGAGCGGGATGCGCTGGTGGGCAAGGTCTACATCAAGCTGATGGAGATTGAGTCGCGGCTGTTGCCCTGTGGTTTGCATGTGATTGGGAAGCCGCCCACAGCAGAGGAAGCGATCGCCACGCTGGTGAATATTGCTGGACTCGATCGCCCTGAAGAGGAGATCATCAGCCTGCAACGGATCATTGCCAACAGTCTGGGACGCGATATTGATCAAATCTACAAGAGCAGCGATCGGGGTCATTTGGACGATGTGCAGTTGTTGTATGAGATCAATCAGGCGGTTCGGGCGGCAGTGGCGGCAATGGTGAAGGAACAGACCGATGCCGAGGGTCGCGTGTCTAAGGTGACGAAGCTCAACTTCTTCAACATTGGCAGAAAGGAACCCTGGATTGAGGCTCTGCATGAAGCGGGCTACACCAAGGTTGACCCGGAGGCGATCAAACCGCTGTTTGAGTATCTGGAATTTTGCCTGAAGCAAATTATTGCCGATAACGAGCTGGGCGCGTTGCTGAAGGCGTTGGAGGGTGAGTATGTGCTGCCGGGGCCGGGTGGCGATCCGGTACGGAACCCGGATGTGTTACCCACAGGTAAAAATATCCACGCCCTTGACCCGCAATCGATTCCCACCACCGCAGCGGTGAAGTCGGCGCAGATTGTGGTCGATCGCCTGATTGCCCGTCAACAGGCAGAAAACGGTGGCAACTATCCAGAGACGATCGCCTTTGTGCTGTGGGGCACAGATAACATCAAGACCTACGGTGAATCGTTGGCGCAGGTGATGTGGCTGGTGGGTGTGCGTCCGGTGCCTGATGCGTTGGGTCGGGTGAATAAGCTGGAACTCATCCCCTTAGAGGAACTGGGTCGTCCTCGCATTGACGTAGTGGTGAACTGTTCTGGCGTGTTCCGCGATCTGTTCATTAATCAGATGAACTTGCTCGATCGGGCAATTAAGATGGCGGCGGAAGCTCCGGAGCCGATCGAGATGAACTTTGTCCGCAAGCACGCAATTAAGCAGGCAGAGGACATGGGCATCAACTTGCGGCAGGCAGCTACCCGCGTCTTTTCCAATGCGTCGGGTTCTTATTCTTCTAACGTGAACCTGGCGGTGGAAAATAGCACCTGGGAAAGTGAGTCGGAACTTCAGGATATGTACCTGGCGCGGAAGTCCTTTGCGTTCAATTCTGACAATCCCGGCATGATGGAGCAATCGCGGGAGGTGTTTGAGTCTTCGCTGAAGACGGTGGATGCAACGTTCCAAAACCTCGACTCGTCGGAAATTTCCCTGACGGATGTGTCCCACTACTTCGACTCTGACCCGACGAAGCTGGTGGCAAACCTGCGGGGAGATGGCAAAGCTCCAGCGGCTTACATTGCCGACACCACCACCGCCAATGCCCAGGTGCGTACCCTTTCAGAAACAGTCCGTCTGGATGCCCGGACGAAACTCCTGAATCCGAAGTGGTATGAGGGCATGCTGTCCCACGGGTATGAAGGCGTGCGGGAACTGTCGAAGCGATTGGTCAACACGATGGGCTGGTCAGCAACGGCAGGGGCAGTGGATAACTGGATCTACGAGGATGCGAACACAACGTTCGTGAAGGATGAGGAAATGCGGAAGCGGTTGATGAATTTGAACCCGCATTCGTTCCGGAAAGTCGTCGGAACGCTCCTGGAAGTGAACGGTCGCGGTTATTGGGAAACCAGTGAAAGCAATTTGGAATTGCTGCGCGAACTGTATCAGGAAGTGGAAGACCGAATTGAAGGAATTGAATAATCCTCTGATCTGGTAATTGGAAACGATCGAGTTTATGAGGTGGGTGTGATGCCCACCTTTTTTGTATGGATTGAGAGAGAGGGATGGGGCGATCGGGCTATGATATCAGTAATCAGTTCTGTCTAGACTTTTGTGGGAAAGCACCCATGCACCAAGTTGACTTGAAAGAAGCTGAAGCTCATTTAGCAGAATTAATTGATGAAGTAGCAGGTGGAGAAGAAGTGGTGATTATCCGCAGTGATGGAGCATCCTTCAAAATTGTGCCGATTCGTTCAGTGGAAGCCGTTCCTAAATTTGGCAGTGCGAAGGGGTTGGTGAAGATGTCTGATGATTTCGATGCGCCACTGGAGGATTTTGAGGAATATGCTCCATGAGGCTTTTGCTCGATACTCATACGTTTTTGTGGTTTATTGAGGGCAGTCTTAATTTAAGCAGTGTGGCAAGGACTCTAATTGAGAACCGCGAAAACCAGAGGGTTTTGAGTATTGCCAGTCTTTGGGAGATGTCCATCAAAATCAGTATTGGCAAGTTAGAGCTTGGGATGTCGCTGACTGAATTAGTTCGGCGTGAAGTTTATGGAAATGTAGTTACGTTACTTGAAATACAACCGAGTCATCTGGATAAGTTAGCAAAGCTACCATTTCATCATAAAGATCCATTCGATCGCCTTTTGATTGCTCAAAGTTTAGTAGAACGCATTCCTATTGTGACGAAGGATAAGGCATTTGGAAGTTATCCTGCAACTTTGCTATGGTAAGAGGCGCATTTGATACCTGTAGATAAACTTCTCCGCCTTGGTATTAGTCCACACAACGATCGCTAGCAATCTTGTTTGATTGTTAATTACGCAAAAAGCGATCGCCTAATCACCTAGAGAAGTTACTTTTGGTCAAAATATTGGGACTGAAACTGGGCGTTTTTTGGGGGCGATCGGTTAGGATGGCGGTGAAAATCCGGACTAATGCTCCCTGTAGGAGATATTGATACAGATGGCTGGTATAGCTGGGAAGATGAAGAGGCGAAGATGGTGAAGACGATTAAGGTAGAAATACACTAGGTAGAAATAAAGCGGTAGGGCAATAGGGTAAGAAGGTGAATAAGATCGATGCCCAGGAAAATTCGAGAGTTGAAAGCTGAGATTGCCCGTGAAGGGTTTGTTTATCTTCCCAAGCGTGGCAAAGGCAGCCATGAACGGTGGCAGCACCCTCTGCTTAGAAAAACACTAACAATTCCGGGCAAGGACGGAGATGATGTACCACTCTATCTGGAGAAGCAACTGGAAGGATTACTTGCTGCATTAAAGAAGTTGAAGGAGGACGAGGATTCATGAATCGATATAGCATGATTATCGAGTGGTCTGATGCAGATCAGCTTTTCCTGGTTACTATCCCAGAATTTTCCGAGCTTGTTGTCATGCCTTGCACTCACGGTAGAACTCGTGAGGAGGCGATTCATAACGGTGAGGAAGTGATTGAAATGTACTTGGAAGCCTGGCAGGCAGAAGGCGAATCTATCCCTGAACCTAGAACGCTGCAAGTTGCTTCATAGTTGTGCTGATCACAGCAACATCATTCAAATACCGCAGACGTTGCTTCAATCTGAAGGGGTTACGGTTTGAGCGGGGTAATGAGGGGCGATCGAAGTAGTGAGATAGGCTGATTCTCTGTATGGTTCTTATTCAATCCATCTTGCAAAATTTGATTGCTTTAGTGACATTTACTATTGGAGTAAATATACTGTATGTCAAGCATCCCTTACATTAAAGGCTATGAGCTTAATTTATGCTCTGGAGAAAAAGAAATAGGTTAGAAATCTATCCTTCTAAAATAGTCATACATAGTGAGAGAAAAGAAAAAACAATTCTGTCTCAGAATATTGCAAGCCTTGAACTTGAAAGGACTAAACAAAAAACTAAGGTAATGCCCTTAGAAGTAATTCTTTTTTTATTTGTATTAGGTATTGTTTTTGTATTTTCAATCGAGCTACTACCTGATTACGTCATCTATCTCGGTTATCTTTGCCTTTCTTTTGCTGGAGCAGGTTTAGTAGGGAATTTTTTCAGTCCAAATGAAAGTTTGCTAACTATAGAACTTAATAGCCGCACAGTTCACAAGCTTGAAAGCAAGGACTATCGAGGATTAGAAAATGTGAAGCTTCTTATAAGCGACTTTAGAGATAACCGTATTGAGGAAGCGCAAGAAGTTATAGTTTATGATAACAGAGTACAAATTACTGAGTTGAGGCAAAGTTCTGTGAACAATTTTCAAGACAGATCTAATAACGTCAATGCTCAAGGGGCTAATATAACTGGAAGTAATTTTGCAGTGGGTAAAAATATTTCCAAACTAACCTCTAAGTTTGCAAATTCTAATGTTGCCGAAGAAGTTGACAACAAAATTTTGGCAAAAAAGTTATTAAAATTTGCAGAGTTAATTGAGCAGTCTGACGAACTGAATACTAATCAAAAGAAGCAAGTTAAAAGCAAAGTTAAGGAATTAGGACGTGAAGCTATTAATTTAGCAGAAATGAATGACGATGAAGAGAAAAATGATATGAAGGCGAGAGTCAAGGAAAACATAGACTTCCTCAGAGGAGCATTTTCTGGTCTTCAAGCTTCTAGCAAGCTTTTAGAAGAATTGAATAAAATTATCCCTTTAGTCAGCAAGTTCTTTGGTCTACTTAGTCTATAATTCTCGAATTTAATGAATGGAGAAAGAGACTTCAAACACGTTGAAGCAAAGTTTCCCTTGCACTTTTTTTGACTATAATGATTTTCAAAATGTGCACTCAGAAGTTCAGTTCGATACGGAAGAGGCTGCAAAGTTTTTACTGCAAGATCTAGTCTTCTTAACCAGAGCACGGGGAGGCTCAGAATCATAGCGAGACACAACAACAACCGGGCGTGTTTTAGCTGCAAGCCCCAAATCGACCAACCACACCTCACCGGGTTTCGGGTTCATCCATCAAATCCAACACTTCTTGTTCAACCACCCTAGAGCGAAGAATATCTAAAGCATCCTGGTCTGCCAATTCGATAATTTCCGCAAGGCATTGCCGCACTTGTTGAGCGATGTCAGGTTGCCACTGGCGCAGTTTAATATCAAGTTCTTGAACCAAAGCGTCCATGTCCAGTTTCCGCACAAGAGGTCGTATTTGCTTCCATGTTACGGTATCCGCCAGTCGATCGCCCCTCTCCCCCTTCCTACGAAGACTCCTCCTCATCCAGCCTGTGAGACTCGATCGCCTGTCTGTTCTCCTTATTGCTTTGGTCAGTACTCATTGTTACCCTTAAAACATGGGGAGTGACTTTGAGTTAATTGGTGAGCTGACAGACATTGAGGTGATTGCCGTCAATCTGTCGATCCGTGAGTTGCGAAGACTGAAGGATGCATTCGGAGGTCGTCGCTGGCGCAAAATGAAAGGAATTGGATTAGTTCAATTTCCTAATGGAGAAGTTCGCCAAGCCGAGCTGCACTGGTATGAGGCGCACGGGGTAGGTCGGCGCAAAATGAAAGTTAAGCGTGTCTTGGACTGAAACTGATGTATACAGTAGATTCAAATGTTCAATTTGCAATCTGTATTGCAACCGAAGAAGAGGGAGATCTGGAGATTTGGAAGATCTACCGAGTCTTACCTGATGTAAAGGCGGAAGAAGTTGGGTGTTTACGAGTGATTGATGAGTCTGGTGAGGATTATCTTTACCCACAGAGTCGATTTGTCATTGTGGAATTGCCTGAAGAGGTTCGAGAGAGATTACTCGCAACAGTCGAAGAGTAAGGCCAGCTATTCTATGGAGAGGTAAAAATTGACGCAGAAAATCGATACCACGTCATCCCCTGCACTCGACCCAGCTAGGAGTACATGGGACTTCGTTGAAGTCTGGATTGATCCGATGCTTTCTCCTCCTTACATACTGCTGTTACTGGGTGATTCAGCAGGAAACTGCCGTGTATACGATCCGGCTGAGAATTATCAGATTGTCTTCAGCAGTGTAACCTATGAGGAAGCTCAAACCTGGCTGTTAGAAGATGAGTATGAGCCAGTTGAAGGGAGACTGTCAGCATCAGAGTTGTAAGCAAAGACTCCTCCTCATCCAGCCTGTGAAACTCGATCGCCCCTCTACCCTATTCTTCCTCCAAACACAGAGGGCATTTTCCCCTCCCTACAAAGCTATAATTTTCTCAAATGGCAGAGAGGTAAAACGGTGATGTCAAACCTTGAGCAAATTGAAGCGGCAATTCTCTCACTTCCATCGAATGAATTTGAGAAGTTAAAACAGTGGTTTTTTGACCTGGATGATGAACGCTGGGATGAACAGCTAGAGCAAGACATTGCAGATGGTAAATTATGAATGCACAACTAATGATTCAGCCGTCCTCTTTTATTGATGCTGGAATTCAAATCAAACCAGTTAGAGGATTATTCCTATTCAAATTTAGTGAAGATTTGCAAGAGCGTTTAGAGAACCTAAACGAGAAAAAACGAGAGTCGAGTTTGACACCCGATGAAGAGGTCGAGCTGACTGGAATTTTAGAACTCGATCGAATCTTCACGTTGCTCAATGCGAAAGTTATTGGCGAGTCTGCGCAGATGCGGTGATTTCAAAAGAGATTCGGCAACAGGTTCGAGAACGGGCGAAGTCTTTGTGTGAATACTGCCACTCTTCAGAAGAAGCTGGTGCAGCACGGTTTGAAATTGATCATATCCAACCGCGATCGCTGGGAGGGACAGATACATTTGAAAATTTGGCTTTGGCTTGTCAGCGATGTAATAGCTACCGTTACAACTTCACAGAAGGTATTGATCCAGCGTCCCAAGCTTCTACTCCGTTGTTTAACCCACGACGACATCAGTGGAATGAGCATTTTATCTGGGAGAAGGGCGGTTTAGTGATTCGAGGTAAGACTCCAATCGGGCGTGCAACGTGCGATCGCTTAGATTTGAATGACCAAAAACATAATGAGGGGGCAATTGTTAAAGCTCGTCGTCTTTGGATGCAGGGCGGTTGGCATCCACCATCGGATGATGCGATTGAAGCTTAACAGCGAACGAACTCAGACTGAGCAGTGTTTGCAGCAGTATAACTTCACTAAATTAAACTCGATCGTCCCTCTCTCACCCCTTCCTACAAAGACTCCTCCTCATCCAGCCTGTGATACTCGATCGCCTGTCTATTCTCTTCATCCTCTAGATAGCGTTCCACAGCCTGATTCACAAACTTATTCATTGAGATACCCTTTACCCCAGCTAGTGCCTTCACAAGCTTATAGACACTCGTGTCAAGGGATATTTTGATATCTGTTTTCCCCTTCCCCGTTGGCATAAATACAAATCGATCGCCCCTTAAACCATTAGGGATCATCTCATGGTATGTTTAGCTTTACGGAAGTATACCCGTAAACAAACGTACTTATTGAAAGGACAACATTATTATGATCATGCTGACCGAAGCCGAAGCCAACGAAATCAAAGCACTGCTGATTCAACTGAGCCGCGAGATTCTTTTGCAAGGAACCTATCAGCGCAAGATCGCAAGCTGCCTGGTGATTTTATCCAAACAGCCTGCCTCGTAGGGGTGTCTTGCCCAACCGTCTGACCCAATTGAAGCGATCGAATCTTGCCTCGACCCCATGCGATCGAGGTTTTCTGGCGGGCGGGTTTGGGATTTAGAAAGAGAAAGGAAAGTAGACTAGAGAGTAAGAACGAAGACGAATCGTTGGAGAATTATGATCCCAGTTGGTAAAGCTCAACAGCAGTTGCAGGATTTGATTGACTCGGTAAGCCAGTCCCATCAACCGATCGTGATTGCCGGAGAGCATAACAATGCAGTGTTGTTGTCCGAAGCGGATTGGGCAGCAGTGCAGGAAACCCTATATTTGCTCTCCGTTCCAGGGATGCGTGAATCAATTCGAGAAGGATTGGCAACACCGATCGAGGAGTGCGATCGGGAGCTGGAGTGGTGAGTTGGGATTTGGTTTATACCAAGCAGGCACAGAAGGATGCTAAAAAGCTAGCTGCTGGGTTTGGGGAATTTGAGGAAAGGCGATCGGTTATGATGTGGGTGAGCATTCTGTCTGGTTGCTGAGTATGGTACAAACTCCATCTAAACTCATCACCTTAGAGGAATTTTTGAAGCTGCCAGAAACTGAACCTGCCAGCGAGTACATCGATGGGCACATCATTCAGAAACCCATGCCCCAGGGAAAACACAGCACCATTCAGACCGAATTTTCCACTGCTGTTAATGGGATGCTGAAACCGCAAAAGGTGGCACGAGCCTTTTCAGAATTGCGTTGTACCTTTGGTGGACGTTCAACGGTTCCAGACGTTTCTGTGTTTACCTGGCAGAGAATTCCGCGCGATCAAAAGGGTGAAGTTGCAAATACTTTTTCGGTGGCTCCTGACTGGACGATCGAAATTTTGTCACCGGATCAGAGCCAAACGAAAGTCACCAAAAATATTTTGCATTGTCTGAATCATGGCACTCAAATGGGTTGGTTGGTTGACCTGGATGAGCAAACGGTTTTTGTATATTTGCCAAAGCAGCAACCGCAAGTGTTTGACGAATCAGAACAATTGCTTCCAGTTCCAACATTTGCCCATGAGCTAAGTTTGAGTGTAGGGTCTGTGTTTGGTTGGTTATTAGAGTAAACAGCGAGATCAACAGTATTGCGATCGCAATGGGCGCATCGATGAATCCTTTGGGTTGCGATCGAACCAGTCATTTGGAGAGGTTATTTTTGTCAAGATATTGGGGACAGGAACCGGGAATTGGGGGGGGCGATCGGTTAGGATATCAGTAAAGCCGAGCCGCCTTTATCACTGATGGAAAAAACACGCCACGTTTCACTACTGATCAATGGAGAGGAGCAGGTTCTTACCATTCCGCAAGAGTTTGCCCTTGTGGGTACGGAAGTTGTGCTGCGTAAAGAAGGACGGCGATTAATCATTGAACCGATTCCGCCTAACTCGTTACTGAACTTGCTGACCACTCTACCCGATATCACTGATGAATTTCCTGACACCGATGAGGGAATTCTTCCTCTCGATGACGTGATACTTTAGCAGAACCGCATGGATATGCATACCTGCTCGATACCAATATTCTGTCAGATTTAGTCAGGCATCCTCAAGGTCAGGTGTTTCAGTGTATTGCTTCTGTGGGTGAAGCCAAGATTTGCACAAGTATCGTTGTTGCCTGTGAACTCCGATTCGGTGCTATAAAGAGTGGTTCGGATCGCCTCGTTCGTCAACTTGAAAGCATCCTTTCTGTTCTGCCTGTTCTAGCTTTAGAGCCACCCATCGATCGGTGCTATGGCGAAATTCGTACTCATTTGGAACAAGCAGGAACACCGATCGGTCCCAATGACTTACTTATTGCGGCTCACGCTTTAACGCTCGATCTAACGCTAGTGACAGCCAACTTTCGTGAGTTTCAGCGTGTATCAAACTTGAGATTAGAAAACTGGTTATCTTGAGACAAGGAAGCCAATTCGACCATGAACGGTTTGACGATCGATCTACCTGAATACAATTTGTGGCGGGAGCAGTTGGGGACAGTAGTTGAGATATTGGCGGATGATGCGGCGTTCGAGGTGGAATTCAGCGATCGCAATGGGCGCATCGATGAATCCTTTGGGTTGCGATCGAACCAGTCACTTGGAGAGGTTACTTCTTGTCAAGATATTGGGGTTGGAACTAGGCGTTTTTGCGGGGCGATCGGTTAGGGTGTTCACAATAGTACTGTTACGATTAAACACAGCACAAGAAACTTAGAAACCTACTATCATGAGCATCAAATTTGACCTTAAACCAGAGATTGAAGCTCGCCTCATTGCCCAAGCCGCAGTACAGGGAGTTTCCGTCGATCGCTATCTAGAAATGCTGGTTGAACAACATTTGGCACTCCAAGCAGAACCCGAATGGGAAACGCTCCTGCACCAACTCGGAAGAAGCCCTTCCCTGGCCAAAGCATTACCCTTACCAGATGAAGCGTTCAGCCGTGAAACGATCTACCGGGAGCGGGAAGACCAGCAGTGATGAGGTATTTGGTGGACTCAAATGTTTTGATACGGTTGGTTCATCGCCAAGATTCTATGCACCCTATGGCTCAGAACGCTTACATAACGCTTCGCCAACAAAATCACTTGCTTTGCATTGTTCCGCAGAACCTGATTGAGTTTTGGGCAGTGGCAACCCGCCCCACAGGTGCCAATGGATTAGGATTGACAGTCGAGGAGGCAGCCCATGAAAGCTCTCTGCTGAAAGGGCTTTTCACGTTGCAACTAGATAATCCAGAAATCTACAACGTCTGGGAGCAACTCGTTGTTAAATACAAAGTCAATGGAAAGCAAGCTCATGATACGCGATTAGTTGCTTCAATGATCGCTCATCAAATCCCTCATCTACTTACCTTTAATGTTGCCGATTTCAAGCGGTTTTCTGAAATTACAACGATCGATCCCCGTCACATTTTGAATGAAGGATCAGCCTAATGCAATCGCTACTCCCTCCTCAAACAATCAACTAAGCGATCGCCTCAGCCACCTAGAGAGTTACTTTTCGTCAAGATATGAGCAACCATACGATCCAGTTATTAGATGTAGTAGCCCTAACGATCGATCTACCTGAATACAATTTGTGGCGGGAGCAGTTGGGGACAGTAGTTGAGATATTGGCGGATGATGCGGCGTTCGAGGTGGAATTCAGCGATCGCAATGGGCGCATCGATGAATCCTTTGGGTTGCGATCGAACCAGTCACTTGGAGAGGTTACTTCTTGTCAAGATATTGGGACAGAATTTAGAAAATTACCTTTTTGTTTTTGTGTTTCTTGAATGCTTTAGGGGAACCATATATGTGAAATTGGACAATCCACAAGCAACTATGAGTTACAAATCATTTACTGGAATCGCAATTCTTCTCATGATGGCGGCTTGCTCTAACTCACCTAGCGCGACTTCTCCAACTGCAAGCTCAACTGTAGTTCAACAAGACGTTAATAGTCCTGCTAGTGCAAGGGAAAGATTTGAGGTACGGGTCAGGCAGGACATTGAGCGTATCACTCCCAAACTTCAGGAAGAGCAACGCCAGAGCAATTACACCTATCGCGCTGAATATTCAGGAACATATAGTTATGATATTCAACAGTCAAATTCTATAGTTTCTCCCTTTGTAGGAGTAGCAGAATATCGAATTCGATGGTACGCCAACAATAGATATGTTCAGGATATGTCTATCAAGACGCGGTATGTTTACCAAGATGGAGAGTGGGTTTTGAAAGAAGCTTTGAGGTACATAGATGGTAAACCTGATACTGATCCAGATTCTATCGGTGGTCCAAGGTGGGTGGCTAGCTTGTTTGAGTAGCAATTGCAGTGTTGATTTCCCAAAGATTGTTTCTTAGGTGAAAGATTTATTCTGTAGGTGAAGATTCTGCAATTCTTCTACCGTCACTAAATCATTTTGAACAAATCAACCAGTCTAAGTCAACACTGCCATCGATGCGTTGAAGAGCTTCAGTAACTTTAATTACTAACTCAACAGCCCATTGAGCTTGCCTTACGGTAACGTAATTCTTGTCCTTCGCGCTTTTTAAATCAATATTTTCTATATCCAAATTGAAGATCGTAGCTTTGTGATGAACCAGATTATTTCGTAATTGAAACAGTTCATTTAGTTCATAAATTCGAGAACCATCTAAACCAGAAGCAATATATTCTCCAGTAAAAAGTTTGGGAATCTCAATCCATTTTGTTACAGTGCTACTAATATTAATGCCACTTTTTTTGTCTTTAACTGCTATCCATTCTTTAATAGTTGTTCTTTGCTCATAAGGCAACTGATACTGGCGTTGTATGTCTTCTGGTGGCAGCTCATCAACTTGATAATTTCTTGAAAACCGAAAATCCTTTTCCAACTGTTCATAAGGCATTCCTTTCAATATGGCATAAAAGTTGATAAAAGCCTCGGCGGTTAAAGCAGAAAAAATGATAGATGCTACTACAAATTTTTTTGATTTTAATAATTTTGAATTTAGCCAAAACGATGTTCCTGTCTTAGCGCCAGCGTGTAGATACATATCACCAAAAGAAATAACCTGATTTGATGTAAGTATCTCTTGATGAATTTCTTCAGCGTTTATCAGATTCTCTTGGGCAAGATTGAAATATATGTCATGATTCTTGTGTTCAACTAAGATGCTATTCATAGCCCTAGAGCCTTATCTAAGAGAGCGTTTGAAAAGTATTGATGGGGCAAATTTTTGCCAGTCGTCTGACCATAACATATCCTGAACCGGACGAAAAAGAGCTACTGATGCTGAGTTCGTTTTTGTTTGTTACCGCTAATTTGAAACGTTAGCCATCTGCGTAAGCCGATCGCCCCTCCCCTCTCCTCATCCATCAAATGAAGCGATCGCCCCTCTCCCCCCATTCCTATAAGGACTCCACTGAATTTAGAAATGTGCTAATTTCGTCGTAGCGATATGTTTTTACTGACTCCTATGCGATCGTTAAAAAATTACACAGTCGTGTTGCGTCCTGACAGTAATGGAACATTTGTTGCTTATGTTCCAGCAATTACAGGTTGTCATGCTTGGGGACAAACCACAGAAGAGGCTCAGTCCGAGCTTGTTCACGTGTTTGAGATGATTCGGGATGAGTATAAAGAAGCAGGTAAAGAACTCCCCGAAGATGTTGAGGTAGCTGTGACTCATGCCCGCTAAAGCAAAAGAAATCGAACGGGTGGCACGAAAGTTGGGTTTTGAGAAGGTTAGGCAGAAAGGAAGTCATGCTCGATGGAAACATCCTGATGGCAGAGCAACAACAATTCCGATTCATGGTAACGCAGAGATAGGTAACTGGTTGTTTCAGGAAATCTTAAAGCAGTTGGGTATCACTGAAGAAGAGTTCAATCGGTTACGCTAGAGGTTACACAGAAGGTTAAGCACTGCGTCGAAACCGATCGCCCCTTTCCCCCCGTCCTACAAAGACTCCTCCTCCAGCCTGTGATACTCGATCGCCACTCCTCACCATCCTCAAGGTTGCATCGTTGAACGATCTCCTGAATGTCATCTGTCTCTACATAGTGTTCGATCGCTCGATTGATAAATGCATTCATCTAGTAAAGATCGGCATCCGCTAAACTTGAGGAGTAAGAAAATTTACGTTGGGTGAACAAACGATTTCAATGGAGCTGATAGTTATGACAATTCGAGAAACCGCGATCGCGAAGATCCAGCAACTTCCCGAATCGCTGGTGCAAGAAATTATCGACTTTATTGACTTCATTGCTCACAATCATCAAGCTAAAACAGGTATTGATTCACCTGAAGGCGATCGCTCTGGAGATTGGGCACAATGGTTTGAGGCGACTGACAGCTTAGAAATCACCCCAATAGCACCAACCAGTGAATATCAGCAACGCTTGCTGAGTAAATATCGGCAACAAGGACTTGACCTGTGATTCTTTGTGACGCTGGGGTCTTACTTTGCCTGGTCGATCGCACTCAACCGCAGCACAACGCCTATCGAACCGCCGTTACAGGTTTGGCGCAGCCTTTGATCACAACCTGGGCATGTCTGACAGAAGCGATGTATCTTTCGCTTCATCGGGGCGGCTGGGCAATGCAAAAGCAACTGGGTCAGCTCCTTTTAGACAAACTGCTGCTCATTTACGAGATCCAAGAAAATGACTACGCTCGTTTGTTAGATCGGATGGAGAAATATCGAGATCGACCAATGGACTTAGCAGATGCAACTCTGGTTTTGGCGGCTGAGAAGACCGGACATCGGCAAATTCTTACTCTCGACTCTGACTTTTTGTTTTATCGGATTGGCGATCGAGACACCTTTGACGTGATTCAAGTTCAGTGATGGATTGTTTAGGTAAAAACAGAGTATGACGTTCCCCTTCAGCGCGACGGCTCGCAACTTCATTTCACCCCTCACCCCTCTCCCCCACCTTCCTACAAAGACTCATCCTCATCCAGCCTGTGATATTCGATCGCCCCTTATTTCTCCTCATCCATAAAACGAAGCGATCGCCTTTGATGTAAACAAAGTCTTTTCAAAGCGAATCCTCGCCTCTAGCCTTGAGGGCTTCAGACAGCAATATCTCGATTGTGGCACTCACAGACCGTTTATCCCTCTCAGCCATTTTTGCCAGCTTTTCTCTAAGCTCTGAGGGCAGATAGACAGTGATTCGATCTTTATCTGTAGCCACTTAGCACCATTTAACGTCAAGGTTTCTTAAGAATCTTAAGATGCCACAGGATAAATGTGATAGCGTTATTGAACGTCATTAGACGCTAAGTAACGTTATATCTATTAAGAGCAACTATTATGATCATGCTGACCGAAGCCGAAGCCAATGAAATCAAAGCCCTGCTGATTCAACTGAGCCGCGAGATTCTCCTGCAAGGAACCTATCAGCGCAGGATCGCAAGTTGTCTGGTGATTTTGTCCAAACATCCTGTGTAGGAGCAGCTTGCCAAATTGTTTTGCTGAATTGAAGGGTTCAAACCTTGCCTCGACCCCGTGCGATCGAGGTTTTCTGACGAGTGGATTGGGCGTTATGGGAAAAAGGCGATCGGCTACAATCAGCATATATGAACAGCGTAAGTATTCTGCTCTCAAGTTAAGTGCCGACCGTTAAGGAACAGAATTTTGACGACCCAATCTCCTGATCCAGACCTACAGCGCAAAGCGATCGCGATTCACAATCATCTTTGTGCCGAATATGGTTGTCCAGTGCCCTATTTTCACGCTCTTGATCCATTGAGTGAACTGATTTCATCCCTGCTGTCTCACCGCACCAAAAACCGAGATTCCGATCGCGCCTTCAAACAATTAACTGCACGGTTTCCGACATGGGAAGCAGTACGCAATGCACCCACCAAAGAGATAGAAAATACGATCGCCCCTTGCACTTGGCCGGAACAGAAAGCTCCTCGGATTCAGCAAGTATTGCACCTGATTAGTGAATTGACGAACGGCGAAGAATCACTCGACTTTTTACAGGATATGCCCGTACCGGAAGCTCGTGCTTGGCTGGAAACCTTACCTGGAGTTGGGCCAAAAACGAGTGCAGCGGTTTTGTGCTTCAGTCGGCTACGGTGTCGGGCACTTCCTGTAGATAGTCACCATCATCGAGTGGCCCAACGCTTAGGGCTGATTCCGCAAACAATGTCCGTTGGGCCGTCCCATGCTTACCTGGAAGCCCTCTTGCCCGATGAGTGGAATGCCCAGCAAGTTTATGATCACCATGAAGTCATGATGCTACATGGACAGCGATGCTGCTATCACAAAAATCCAAATTGCGATCGCTGCGTTGTCCTCAATTTATGTCCTCATGGACAAGCGAGGTCACTGGAGAAAAGGGATGCTTCAAGGGAAAGGCTACGCTAACGATCGCGATTGTGTCGGGGGACGATCGACCTTTACTCAGCTTTTCAACCTTTTGCCAAGCTCAACATTCTTCTGATTTCGTCGTTGAGTTCCCTAAATACGTATCTTGGGCTAACCTCATCTAGCATCGCGACAATGCGTTGCGTTTGAGCAGTTGTGAGTTCTCGATTGCCCGTCAGCGACTCCAGTTTAACTTTTACAATATGATCCCGAATGTCATCCTCCGATGCCCCACTCGCCACCATATCAGCAACAATCTTGCTCGATTTTGCAAACTGAATGAAATCTTTATTCAAAAGATCGTAAGACAGTTCTCCCTTCTTGTTCGTGTAAGTTTTGACAATGGCTTCATACTCGGCACTGTCAATGGTGGCTAATTCTTCGGGCGGTTCTTCTCCAGACAATTCATCTTCTGTACCGGCTTCCTCCTGATGTCTGCTCAGCTTAACCGCTCCCCGTCTGGAGTAGGGCATACCAGAGGTAAGCTCTAGTGCTTCCTTAAAAGCTTCGATCGGAAACAGATCAAGATTCGTGTTGGCAGATGGGTCGGGTTCACCTGTACTCCGGTTTAGGGAAGCCAAGCCAGGTTGAGCCATGTCGTAGCGCATAATCACAACACCTGATTTCCCGTTTTTAAGCTTCTGGCGGTAGGCTGCTGCCTCTATGGTGGATAGCTCAACTATTTTTGTTCTAATCATCAGCTTACCTAAACTGAGAGTGCTTTCATTTTATTGAATCTCTTATGCATATCCAGCATTTCACCCCAAGGTTGTCAGAAGTTTAAGGAAGGGCGATCGATGGAAACGAGTTGGGTCATTTGCCGGTGAAGGTGCTGAAAGGTAGGAGATGAGGTGTAGTTGCTCAAATGGGCATCTGATCCAGAGCATCCCGAATTACCTCAGTTCCGGCTCCAATTTGGCACGATCGCTCGGTGAGAATGCGTTTCCAGATGCGGCTCCCTGGCTGTCCGGCAAACAGTTGCAGCATGTGACGGGTAATTTTATTAAGCTTTAACCCTTTGGCTGTCCACTCCTCTTTCGCGAACCACTCCTCAATGTAGGGCAGCATGGCTTCAGCAACGGCGCGACGGCTCGGAATGGGGGTTTCTTCGCCGTAAACGGTGCGATCGACGGTGGCAAAAAGATATGGATTATCATAAGCAGCCCGCCCAATCATCACAGCATCCACCGTTTGAAGTTGTTCCTGCACCTGCTCCAGGGTGGTCAAACCACCATTAATTTCAATCCACAAGTGGGGAAAATCTTGCTTCAGGCGATGCACATCCCCATAGCGCAGGGGGGGAATATCCCGGTTTTCCTTAGGGCTTAATCCCTGAAGCCAAGCCTTTCGCGCATGGACAGTAAACCGTTGGCAGCCGGCCTCAGAGACAATTTGCACAAAATTTACCATGTCTTCGTAGCGATCGAGGTCATCAATCCCAATGCGATGCTTTACCGTCACTGGCAGCGAAGTTGCTTGGATCATCGCCTTAACACATTCCGCGACTTGATGCGGCCGCGCCATTAAGCAAGCCCCAAAATTGCCATCCTGCACGCGACTGCTCGGACAGCCCACATTCAGGTTAATCTCGTCATAGCCCATTTCTTCCGCCACTTGGGCACAAACTGCTAAATCTGCCGGAATATCGCCCCCCACCTGCAATGCTAACGGCTTTTCCTCTGGCGAAAATCCTAAAAGATGATTGCGATCGCCATGCAAAATCGCTGGACTTGTCACCATTTCGGTATACAGCAGAGTACGGCGCGTGATCTGCCGCATGAAGTAACGAAAATGGCGATCGGTGCGATCCATCATGGGGGCAACGCTGAGGGGATTTCCCAACGATGGTGCAGAAAAGAGAGGGAGATTGGGCGATCGGTCAAAGCTGAGACGAGACATGGCAAAGGTGTAGGACGTTGAGGTAAACAGGCTGTAGGGGGTGAAATTTACTGCATCTTCAAGCCTAGCAAGATCCTAGATGATTTGGATATTTAGCTCCTTGTAGAAGTTAAAAAAATAATGGGGTAATTTGTAGCGCAGACATCTTGCCTGCCAGTAATTCGTAGTGCAGACATCTTGCCTGCCGGTAATTCGTAGTGCAGACATCTTGCCTGCCAGTAATTCGTAGCGCAGGCATCTTGCCTGCCAGTGCAATGATCATCAAATTTAATTTTTAACTTTGCTCAATGGGTTTTTGCTTTGAGCCTGAGAATTGTCTCAAGACAACTGCGTTAGTCCTGTTCTTACCTATCCGTTTGGAATTTCCGTCACCTAAAGTTGCCTATCGCCTTCCGGTTTAATGTTTTTCTAAATACAAATTCGCTTCATGGGAAACCTGGACTCTTGATAGACGTTGAGTAAAGTGCATTGTGCCTATTATGAACACAACGAGTTTACGGAACAGAAAAATGTAGGGCAAAGTGCCTGCAACGATGAAACTTAATATTCTGTTCAAGAACTCAGTGGAGATTGTGTTGTGATTCATTTAATAGTAAGCAATAAGCAATTCTAGGATGATTCATTCTGGGATAACTTGTGTCAAGCTAGCATGACTTGCTGAAGCCTTTCGATCGAGTGATTGAAGCTTAGGGCAGGTTGTTCTCATTTGCTAGTTTGAGAATGCCAAGTATCTAGAATCCATACCCTGAATATGTGCTTTTGCGAACAGTAAGACGATTAGAAAAAGCAGAGGAATGATTATGCCTAGACCGATCCGAGACTCAGTGATTGTCATTACCGGAGCATCGAGTGGCATCGGAAAGGCAACAGCACTTGCCTTTGCCCAGCAAGGAGCAACGCTTCTATTAGCAGCACGACAAGCAGATCGGTTACAGGAATTAGCATCAGAATGCAGGATATTGGGCGGACAGGCGATCGCTGTACCCACTGAAGTCACCGATGAAGCTGCAATGAATGATTTGGCGAAACGGGCGATCGACGATTTTGGGCGGCTGGATGTTTGGATGAACAATGCTGCGGTGAGCCTGTTTGCTCGGTTTGAAGAAGCTCCGATTGAGGCATTTCGTCGAGTGTTGGAGGTGAACATCTTTGGTTATGTTTATGGTGCCAGAGCCGCATTGCCCTATTTTCGGGAACAGGGAAGCGGCATTTTAATTAACATGGATTCAATTGTAGGGGCGGCTCCCCAACCCTACACGAGTGCTTATGTCATGAGCAAATATGCAATTCGGGGTTTGTCTGACTGTTTGCGAATGGAATTGCATTTGGATCAGGCATCCGATATTTACGTTTGCACGGTTATGCCTGCTTCAATTGATACGCCCTTCTTTCAACACGCCGCCAACTACACCGGACGGCAAACTAAAGCCCTTGACCCCGTTTATCCTGCCGAAAAAGTAGCAGAAGCAGTGGTGAATTTGGTGAAGAAACCCCAGCGCGAGGTTTTGGTGGGTGAAGCGGGTTATCTTTTGGCCTTGCAAGAAACTTTTACCCCAGAGTTATACGAGCGGATGATGGCGCAACAAGTTCATCAAAACCATTTCCAAGACAAGCTCGCACCAGACACAGCAGGCAACCTGTTTGAACCCATGCCCGAATACACCGGCATTAGCGGCGGCTGGGAGCATACTAGCGATCCAACCCAGCAAGCCTGGAAAACTGTAAAAGACACTGCCCGTCAGCTTGGATTACCCATCTTTTCTGCTGATGGCTCGTCGTGATAGAGCATCAATTTGCCAATGAACCGTCGCAAAGGAAGGCTAGCAAGCCATTATTCGATCGCCAATGGATATAACATCCATACCAGGGTATCGGCTGAACCTGTACCCGCAGATGCTCCGGTAATTGTCCTGGTGCATGGACTGGTGATTTCTAGTCGATACATGGTGCCCACCGCTGAGCTTTTAGCCCCAAACTATCGAGTTTATGCACCAGATTTGCCTGGCTATGGTGAGAGTGAAAAGCCTGCCCACCTGCTGACCTTGCCAGAATTAGCTGAGACGTTGCATCGCTGGATGGATGAAATGGCGATCGAGCGGGCTGTTTTTTTAGGCAATTCGCTGGGTTGCCAAAAAATTGTTGAATTAGCAGTGCGGCATCCAGAACGGGTCGAACGCGCTATCCTGCAAGGGCCAACGATCGATCGTCATGCCCGCAATTTTCCCATTCAGTTTTCCCGCATCCTGATAGACTCACCCCACGAAGAATCTTCGCAAGTGTTCGTACAGCTTTATGACTACTGGAAAGCAGGCTTTCCTCGTATCGTCCACACCATCCGCATGGCCCTAGAAGACCCGATCGAGCAAAAGCTGCCCCAAGTTAAAGTGCCAACGCTGGTTGTACGGGGTTCCCTTGACCCGGTTGTGCCCCAAAAGTGGGCGGAGGAAGTCACTCGCCTCTTGCCTCAGGGTCAGTTAAAGGTGATTCCAGGTGTGGCCCACACAATTAATTACAGTGCCCCTTTGGAGTTGGTGCGAGTCGTGGAAGCGTTTTTGAGGGAGGAGTAGGGAGTAGGGAGTGGGGAATGGGGAATGGGGAATAGGGAGTGGGAAGTGGGTTCGCAGCCTGAAATCTCCAATTTCCCGTGGCGTAAGTATCTTGCCTGTGAAAACTCAAAATTAACAGGAGTGATGCCCTTCGCACCAGGAAACTAATTTCCGAATTAAGTCACGCTAAAACCCAAAATTTTAATAAGGAGAGCGATCGATGAAAGCCCCCGTATTTAATCTACCTGTGAATGCTGCCCTGAGTCGGTTTCACGTTGCACCACCGTATATTGCCAACTTTGATTCAGCTTCAGCGATGCTTCGGGCAACAGGTGCATTCTTGCGGGGCAGTGATTTTGGGGGAATGGGAACGGCTCCCCCTGTGTTTGAACCTGTGGTGAGGCTGGTAGATAAGATGCCGCGTCCGGTGCAGGAGGTTCTTTATGCGGTGGGCAGTGGCAGTGAGGGGATAGCACCAGAACGGTTGGGCGATGTCAGTGCTGAGGCTGTGGCTCAATGGATGGTGCAGGAATATCCGCAGCGAGAATATCCGGCAGTGGCGATCGGCTCGTCTAGCGGGGCGTTAGTTCACCTTTGTGCTGCATTGGGAATTCCCTGGTTGCCCCAAACTTTTATGATTCCCGTCAGCAATCAGTTGCAAATTAACCCTGATGAGCCAAAAGAGGCACTGGAATGGGGTAGAAAATATGCTCGCCCGTTGCTGGATGCCAATCCAGAGCTTCAGCTTCACCATATGCACGACCCCAACCAGGATCGTCTCACCATTCAGGGGATGACCTATTTTCGAGTTAAGCGGCGCGTTTTGGGGCATACCTATGAAGAATTTTTGAGCCGTTGTTTACCTCCGGGCGGCACAATTTTTCTGGTAGACTGTCAGCGCACCTGGGAAACGACTCAGGCGGGCGATCGGCACTTTTTCCAATTTGGGGCATTAGGCGGAGCCACAATGGAAGAGTTCCTCCACGGCAGCGAGCGGGTAGAGCGTTATTTAGAATATTACAAATCTCATCGTCGCCAGTGGGATGTCCCGCCGACAGACGGCCTTCGACCAGAGGCAGAATGGGGCTTTGAGCCGACGTTGCAGGCAGATATTGAACGGGTTGCACGGGAGAAGGGCTATCGAATACGCCGCATTGTGTTTGGTGAACCTGAACACCTCAGTCCGTTTGTGGCAGAACTGTATCGCTGGTGGTATGAGCGGCGCAACATTCCGGCAAACCGCTTGCTCGTAGAGTCGTTTTTGCTAGTCGAACCGATGTGGGCCTTGCGAACGGGTTCTGCGCCTTTTTGGATGAAGTTTAACATGGAGCCGTCTTTGGAATGGCTGGAATCATACCTGAAAAGCAACGATCGCTACGATGAAATCTACATGATCCTGTTTTCGCATGGTGTAGATGCGATCGGATTGCCATCCATTGAGCAATGGCAAACCGTATTTACCTATGCTCGAAAGCATGGAAACTTCATCGGCGTAGATGAAACTGTTTTCCCGCGCAATTTCTCTACCCTGATCCGCTATCACACCGACCTGCAACGGCAAATTCCAGCCCGCTACCCCTTACCCCGTCCCCTAACGCTGGAACAGCTCAACCAATTTATTCAAGAAGAAGGCGATCGGTTCCCAGTGGGATGGCATGAAGGGATCGAACAATCAAACCATTAACAGAAGGAATTATCGTTGGGTAGTTTCTTGTGGGGTGGGCATCTTGCCCGCGCAGTGAACAATTTCCTTGGGGGATGGGCATCTTGCCTGCCAGTGAACAATTTCCTTGTAAGGTGAGCATCTTGCCCGCCCATTAAACAGCCCTTCTGTGTTCACCCTCGCGCTAGGATGGCAAAGGGTAAAATTCCTTGCCCACTTCTCGTCCTGTTCTCCTTCTTCCCCTGCGTGCCCTACCATCAGAGCCACCCCAACGCCTTCCCGATCGCCTACCTCAACGACTTGCGCGGTGAAATTCAGGCTTGCCCGTATTTTGCTGTAAACAACCTGAATCGCGATTTTATTGGCACAAAGGGATTCTCAGTCGTGTTTCAACGGGCTGGCATTCCAGAAGTGGAGCGGCGTTTTCCTTTTTTCAAGCCTTACCTCGATCGCGCCCTTCAGCCCACCTGTAACGCCTTTTACCTCAATCCGCTCTTACTGCAATCGGGTTCTCGTGTTGATCCCCATATCGATCGATCGTTGCGGTCTTATTGCAAAACCATTGAGCCGCCCGTGATGGTGAGTGTGCTTTACGTTCAGGTTCCGGAGCAACTGCAAGGGGGGGAGTTAGTACTGCGAAACCATCGGCAGCAGGTTGGGCAAATCAAACCTCAGGTGAATACGCTGCTCTACTTTCAGGGCAACCTGACCCATTCTGTGAACGCGGTACAAACCGCAGGAATTAGGCTGAGCCTGGTTTGTGAGCAATATTCTTTGGACGATCGGGAATTGCAAGAAATTCCAGAATTTACGATTGAATCCAGAGCGAAAGCAGAATCTAGAGCAAAAACAGCCAAACGCCGCAATTAATTAACCCATTTTCCTTTAGTCGGCAGGCAGTTCCAGGGGAATGACTCCCAGCAAACCTTTCCGAAAATCATTCAAGATTTGCCGAGCCGATCGCTCTTTGTCTCCCTGGTGTTTTTGGTCTGCCAGAGTTGCAATATAGCTTTCTCCCGTCAAATTGTCCGCAGCAAGATCATATCGCCCTTGCAGGGGAACTTCTGGCAGCATATCGGGAGCCTGAGTGTGAATGTGGTTCAAGCGATCGACCAGTGCGGCCGCCACTCGCTGATTGTCGTAAGCGGCTTCACCAATGTCATCGCAAATTGCCAGGAGTAATGCGGCTTGCTGATCGTCTAACCGGGAAGGCAGAACCCCCGGCGCGTCCAATAATTCGATTTCGTCGGAAATCCGAATCCACCGCAGTTGACGAGTCACCCCCGGACGACGGGCACTATCTACCACTCGCCGGTTCACCAAACGGTTGATCAATGCTGATTTGCCAACATTGGGAAACCCAATCACCACAGCCCGCACTGGACGGGGCAACATTCCTCGATCGCGGCGACGTTGGTTCATCCGATTGCCCGCATCTTTAGTGGCTTGAGACACCAGGGCCACTCCCTTTCCCTGGTTTGCATCGGTGAAGTAGGGCTGTTCTCCCTGTTCTCGAAACCACTCTGTCCAGGCTTGTTGAGCGTTGGTGGGAATCATATCCACCCGATTCAGCACCAAGATTCGCCCTTTAGAGCCAATCCACTGCCCCACCTGAGGATGGCAAGTTGCTAACGGAATCCGGGCATCTCGCACTTCTAGCACCACATCAACTTTTTTGAGTTGTTCGAGTAGCTGTTTTTCAGCTTTGGCAATGTGTCCGGGATACCACTGGATGGGGGGAGAAGTCATGACTTTATACAAGGGGCACAATCATCAACCACAATAACATCACAGTTTATCAATCCACTCATGCTCAGGATGAACTTTGCTCAGAGCAGTTTTAAGCCAAGTGCGCTGAACATTGTTGAGATGAGGTAGGGCAACCTCAAAGTCAGACTGATTCTTTTGGTTTGAAGCATTCTTGGCTTTGTAGAGCAGCACAATCTCCGGGGCAAGAATCGGCACAGGTTTGAGGGGTACGATCGCATCTTCTCTTGAATGAGTGATAGACAATTCACGACGAAATAAAAAATGCTGCTCATTGCATTCGTTGAACAATATCTCAATAAAGTTGGGCTGCGCGTGGGCATTTCTACACCAAATGGTATGAACAGGTAATTCTAAAAATTCACCGTCTATCCAGGGTAAAAGTTGACCGTTTATCGCCTTTTCGAGTGTCCAACCCTGCTTCACAAGATAAGTACGAAGTGCCAGTTGATCGCTTCTCCAAACTGCAATATCGACATCTTTATGCAACCGCGAAATACGGTTAACAAATAAGTCGATCGCCCATCCGCCTGCGATACACCACGAATGCGGAAAATCATTCATTAGGTTCGCTACAGCGAGTGGCTCTCTAAATGCTTCTGCAAAGGATGATTCACAGGATTTAGACATATTTTCTATTCGCCAATCACTCCCTCATAAAGGTCTTTTAGAACAAGCTCAACAGGCACTGAAGCCAAACCGATTTGAGCCTCTAAACCGTTGTACTCTATAAACAGCCACTGATTCTCAGATTGCCGAACAAACTGCTCCACATGGGGCTTATATTGGTCAATTAGCAAATATTCCTGAAAGGCAGAAATGCTGCGATATGCCTCAAACTTGTCGCCGCGATCGTACCCCTGAGTTGAATCGGACAACACTTCCACCAGCAAAATAGGATTCATGATAGTATCTCTTCGTCCTGGCTTGAGTTCTAAAGGACGGCGCGTCACCATCACATCAGGATAGGTATAAAGATCTAAATCAGGAATCCAAAGTCGTTGATTGGTCACAAAGATGCTGTAAGGCTGCCCCTTCAGAGCAGATTTGAGTAAAAAAACTAGATTGCCCGTAATTTCGTTGTGTTCAGGCGTGCCCCCAGTCATTGGGATGATTTCTCCATTGCGGTATTCGTTGCGAATGTTAGACTCCACTTCCAGAGCCAGATATTCTTCTGCGGTGTAGCGTCTAGCCTGAGTGGGGGCGATCGTCATTGTGAGTGTCTCCCGTTTCTTGCACCTGTCACTCTGTTGTAACAGTTTAGGCGATCGGTTCTTTGCTTTGAAGCGAATCTTGGCATCTGTTAGTTTTCTTTTTCTACAATTTCACTCGCCTCTTGAAGGACTTGCGCGATATTGGGTTGATTGGCAGCAATAACGGCATTCGGTAGATGCTTGTGATGAGGAAAGCTTGGCAAATTAGGAAAGTGAGGCGTACTGTCGTAGCGAAAAATCAGCTCATTTTTCTCGCCTTGAAAATGGTAACGATAGTCAATCCGAGTGATTTGGTAATCAACGACTAACAAGGCTTCACTAACTGCCAACAGATACTTTCCTTTGAAGCGTATTCTTAATCTAAGAGTAGCGCGTTCTGGTGTCAGAATGGTTGCGTTGAACTGTTCAACATAGATGTTAGGGCAAGCAAGCAACCGTTGCTCAACCTCATCAAAGTATGCTTTCAGGACATCACGCGACATTTTTTAACTTGTTCTCTAGTTCCTGGTGCAATGCCAGATAGTGCCGATAATTGCCAGCCCATTCAATAAAGACTTCATCATCGGATATTTCGCCTTGGTTGTACTTTGTAAAGAACTCGGCAGAGTCCATCTGATATCGTGTTTCGTAGGTGTTGAGTTGCTTGGCGAGAGCAACCAAAGCATCTAGGGGCGAGGTGTATTCAATAATTTGTTTTTGCATATGAAATCACCTTGTATGGAATGACAGTTACGATAAATTGCTTTTAGAACTTGAACCATAAAAGGATATTCAAGCAGATTCAATAATTCCAGCATAGCCGATCGTCAACACCATACCTTAAGCGCAGTAGGTTACTCAGCAAATTAGTTCTAAAGATTTTAAAACTATCAAAAGGTAAAAATTTGTACTAATTCTGAGGCAAACTTTCCTTTTTGAGTTGTTATCCAGAAGCGAATCAAGGCGTAATTTGGCATATGAGCAACATAGTTTTTAAGCAGTAATTCGTAGCGAAAGGTACTCTCTGGCTCAAGACTGAAATGATGTTGAAGCTTTAGCCAGAAGCTTTGGTCGGCGATCGCCCCTCTAGCCATTTTTGAAAAGACTTTTGGCTCTCTGTCGATGCTTGTCCCAAAATCAGGTTTTTGACGCTGATATCTTCATCCAGATCAGCCCAATGAATTCCTTGCCCACCACCAATAAGCCGCCAATGATTACGCTCATCCGTAGAACCCTGTACAAGTCGCGGATACCATGCTAACGGAACAGCGATCGTGCGTCCATCAGACAAATCAACCGAGAGGGTGTCGTCTGTGATGGTAACGTTCTGAATTTCTGCGAGTTCAATCAATTTCATCAGCCAATTCAGGCGTAGAAAACAAGCATATGTTCTTAAAACTAACAGACAGATTAAGGATTGTCCCCGAACTGAAACCGATCGCCCCTTCTCTCAGTATCTTGGAGATACTTATTCTCCTCACATCACATCGCAATGGTTACAGAAACCTTTCGCCGCCAGTTGCGCCACGAATCGGAAAAGTGGTGGACTGAAGGGCTAATTACCAGTGAGTTTTACCAAACCTTGGTCGATCGCTACCAGTTAGATGCATTAGAACGTGATGCCAGTAATCGGTTTGTGGCAATTCTGATGGGGTTGGGCGGCATTTTGCTCGGACTCGGCATCATCACTTTTGTGGCAGCCAACTGGCAAGACTGGACGCGATCGTTTCGGGTGGTTTTGCTGCTCAGTTTGTTTATCAGCGTGAATGTAACGGGCTTTTACCTGTGGCGACGACCTGCTCACAAACCCGGATTGCAAAAACTGGGGCACGGCTTATTACTGCTGGGAGCCTTGATCCTGGGAGCTAATCTTGCCCTGCTTTCCCAAATGTTTCACCAGAGCGGTAATTTCTATGAGCTATTGCTGGTGTGGAGTTTGGGTGTATTGGCGATGGCATACAGTTTGCGGCTCACCTCATTGAGCGTTTTGTCGCTCCTGCTGATGGGATGGGGCTATGGGTTAGGGTGGGTGGTCTGGTCAGGGGGATTCAGCACCAGCCTGTGGCAACTGTTGATTCAGCATATGCCCCTTGCAGCGAGTGTGCTATTTATTCCACTGGCATACTGGTGTCGCTCCCGCGTCATCTTTGGGCTAAGTGCGATTCTGGTTTCAGTGGCGATCGTCTTTAACCTGCGTCCCTTATCTAACCTATACTACGGCGGTTTTGTCGGATCTGGCTGGATTGCTGCGATCGCCTTTACGCTTCCCCCTGCTCTCCTCTGGGTCTATCACCAAAACCTCTTCACCCTCCGCAAACGGACAAGCACAACGGCTCATGTATCTCCCCCCTCCCTACTCCCTACTCCCTACTCC
>PVWD01000288.1 GCA_003003615.1 filamentous cyanobacterium CCP2 | reverse complement strand
GAGGATTGGGTGCGAAGGGCAGGAGGCTGGGTGGGAGGAAGGGTGTTGACAATCGTGGTGGCGGAAGCGTTGGCAAGAATTCCCTCGGCTCCTAGCTGATTTAAATCTGCCAATACTTCATTTGCCGATTGATATCGTTGCCGACAGTCTGCCATTACCATCTTGTCAAGGATATTCGCCAATCCAGATGACACAGGTTTTCGATCGCGCCAAACCACTTCCCCAGGCGGTGTACTGGCAGGATCTCGTAGGCTAGAAACAGCTTCAGGGGCCAAACCTAATAAAGCTTGAATGGCAGTCACGCCCAAGGCGTAAATATCGCTGTTGAATTGGGGCTGTCCGTTGAACTGTTCAAAGGCCATATAGCCTGGTGTGCCAATGGCGATCGTAGGAGCATTTTGCCCCTGAGCAATTTGCGTTCCCAGTTCTTTGACTGCTCCAAAGTCAATCAGAATAATCTTACCGTCCGATTCGCGCCGCATTAAATTACCTGGCTTCAAGTCCCGGTGAATCACCCCCTGGCTATGCACAAACGCCAAGACATTCAGCACTTCAGCTAGCAGTTGGATGACTTGCTCTTCCGTCCAGGGCATTCCCGCCCCAATCTCAGAGGCTAACGATTGTCCAGGAACAAATTGCTCAACCAAATAAAACTCTTGCCCATCTTCCAGATCGGCCAAAAGGGTGGGAATCTGTTCATGATGTCCCAGTTTTTCTAGAATTTCGGCTTCTTTTTTGAACAAACGGCGGGCATGTTCGATCGCCTTCGGATTGTTGCTGAAATAGTGTAGCTGCTTGATCACGCAGTACGGATGCCCCGGACGCTTCATATCCCGCGCCAGAAAGGTTTGACCAAAAGCACCTTTACCCAGCACTTTGACAATTTCGTATCGCCTATCAACGAGAACACCAATCATGGGACACCCTCATTTCTCTCAAATGTATCGATGCAATACACGATCGAATGCCTGCATTCGGCAGAGTCATCTCTATATAACTTCGCCATTACCAGCATATTTTCCGGATCAGATAGGCGGTTGATGGCTGAGTGAGTGCTGAAAAAAAGAGAGCAGCAGACGGTTTTTTTCAGCAATTCATTTGACTTTCCCCTAGACTGGAGGGTTTAAAAAAGAAAAGATGATCACGTAACTTGGCAGTCAATTTAGAAAGTGATGCAAAGAAACAACCTCTTGACTCAATTAACCCTTAGCAGTAGCTTTGCTCTCTTATCGTTCGGGCTAATGGCTTGCACTACCCCCTCCGCAACGAACCAAGCCTCATCGGAAGCCCAATCGGAGGTGGCAGCAGGGCATGGGGCAAATCATGGGGCAGAAATGCCAATGTCAGAAGGCATGGATCACGATGGAATGCACATGAGCCTTGGGCCGCAAGATGAACTGTTTGATCTACGGTTTATTGATGCCATGATTCCACATCATGAAGGGGCAGTGGTCATGGCTCAAGAAGCTTTGGAGAAAAGCGATCGGGAAGAAATTCAAACTTTGTCGCAGGAAATTATTGCAGCACAAGAGCAAGAGATTCAGCAGTTACAGGAATGGCGGCAAGCCTGGTATCCCGATGCTGATGAGACTCCAGTAATGTATCACGAGTCGATGGGACATACGATGCCCATGACTGAGGAAATGCGCCAGAGTATGATGATGTCTGGAGATTTAGGGGAAGCTGATGCGGAATTTGATTTGCGCTTTATCAATGCGATGATTCCTCACCACGAAGGAGCGGTGGTCATGGCCCAAGAAGCTCTAGAAAATAGCGATCGGGAAGAAGTGCGTCAACTGGCTCAGGCGATTATTGATGCACAACAGCAGGAGATTGAGCAGATGGAACAATGGAGACAAGACTGGTATGAATAAAACCAATTCAAAAGAATGAACTCAGTCTTCTAATTTTCATCTTTTTTAGATAGCTTCACGCTATTAAAGAAGGGCAAAATTCAGCAAAGTTAGAAACCTAATCAACTGAATTTTGCCCCATTTTACAATTAGTAAGAGCCTGTCAAGATTTTTGCGTTACTCAATTTTCGGGTAATGGATGAAGCCGCAAATCGATCGCGAGATACCCCAAAAACCCGATCAAGAAGCCTGATCAATCAGAGTGGGAGAAGAGTTAAGCCCATTTAAGCGGACTTTATCTGATATCTGCAATTCACCCACAGACAGCCTACTTCATTTTCTTCTCGTTTTGCTTAATTTGCGAAAACTCCTTTAATCGGGATGCGACATTTGTTGCACCTTCACTGGGCAAGTTATTAGTAGCAGTTCCCTCTACAGGGCCACCAATCTCCCGCCAAGCACTTATCCCACCTTTCAGTTCAGCAATGCGGGTAAAGCCTGCCTCTCGAAGCATATTTGCAGCCGAAGCAGTTTCCTCGTCAGTATCACCATAAACATAAACATCACGCTTAGGCAGTAGTGCTGACTTTGCCGTTTCCAGAAAATCTGGCATTGGCATTGTTATGGCACCCATAATCCGGCATTCATTAAAAGCATCATGATCGCGGACATCCACGATGGTTAAGCCAGGCTCTCCCCAGTTCAAGCGCGACTTCAACTCATAAGCAGTTGCCTGAGTGTGAAATTCGGGCGGTGTTGGTGTAACTTTGGGCATTTTATCTTTGGCTGCTACAACTGCATCTTGAAGATTATCTTCCATGAGTTTAAGTTCCTAATATACATCACGTAAAACTGTAGCAGAGCAAACAATTGCCAGCCTCTTCCTAGAGAACGAAAATGGTTTATGGATTCTCATTACTTAGTATTAATTTTTCAAACTTTAGAAGATAAAATGCTCTGCTCAAACTGCACAAAGTCACAGAAATACAGGTGTTTTCATTGATACATTTCATCTATATGCTCTTAGGTTGATGGCGAAAGCATCTCGGATCAGTCATTGTGTTTAAAGGTAGTAATGGAGAATGTTATTTATGACTGCAACCAACACTAACTCTAACAAGGCGATTAGTGATCTGGAATATGATCTGCTGACTGTATTGCAAAATAAGGCTGAAGCTGTACAGATGTACGATCGCTATATGCAAGATGCTCAGAATTCTAACTCGCAGCCTTGCGTTGAGCTTCTTCAAAAACTTCAGCGAGAAGACAGGGAACATGCTCAAGAAGTGCGTCGCCACTTGCAAGAGGTGATGCAAAAAGGAAAGATGTAATGATGGCAGTTTTCTTCATTACATGACTACATTCATTTTCTGAATGAATAACGGTTAAATCAACTGTTTAACTGAATTCTACACATAGAATTCTACGACGCAAAAATAGCTCTGTTTATTGGGATAGGCAACGCTTGGAAATGAGCAATGCTTATCCCAGTATAATTTACGGGTTTGTAGGAAAGCCAAAGCATCTAAATCACTTTTTGAAATAGCAACGTTTTCAAGAATAAAGAACGTTGGTTTGTGTATCGTAGGAGAGTTCTGATAATGACAAATGGGCCGGATTTAGGAGAGCAAGCACTCGATAAAATTGCGGAAGTTGCTATTTCTAGCCAGTTGGATGAGGCAGAAAGCGTTGATGTTGATATTCGCGCAGATGCAATCAAAGTAGTTCAGGGAAAATTAGATTCTGTAGCTGTTTCTGGCGAAGGCATGACCATGAAACAGGATCTGCGAATAGAGTCTGTAAAGGTTCAAACTAGCTCAGTGGCGATCGATCCATTAAAGGTGATGACGGGTCAACTTGAGTTAACTGAACCACTTAACGCACAAACTCGCTTTTTACTCACTGAAGCTGATTTAAATCGAGCTTTAGCTTCCGATTATCTTCGGACAAAAATGCAAGGATTGAAAATTAAGCACGATGGGCAAGTAATTTCTGTCAACATTGAGCAAGCTACTGTTCACCTCCAGGATAATAACCAAATCCAAACTGATGCCAGTATCCTTCTAACAGAAACCCATGAGCAAAAACGGCTTTCATCAGTTTCTGCTCTGTCGCTTAAAGATGATGGTCATCAAATTGCCCTTGAGATCATTTCGGCTGAAGGAGAAGGACTAACTTTAGAGTTTCTCGCTGCACTGTTTGAGCAGTTACTTCAGTTACTGAACTTACGAAATTTTGAACTAGGCGGCAGTTCACTACAACTCCAGTCCCTAGAGGTGCGATCAGGTCAGATGTTTGTTCATGCAACTACTACAGTTAAGCAGTTGCCAAAGCCATAAAGCAAACGTATTCTGCCCTATCCGCAGCACATTCCATATTGGACAAAATCAAGACGAGAAAAAACCAAGGGAGGAAACCCATATGTTGCCAAATGAAGATTTTGATTCCACTGACAATTCAACAAACCAATCGTCTAATGAAGCTGAGCAGGATGCCAATGAGCAAACTCCTGGGGAAAGGTTGGCAGCGATAAATTCAAATCCCAAAATTTCCTTAGAAGAAGCACGTAATGCTAACGAAGGAGAGGCTCCTAATGCGGCTGGAAGCTCGGCTTCTAGTAGTGCTGAAGGACATGTTCCAAGTAGTTCAGATCCTGAGTCCTCTGATTTACCCACATCAAGGTAGTTCAGTTCTCAATTGAATACGAACTTTGAATTTTTAAGGAATGGTTGAATCAAAATTTCAGCCATTCTTTCCAGTATATTTTCTTAAATAGGAGGTCATCGGAGTTTTAGAGCAAAGCGGGAGGATTGGCAATGAGATGAAGAGGATTAAGATAGAAACTTAGAGTGGGGTTACTCAAGTCTAGCCAAGAAAAAGGACTTTCCTTTGGAATCTCTAAATGACTACCGACCACATGAAATTTGAAGCCTGCTTGACCATTAAATGTGAGCAATTTAGAGCTAATTGTACTAAACACAGGAATAAGTAAAGATTGATTCCATCCAGGTAGTTGCCATGAGACACTTAAATGACAAAGCAAGCTTTCATTTTGCTGGACAGAAACAGAGCAAGTATTTTGTGTATTCCAAGTAAATTCAGCATATTCCTTTGGTAATCCCCAAATCGATCGTCCACCTGCGATCGAATCTGAGTTATCTACATAAATATGGGAAATCCATCCACCAATATTCGCTCCTTTGTGAACGATCGCACTAACTACAATTAGCTCATTGTAAGTGAGGGTTGAGCCATTTTCATAGGATGCCAAATAAATGCCACCTAAGGTTTTACCAGGAAGGACAGAAATGATTTTGAGTTCAGCAGGAACCAAAGGACGAACCCGATCAACATCGACAAGTTGTAATGTTTGAATCCCGTACCCTTTAAGCGTCCAGGGTGCTTGAGGATAAGTCATATCTCTTACCATGAATCGAGATCAAAAATTTGCTTTTTGGCACAACGTTAAATCATACCAAAAAGCAATTAAATTCTAATTGTAAGGCATTAACTATTATTGATTGACAACTGCATCAGTTGCTGTTTCAAATGTCTCTTTAGCCCTCTCTAAGCGTTCATTAATTCGATCGCCTAAATCTTTAGCAGTTGCATCCGATGAGACAGCTCTATCGTCTAAACGACCATGTTCAATTGAACTATCTTTTGGATCAACCATGTAAGAGTCAAGATATTTTGGTTTCTCGTTTTCAGATAAATATCGAGGAGCCTTTTCAGAGTTCCGTTCTAGCTTTGATGTATCAATACGAGAATTTTCAGAGGGTGCATACACTGCTGCTTGAGCAATACTGCCGTAGCTCAGTGCAAAAGTAGTGGTAAGGGCGAACCCTAGGACGATCGCAGTAAATTGCTGAAACAGTTTCTTAGGATTCAAAAAATTGAAGAAATTCATGATCAGATTCCTCTAAAATCTACAGTTTGTTCGAGGTTAGAAAAATGCTGTAAGAAGGAACTTAGCCAACTCGATTCCCTCTATCCTCACAGAAAAGAGGGAGCCGAGCCGCTAAACTCATTTATTCGTCATCAAACAACATTCATGGAACAGCATTTCTTAACCACAAATTAACGATTTGGATCAATGCGAGAAGGGGGAGCGGACTCCGTGCGAGGATCACGATAGCGAGTTGGCTCTTCCGATCGACGAGCTAAACCTGCTAAGCCCAATAAACCGAGTAGTCCTAACAAACCCCAATCAAATCCGTCATCTTCAGTTGTCGTTGTTGTTGTAGTATCAGGAGCATCGTCAGGCACCTGGGCTGAGGCAGGCATGGCAAAGGTCAAGGATGCCACACTAAGGGCAACTACCCCCGTCCAGATTTTCTTAGTCAGTTTGGCAGCTTTCATTGTTGATTCTCCTAGTTAAAGCTTCAGAAGGCTTAAAAGTTTAATTTCTGAGCAAGGCAGCACTAGTTAGTGCAATTTATAAGAAAAGTTTCTCTAAAATGTCCCTAAATTGCTATCTAGCTTTAGTTCCATATCTGTTTTTCTGTTTGAATAAAGATTTCGGCTTTGCGTGTTTTACATCACATTTTCAGATAAAGAAAACCTGCTCTTTAAAATTTATAAGCAGCACAGTTGGCACTACATCGATTTTTTGTACTTCATCCCCATAAAGTTGAATCATCTGTCTATACTGCCATTTTCATTGAGTATTAATTGAGCAACTAAGGTTAAAACCAGGCAAGGAAATAGGGGCAGTGTGTAAACTACCCCTAGCAAGTACCTTATGAAGTAAAGAGGAGAATTATGTTGAGTAACCTAGTTTAGAAGGGTGAAGCTGCCACAATAACATCGCTTGCTCTTAGAGTAGGCTTATCTGCAAAGGTAGCAATCCGAACTTGCCTTTGCCCCCCCCCACCATCTGCGTCGTAGAATAGGACACCTCGGCTTTCGTTGTAAATGAAGCGATGCCGATCGCTTTCTGCCTTCTTACCAACATGAAACTGATTGCGTCTGAGCCGACCCGATCGCAGCCCTTCAAAACCTTCAGATCCTTCAAAACCTTGATTCAGAAAGACCAGCTTGTCTCCTTCGCGGCGGTTGAAATCCATCACTCGATCGACCCCCTCACGCGGCCCAGTAAAGACGAAGCGATCGGCTCCTGATCCGCCAATCATTCTGTCTCGTCCCCGACCACCAATCAGCGTATCGTTCCCCGCACCACCATCAAGAACATTCACACCAGCATTCCCAATAATGACGTTATTAAGTTCGTTTCCAGTGCCATTAATACTGATATCACCCGATAAACGCAGGTTTTCAACATTGGCTGTTAGTGTGTAGCTAATAGAAGCAATAACTGTATCTGTCCCTTCATTCGGATTTTCAATTACTAAATCGGTGGCACTATTCACAATATAAGTATCGTCACCCAATCCGCCCCTGAGAACGTTATTGCCTGTTCCACCGTCCAATGTATCGTTGCCTGCACCGCCTTCCAGAGTATCGTTACCGCCTAAGCCGCGCAATAAGTTATTACCACTGTTGCCGATAATCACGTTATCAAAATCGTTCCCTGTTCCATTAACATTGTCTGTTCCAATTAAAGTTAAGTTTCTTTCATTGGCTCCCAACGTATAACTCACTGCTGAAACGACATTGGGGTTAGGTGGTGGGGATATTGGAGCGGGATGTTGATAGTTGGGATCGAATACAAAAATACTTTCGAGTCTTAATAATCCCTCGTTGTCAATGAGATTGCGGGGAGCATCCTGCAAGACAGCTACAACATCTTGCTTATCCTGTTCTGGCCCAATATAAACTAAGGCAAGATCAGCCGTATCAGCATTATCTTCATTGCCAAACCTTTGTCCCCACCCGACTGGAAGAATGCGATAGTGGGCGGGTACTCCACTGAGTTTAATTTTGTCGCCTTCGGTTGAAGTCAAGATAGAATTGAAGTCTCTAATTAAGGCGAATCCCCTTGGTGTCGGATCATCTAGCCGATCGTCGTTTAAGTAAGCCGGATTACCAAAGCGATCGGTCAGATCAAAAAGATCCGGATCTTTACCCCCAATCAAAACATCAAATTCACTGATAACATTAGCGGGATTTTGCTGATAAACTCCACCATAGGGTTTAAGGACATCATATCCATCACCCCCTGAAAGGGTATCATCGCCTGTGCTTCCTGTAAGCGTATCATGTCCACCAAAACCATTGATCTCGTCATTATTTAGTGTTCCAACCAGATCATTGTTTGCTTCGTTACCGTTGATAACAGCCATTGTTTTTCTGCCTTTGTTCGTTGAGAAATGGAATAATAAATGCATCTAAGTTTGAGGATTTTTCCTCGCAATTTGGCAGATCAAATCACCCAAATTGAATTCCTGTTGCTGTTGCAAGGTGATCCAGTTAGGAGTTCGTTGCCAATCATTCTGAGCGATTTAAAGCTGTCTTTGTAGAGGGCATAAAGCCAGTTCTTTTTAGTTCGCTTTCATCCGTTTCTCAGGATGCTTTCACTTTAGTCGTCGATTCTGAGAAGGTCGATAGGGGAAAATTGAGGAAAGTTATGGAGAAAAGTAGGGAGGAGGGAGTGGGGAGTAGGGAGTGGGGAGCGGGGAGTGGGGGAG
>PVWD01000287.1 GCA_003003615.1 filamentous cyanobacterium CCP2 | reverse complement strand
GCCAACAATGTGCTGGGTCTGGCCACCAATCGCCTCAAATTTTTGGTGGCCGTAGGGGTGATCGCGATCGAGCTGGGGATTGGTCAGGCGATTGGTGGCCAGACCCAGCACATTGTTGGCACTGTCGGTAACACTGTTGAGCGCGTCGGACAGCAAACTCAGTGACCCCGTCAGCCAGCCGACCGTGGCCTTAAGCCCGACCACCACCAGGTTGAGGGCCAGGGTAATCAACAGTACCCGCTGCACGGCCCGGCGATTATCAACGGTACGATTGGGAGGGCGATCGCTCATCGGTACACCAGTGGGCAGTTACGCATACGGTAGGAACATTTGAGATGCTCTCCATCATTGGTTACAGCATCATTATTAGCCGATTTTTGCGTTGCAATTCCAGCAATGTGTGGACTGACAACAGGAACAGATAGACGAAACGATTGATAGCGAATTGATTCAAATCCAACTTTCTCAAGGCTTAGCCAGGTTTCTCGGTTTGGGTGACAATAATCAAACACGGTTTCCCATACAGGAGTGATGCCATCTTGAACGGTACGTGTGCAGGTATTTTCTGAGGCTGCAACATGTTCAATGAAGACAAAGGTTCCGCCGGGTTTCAGCACTCGCTGAATGTCCTTCAAGGTTGCGTCCACGTCAGATACTGAGCAAAGAACATAGGTGCTGACTATGGTATCAATACTGTTGGCTGCAACAGGTAATGTCTCAGCCTGTTCTCCGTATAGCTCGATCGCTGTAAGCCCGTGACGTTCCGCTTCCTGATAGATGTAAGGGTGCATAAATGGGTTGGGTTCTACCCCAATCCAGTGAATGTCTGGTGAGTAATAGGAAAGATTTGCCCCTGCCCCTGGCCCAATTTCTAAGACGTTCCCTGCAAAGGACTGAGGAGCGATCGCTTCAGATCTGCCATCGTCGCATAGTCCTGACAGTCGTGTAGCTTGATTGTTCGATCGTCAGCAGTGTTAGCTTTTGCCATGCCCCAGGCAAATAACCATTTGTGCCAATTTTGCAAAGATAAACCCTTCATAAGCTTGCTTGTCCTAGGGAAAGCATGATAAGTGCTTCGTGATTTAACAGCACTTGATTAAAAACTATCTCTACTTTAGACGGTTTTTTATATTAATTGAACATTTGATGAAATTACTATATAGTGATATCAAGCCAAAAGCGTAACGAGTTTGACTTACAAGAATTTTCTGCCTGTCATACCTAGAGTTAACTGCTCTGGTTTGACTCGAACTGAAGACAACAAATTTAAATTGGGAGAATTGTATGCAGACGATGGAAACCGCTTCGGCTTCGACTCCAATGGCAATGCCTCGGCTCAACGAACCTGCACCTGCCTTTGAGGCAAACACCACGCATGGAGTGAAAAAGCTTTCTGACTATGAGGGAAAGTGGCTAGTCTTGTTTTCCCATCCCGCTGACTTTACGCCCGTTTGCACCACTGAGTTTATTGCGTTTGCTAAGCACTATGAGGAGTTCAAGGCATTAAACTGTGAGTTGATTGGTTTGTCGATCGATAGCAACTACGCTCATTTGGCGTGGGTGCAAAATATTCAGGCAAAATTTGGAGTGTCGATCCCTTTTCCAATCATCGAAGACCTGTCGATGAAGGTAGCTCACGCCTACGGTATGATTCAGCCTGGGGCAAGTGACACCTCTGCGGTTCGGGCAACCTTCATCATTGATGACAAAGGGATTCTGCGAGCGATGGTGTACTACCCCATGTCCAACGGTCGCTCCATTCCTGAGTTTCTAAGACTGGTGAAAGCACTGCAAACCAGCGATCGCAATGGAGTTGCAACACCGACGCGATCGGCTGCGTCAATTCATTTACTAAATTAAGACTTGACGGGGAATTTATACTACCATATAGTTATACAATAAATAAAAGTTAGTTCGTCCTGACCTCAGGATTCAATAAATTCCTATACGCCTCTGCAATCTGAGCAGGATTGAAAGCTTCGACCGACTGGATTGCAGACTTTTGGAGGCTCCTCACATGGCTCACATCGTTGTAATTGGCGCAGGATTGGGTGGTCTGCCCACTGCCTACGAACTCCGGCATCTTCTCCCCCATCAGCATCAAATTACCTTAATATCAGATACTCCCCAGTTTACGTTTCTTCCCTCGCTGCCCTGGGTGGCTTTAGGGTTAACAGCCCTAGAGTCAATTCAGGTGAAGTTGCTCAACCGACTTGAACCGCGTGGCATTCATTGGGTGCAAGGGCGAGTTGAAGGGATCGATCCAGACAACCGACAGGTGGTTGTAAATCAAGCGCCACTTTCCTACGACTACTTGGTGATTGCAACCGGAGCAGAACTTGATTTAGACGCAGTACCAGGTCTAGGCCCAGATAATGGCTACACCCAATCGGTGTGTAACCCCCATCATGCGCGATTAGCCCAGCAAGCATGGCAACAGTTTTTAGCACAGCCAGGGCCGTTGGTTGTGGGTGCGGTTCCGGGAGCAAGTTGTTTTGGGCCGGCTTATGAGTTCGCGCTGTTAGCGGATCACGAATTGCGAAAACGAGGCTTGCGAGATCAAGTCCCAATCACCTTTGTGACACCAGAACCCTATGCAGGTCACTTAGGCATTGGTGGCATGGCAGATTCGGCGAAACTGGTGACTACCTTGATGGCAGCGCGGGGGGTGGAAGTCATCGAGAATGCGGCGGTGACGGCGGTGGAGCCTGACCAGATCCGGCTTGCCGATGGACGATCGCTTCCCTTTGCTTACTCCATGCTACTGCCTGCCTTTCGGGGTTCCCAATTTTTGCAGGACGTTCCAGGTCTGACCGATGAGATGGCTTTATTCCGGTGTTGCCCACCTATCAGCACCCTGACTATTCTTCTATCTATGCTGTGGGTGTGATTGTCCAGCTTCATCCACCGGAAGCCACGCCGCTGCCAGTGGGAGTGCCAAAAACGGGGCAGATGACAGAAGCGATGGGCATGGCCGTGGCGCACAACATTGCGATCGCCCTCGGTGAAATGTCCGCTCATCCGGTTACACCCACGCTGGAAACTATCTGCTTTGCAGATTTTGGCAATACTGGCATTTTGTTTCTGGCAGACCCTGTTTTGCCCGATCCGGCAACCGGAAAACGGCGACGGGCGATCGCGCTGCAAGGAGCCTGGGTGGGGTGGGCAAAAACCGCATTTGAGCAGTATTTCCTTGCCAAAATGCGTTTGGGTGCGGCCGTTCCCTGGTTTGAGCGGCTTGCCCTGAGAGGGGTTGGCTTATCGCTGGTGGAACCCCTAGCAAAATCATCATCAACCGATTGCCTGCATGGAACCCCCTGTTGAGGACATCTCAATGGATTGGACAACGAACTTAAAACGACTGGAACACATGGCGGATCGGTTTCGGATGATGTCTGACCCAACTCGTCTACAAATTCTGGCGGTGTTAGGGGAACAGGAATTGAGTGTGCAAGACATTTGCGATCGCACGGGCTGCAAACAATCCAACGTTTCCAAACATCTGCGGGTGCTGCGTGAGATTGGGGCGCTCGCCTATGAACAACGCAGCTACTACCACTACTATCGCGTGATCGATCCGCAAATTCTAAGCTGTTGGCGTTGTACCAAAACTGCTTGTAATGAATCAGGAAATGAACCAGGAGAACCTTATGTTAAAGCCGATTCAGGGATTGATGCAGAACTTCCATCAGCGTGTGATCAGCCCTGGTCTCAAGCTGGTTGTCATGATCAGTTTCAGTCTGTTGCTGATCAGTTGGAAACCTATAATGGCGTTAGCCGCTCCCAACATTCCCAATCCGAGTGAATTATCCCGTGCGGTTCAGGAAATTGAAAACCTGGATGCGATGCGCTCTGGATTAGCGTCTTCCTTGGAGGGGCGCACAGAAGAACCCACGCTGCAAACCATGAAGGAAGTTTGCCGCCCAGTGGGGATGAGAGCCATGCAACTGAGTCAGGAGAATGGCTGGCAGGTGAAGCAGATCGCCAAGAAACATCGCAACCCCGCCCATGCACCGGATCACTTACAGGCTCAGATCGCCTTAGCAAAATTTGAACGCGAACCCGATCTTGTTGGATTTTGGGATCGAGAACCGATCGATGGGCAACTAGGAACTCGCTATTACCGCCGCATTGACGTGGAAGCAAGCTGTTTAGCCTGTCATGGATTAAAAGAGAATCGCCCTCAGTTCGTCAAAGACAACTATCCGCAAGATTTAGCCTACAACTTTCATGTCGATGATCTGCGTGGAATGTATACCGTATTTATTCCCGATAATGTGAAACAGATCATTCAAGATGCAGTCAATCCATCATCCTAAGGTTGGTTTCAATGATGAAAATGATTTCATTACGCCAGTTGCTTCTGGTCATCCTGATCTCTGGAATTCTCGCGTTGATACTCAATACCGGAGTTATGATTCATCCAGTTCAAGCTGCCATTCGCCAACTGGAAGAATCACCCGGACAAATGGTGTATCAATCTCGCCAAACGCTGAAGGATCAACAAGGGAATATTTGGCAGGCGATCGCCTTTAAGCGAGTGCGACCGGACGGTACAGCAAGTATTTATTTACGCCTTGTCAGTTTTCCTGGCATCGCAGAAGTAGATCATACTCGTCCGCTCAAATTGATCAATTCGCTGGGAAAAACTTGGACAGCCAATGATGCGTCGCAGCAGATCTTTACAGATGCTGCCACTCCAGAACCGAACGTTGCTCAGTATGATTTGCAGCCGATTTTGATGCAATTAGACCCTGCGGTGCCACTGCGGCTGGAAATTCCTAGCCTCAGTCAAGTCAGCATTACGCTTAATGTTTCACCAGCGCTAATCGAAGAATGGCAATCACTCACCATGCAGTCATAACCTATTCGTGACTAATCACATATCTACAGGAAAAAAATTGATGAATCACCATCATAAAGCCAATCGAATTCGTTTTCACCCGCGATGGGTGATCGCAGGAGCTTGCACAACAACGCTGGTTCTGTTCTCCCCAATGTTCCAGACTGCAATTAGCTCAGCGTCTACATCGCTGGACGAACCCACCCAGCAAGCCATGATTGATGCAATCAACGACGAGTATCAAGCTCGTGCGCTCTATACGGCTGTAATTAATAAATTTGGTACAGTGCGCCCATTTAGCAATATCGTGACTGCTGAAGATCGTCATGCCATGCTCTGGAATGACTTGTTTACTCGCTATGGATTGCCGATTCCAGAAGACAAGTTTGCGGGAGCAGTTGAAGCACCTGAAACCCTTGAAGCCGCCTGCCAAATGGGTGTTACCGCAGAAATTGCCAACGTTGAAATGTACGATCGCTTTCTAACGTTTGTCAAAGAACCCGATTTGCGAGCAGCATTCACCCAACTTCATTATGTTTCTCAGGAAAACCACCTGCCTGCGTTTCAGCGCTGCCTTGACCGACAAGCGACTGGAGGCGGCAACCGACGTAATTCAGTTCGCTAAATGCAGTTTTACTTCTTCTAATTCTCTAAATGTTCAGGAAGGTTAAACGCGCTTCAGATCTCAAACCTTTATCTCAAGATTCGGAGTACGAGCAATGTCAGAACTCTTTTCCCCCGAATGGATGTGTGCTTATCAAGCCGCTTGGAATGCTGATGTAGCACTGGTAAATGCCTTAGCCGGGTTTAATTCTGTGATTGGATATGGATTCCCTGACGAACCGAAGCCGAGAGGTGTTCTCACTGTCGTGCAGGGTCAAGTCATGACTGCTGAAAAGTACACCGGGCAAAGTTTGAACTGGGATTTGCGGGCAACGCCTCAGCAGTGGCAGCGTTGGATGCAGCAAGGCATTGACATGATGGGATTAAGCTTAGCGTATCTAATTGGCAAACTCAAATTCAAAGTTGGCGACTATCAAGCCATGATCAAAAACCCATTGATGGCAGCCCCCTTTGTTCGATCGTTTGCGGTGATGCATCAATGTGAGCCTTGCAAGCAACTTGCCCTCTAATAGCTGAATCGATTCATTGATATTGATGTCTTCTGTGCGTGAAAAATCGCGAACAAAGCGATTAAAAATGAACGATGTTGCACAACAAACGTTTCTTTAACTCTATCTATGGACCCGTAAAGTCTTGGCGATTTGGGCAATCTTTAGGAATTGATCCAATCGGTGCGGTTTCAACCTGTTCATTCAACTGTGTTTACTGTCAGCTTGGCGAAATTGAATGTCAGACCACAACTCGACAAATTTTCATTTCAACTGAACAAATCCAACAAGATCTACAACCTTTTGCGCCTTGGGACGTAGAGATTGTCACCGTCAGCGGCAGCGGCGAACCCACACTGGCTCAAAATTTGGCAGATATTCTAACCGTCGCTAAAACGATCACCGCGAAGCCAGTGGCTGTTTTAACCAATGGTAGTTTACTGACCGATCCAAACGTTCGGGCTGAATTGACCATTGCCGATCGCGTTGCGGTCAAGCTGGATGCGATCGCTCCCAACTCCTTTCAACGCATTAACCGACCCCTCGAAGACTTAGAACTTGGACAACTCTGGGCAGGTCTGTGGCAGTTTCGGCAACACTATTCGGGCATCTTATCGATCCAAACAATGGTGCTTTCGACGTGGAGCGATCAGCAACAAGCCGATTACATTACGCTGATGCAAAGACTGTTACCCGATGAAATTCAACTCAACACATCCACTCGTCCTAAACCGATTCGTCACGAACTCGATGCCCGGGGCAACCATACTCCAGGATCTCGACCTTACCCTATACGCTCCCTCAAACCCGTGAGTGTAGAAAAATTGCAGATTTTTCGCGATCGCATTCAAGCTGCAATAGGGATTCCGACTCGCTATCCTTAGCACCAACTCATCCATTCCACGCAAGCATAAAGGAGTAGAAATGATGCCGAATTCTCAGGAAAGTGCCGCGCTGAAACTGATGGAAATTCCACCGGATCATCTCAACATCATGGGGTATGTGGATGAATCAGAAGTGAACGGACCTGGTTGCCGTGCGGTGATTTGGGTACAGGGCTGTTTGCGGGAATGTCCGGGATGCTTTAACCCTGCGTCTTGGTCTTTTGAGCCGAATCAACTCATCAGTATTGATCAACTGCTGGCGAAAATTTTGGCAAATCCACGCAACGAGGGAGTGACCTTTTCAGGTGGAGAACCGTTTTGGCAAGCACCTACTTTGGCAAAACTTGCCCATCAAGTCAAAGCACGAGGGCTGAGCGTCATGTCATTTACCGGATTCACCCTAGAGGAACTGCAAAGATCCGATGCCCCAACCGGCGCACAGGCATTGCTGGATGAGTTAGATATTTTAGTGGATGGTCCCTACGTCGAATCGCTGGCAGTGCATACGCCAGATTCCCTGGTGTCTTCACGCAATCAACGAGTGCATGTGTTCAATCCTGCCTTTCGCGATCGCCTCAACTGGGCCAGCGATCAAATGGAAATTCACATTCTCAAAGATGGCAGCCGATTGATCACAGGCTACCGTGGGCAGATGAATCTCACAGAATAGCGGTGATGGCTGAGGTCAAAAAATCGACTGCAATCAAAACTGTCAAACATCACTATATAGTGATATAATCAAATAAGAAGAAAGGCAATCCTTCCTCTCTCACTTCATTGCCAATCGCTTTAACCGCTTGTTTTACGGAATTAGGGATTGCGGCATTGCGTTTCTCAACCTGTTCACTCTTCAACGAAAGGAGAACTCTAATCATGTTGTTTCGCCAACTTTTTGATGAAGCTACCTGGACTTATACCTATCTGATTGCTGATCCCAATACCAAGGAAGCTATCCTGGTCGATCCGGTGGCTGAACAAGTGGAGCGCGATCTGCGTATCTTGAAAGAATTGGGCTTGACCCTGCGCTATTGTTTGGAAACCCACATTCATGCTGACCATATTACGGGCACAGGCAAACTGCGGGATGCTACGGGATGTTTAGGGGTTGTTCCTGCGGGTGCCCAAGCGGTCTGTGCCGATCGCGTAATGCGGGACGGTGAGGTGCTGCAACTGGGTTCACTTCGGATTGAGGCGATCGCAACTCTCGGGCACACTGACAGCCACGTAGCGTATCTGGTCAATGGGACACATCTATTAACGGGTGATTCCCTCTTGATTCGCGGCTGTGGACGCACCGACTTTCAAAGCGGCAATGCCGGGGCAATGTACGATGCTATCACCCAGCGCCTATTTACCTTGCCGGATGAAACGCTGGTGTATCCAGGACATGACTACAAGGGCGAAACGGTTTCTACGATCGGCGAAGAAAAGCAGTGGAATCCTCGCTTTGTGGGGCAAACGCGGGAGAGCTTTATTGACCTGATGGCAAACCTCAACCTGCCCAATCCCAAGAAAATTATGGAAGCAGTGCCCGCCAATCAGGAATGCGGCAAAGTGGCAATTGCGGCTCGATAGAGATTGTTATACCAATTCTTCAAAAGAGGACTACAGATGGTATAAAACTGTCATTGGGTTCAAGAAGCATCTATGGCAGGGGTTT
>PVWD01000286.1 GCA_003003615.1 filamentous cyanobacterium CCP2 | reverse complement strand
AATGATGGCTTTTTTCATGCTGATCCGCGTCCGGGCAATATTGCCGTTAGCCCCGATGGTTCGTTAATTTTTTATGACTTTGGCATGATGTGGCGGGTTAATCCTATTACTCGCGAAAAGCTAATGGACACTTTCTTTGGCATTGCCCAAAAGGATGCTGACCGCGTGGTGACTTCGCTGGTGGCATTGGGGGCATTGGCTGAAGCAGAGGATATGGGGCCGGTACGGCGATCGGTTCAATATATGCTGGACAACTTCATGGATAAACCCTTTGAAGACCAGTCCGTTGCCGCCATTAGCGATGACCTTTACGAAATTGCCTATGATCAACCCTTTCGGTTTCCAGCAACCTTTACCTTTGTCATGCGCGCTTTCTCCACGCTAGAAGGAGTTGGTAAAGGGCTAGACCCAGAATTTAACTTTATGGAGGTTGCAAAACCTTTTGCAATGCAAATTATGACAAATGGCAATGGTTCAAAATCAAATGGTTTATCTGAAAGTATTATTGGCGAACTAGGACGACAGGCTGCTCAAGTCAGCAGTACAGCTTTAGGGTTGCCGCGTCGCTTTGAAGACACCCTAGAAAAGCTCGATCGCGGTGACATTCGCATTCGGGTGCGTTCCACAGAAACCGATCGGGCCCTGCGTCGGGTTAGCGGCGTTAACATGGGGACAAACTACACATTGCTCGTTTGCGCGTTTACAGTATCCGCCACGATTCTTTTCGTGAATCAATACATTTGGTTGGCTATGTTATCCGCGCTTTTGGCAGCAGCAGCAGGCATCGCGTTGATTCGCCTCATGATTCGGCTTGATCGGCTCGATCGCATGTTCTGACTTTCAGATGCTTAATTCTATGTTCAAGCTCATTCCGTCTCCAATGTTAGTTGTTACGTCATGAAACGCTTTTTCACGGGTCTTACCGATCCGGGACTTCTTCGCCATGTTAATCAGGATGATTATTACATCGATCCTCAGGGTCGGTATTTCATCGTGGCAGACGGAATGGGAGGTCATGCAGGGGGGCAGGAAGCAAGCCGGATTGCAACCCACTCGATCCAGAATTACCTTGATGAACGGTGGGATTCTTCTGAACCGTCCAAAACGCTGTTAGAACAGGCTTTTTTGCGGGCAAATCAAGCAATTTTGCAAGATCAGTCAAAGCACCCAGAGCGATCGGATATGGGAACGACTGCTGTTACGGTGCTGTTACGAGATGAACAGCCCTGGTGTGCCCACATTGGAGACTCTCGGCTATATCGCCTGCGGGGAGCCAAGCTCCAGCAAATTACTGAAGACCATACCTGGGTGGCGCGAGCCATGCGGCTTGGAGACATTACCCCAGATCAGGCCCGCATTCACCCCTGGCGACATATTCTCTCAAAATGCTTGGGGCGGGAGGATCTTCGTCAAATCGATGTTCAACCGTTTGATCTACAGCCAAACGATCGCCTACTGTTGTGTAGTGATGGCCTAACCGAAGAGCTTTCAGATGGCTTGATTGCCTCCCACCTGAAGGGGATTCGTGCCTGTGAGCGGGCAGCCCTGTCTTTGGTGAATGCTGCAAAGGACAAAGGGGGCCGCGACAACATTACGGTGGTTATTGTTGCGTTTGATGACTCAACGGTGGATGATACGTTCGCTTAAGGAGAAATAGTGCTATAAGCGATGGGTGCTGTGAAATCAGTCCATATTTGCTAAACTACTTTCGCTCCATTACGTCCTTACTATGCGATCGCGTCGATCAATTCTATCTAACCGTCGTTCTGCCTATGCTGCTCGTTATTCCCGGACTAATAGAAGGCGACCCGGGGTGCAGCAACATTTTTTGAACGCAGTCCTGATATTGTTGTTATTGGGAATTGGGATTCGGACAGTGGAAGGCGTAATGCGAACACCAGAAGCGGTCTTGGTGCTGGGTGGTTCTGTTGAGCGGGAAGCGTTTGCAGCACAATTTGCCAAAGAATACCCAGATTTACCCATTTGGATATCCTCCGGCAGTAATCCTGAATATGCAGAATGGGTCTTTTTGGAAGCTGGGATCGGCACCGATCGGCTGCATCTGGACTACCAAGCCACTGATACCGTTACGAATTTCACCACCCTCGTAGACCCGTTCAAGGCAAGGGGCATTCGCAGCGTTTACCTGATCACGTCGGACTACCATATGCGTCGGGCAAAGGTAATTGGCGAAATTGTGTTTGGCAGCCAGGGAATTTCCTTCAAACCGGTGGCGGTGCCATCTCAGTATTCGCCTGAACCCTGGAGCAAAGTCTTTCGAGATGCAGTGCGATCGGTGAGTTGGGTGGTGACAGGACGCACCGGGGCTAGCTTGGCGCAAACTTTACATCGAGATCAGTAGGGAAACCTTGGGCACTCTGAGCCATCGCTTGTTAGGCTGTAGGTAAGGGTTGTTAAATCTTCCTAAACCAAACTCCTATTTCTCTTCACGCCTGGACTATGCTAGAGCCAAGGTTCGTCCAGCCCAAGCTTTTCAACGCCCCCTCTTCACCCGCTGAGCCATCTCCTACCCTAAATATACTACTGCCTGAGAATAATCTGCTGGCACAAGCTCGGCTGGATAATGCCCTAGATAATCCAATTCATGAGGAAAGCAACGCCTCTGCCCCAGATGATGTCTCAAGGAACGATCGTTCTTCAAGTAGAAATACCAATCAAACAAATTTATCAAACCATTCGCATTATTCAGGGTTCACTCAGCCAAACCAAGTGCTCATTAATCAGCCAAGCGAGCCAAATGCGATCGGTGATGAACTAGAGGTGAGTGACTCTCCAGACGATCGGTTAGATGCATCTAGCTTAAACACCGTGCTGGATATGCTGGTTGTGATTGACACTATTGAAGAACTTACCTTGCTGGAAACGCTGACAGACATCCAAAAGCGACAGGTTTGGGATGCCACCCCAGAGGAGGTTAGAACCAAATTAAAGCAGCTTCGTGCCTCTGCAACTGCCAATCCGCCAGCCCAACCAAACCCACCCGTCGAGCAAGAGCCTCCTACACCGGAAAAGACTCGATCGCAACCGTTGCCTGAACCAGATGATTTTGAGTCTGCCGATGAGTATTTGGATGAGTGGGATGCTGAAGCGGCGATCGAGCAAGATTCCTATCCTTTAGAATCCCCTTACTCGACTCATCGGCCCACATTAATGCCCGGAGATTGGGTTGTGCTTCATGCAAATTCCAGGCTGTCAACGGCTGAACTGGAAGCGATTTGGGAGGTGGTGGAGGTACATCAAAACATTGCCCGGATTCAGACGAAGGGAGTAGGAACGCGCAATTACCCGATCGCCTGGATGGTGCTTTATCCTAAACCAAAGTTTGACTGAGGAATACAAATTAAATAACCTGAAATTCTTGTGGGATAGGCATCTTGCCTGCTTGGGTAACAAAGCAGAATGAATACAGGTTATTTAATCCACGATCCCAAGAAATATAAAGCTCATCCGTTACGGGCTTCGGTCACTTTATCTTGAGGAAGCTTCCCATCCGTTGCCACCATTTCGATCGGCTGGAGGTGATATCCCACCACCGGAATTCCCTGGCAGAAAAAGCCCTGTCTAGCCCGCATTTCAAAGGCTGATTCTTTGCCCTGCTGCCATTCGGGTTCAGTCAAAATTTGAAAACCGTTTGCTGATGGAACTAACTGCACAGGCGTTTTTCTGGTACGAGTCACTAAATAATGGGTTGGGGTGAACATGATTATGACCTCTAAATTGCAATATGAATGAGTGCAGCTAGTTTGCTGCTTTGCCAGCTACCAAAACCTGAGTAAACTTACGGTTTTAGCGATCGGGCTGTTGGCGGTTTGAGGTAAATACAGAGAGGTAGCTCTTCATTCCGAACCAAAATTTCAACCGTGATAGCAAACTCAACAACCGACAAAAACCTTAATAAGCCAGCAGATTTAATATAAGCCGCTCTCAGTCAGGCAACAGTACAGAGAATGCGAATAAAAGGGTTGTAATTCCCACCCCCTAACTGAAATACAGAAAGTTCTTAAGTATTTCCACTCACCATTCAAGGAGCGTTCAATACAGAAAACCCTCATAAACTTTACATACTTTATTTTTTCTCTCAGATTTCCCCATTTCTTGCATCATCAGTAAAATCAAATGAACGCTACCCTCTAGCTCCAAACCTCCCTTCCCCATCCCGATCGCCCCAACTTTGTTTTAAAGTTGAAGCATTAGGGAGGAATACGTTTGTATTTATACGACCAGGAGACAATTTAGGATGAATAGTTGCATTTTGATGGCGGAGATTGTGCAAGAACCTCAACTTCGCTACACCCCCGATAATCAAATTCCTGTTGCCGAGATGACCGTGCAATTTCCTGGCTTGCGGGATGATGACCCACCCTCTCAGCTAAAAGTCGTGGGTTGGGGCAATTTGGCTCAGGAAATTCAGGAGAAATATCATCCGGGCGATCGGGTGATTATTGAGGGTCGGCTGCATATGAACACGCTCGATCGGCCAGAGGGCTTTAAGGAAAAGCGGGCAGAGCTAACCGCACAACGAATCCACCTTTTGGGTGAAGGGGCGACCCTCTCAACCATTTCGTCTGTACCAACCAGCACCGTTGGCAGTTCTGCTGGCTCCAGCACAAGTTCTAACCCCTCTCCCAAATCTGCACCCAAAGCGGCTCCTGCCAAAAGAGAAGTTTCCGAACCGGCCAAAACCCCTGCTTACTCAGCCTCTCCTGCATCTGAACCAGACTACGACGACATCCCGTTCTAATTCCCTTTCTGAAAAATGGGATTCGTGTGGAAGAGAGTGTGATCAAATCACAAGGATAGAGTACGATCGTGTCTCTGGATAACAAACACCGCTACCTGTAGAGTTATACTCTCTCCACTGTACCTATTGAGGACTCGCTCATGGTTCAAGACCTGGAACGTACCCGCCAAACGAATCAACTTTCTGAATCCACCCAATTTCCTGAAACTGCCCCTGCCGCCTATCCGGTATTTTTCAGGACGTATAGCCGTCGGGTGGAAAAAGCTGGAAGTGTCAGAGAAACCTGGGATGAGGTGTGCGATCGTACCCTCCAGGGACTCATTCAGTTGGGCAATTTAACCGATGAGGAAGCGGCCTTAATTGCCCGGATGCAAACCCAAGTGAAGAGCTTGCCCTCTGGGCGGTGGCTTTGGGTGGGCGGCACCAAATGGATTGAGAAGCCTGAAAACTTCTCTGGAGCCTATAACTGCACCAGCACCAATGTCGTTGATTGGCGAGCCTTTGGGCTGATGATGGATCTGGCAATGATGGGCTGCGGCACTGGAGCCGTTTTGGAACCCAAATATATTCAGCAGCTTCCGGTCGTCCGCAATCGTCTGATGGTGGAAGTTATGGCTGACATTGGGGCAACTCCTGCGGAGCAACGTCGTCATGAAACTGAGGTTCACATCAACGATAACCAGGTCAAGATCGATGTTGGAGATAGCCGTCATGGGTGGGTAAAGTCCTACCAAACGCTGTTAGAACTCTCCAGCGACGATCGGTTTACAGGGGATGTGCAGGTCACGATCGACTTGAGCGATGTTCGCCCGGCCGGTGAACCCTTAAAAGGCTTTGGGGGAGTTGCTAACCCCATTCGACTGCCCAGCCTTTACAATCGCTGTGCTGCCATTTTGAATCAAGCGATCGGCCGCCAGTTGACCTCAGTGGAGTGCTGCTTGCTGATCGATGAAGCCGCAGTGACGATCGTGGCGGGGAACATTCGACGCTGTTTGCCTGAAGATGCCCTCGTCCACACGGACAAAGGACTTGTCCCTATTAAAGACGTTCAAGTAGGAGATTTAGTCCAAACTCCGATTGGCTTCCGTAAAGTCCTGGATAAATTTGATCAGGGTGTGCAGGATGTATACGAGATTGAAACGAATGCTACCCATGCTCGCGCAACGCTAAACCATCGCCAAGCGGTTCTGTCAGATGCCCAGGGTACGGTGCTCTGGAAGCGAGTAGCAGATTTGGAATCCGGCGATCGCCTCCTGCATAACACTCAGGTTTTGCCTGGAACCATTACCCATCTGCCGCCTGATTTCACCGCCACTCGGCCTGTTCACAGCAGATCCATTAAGCCAATCATCATTCCTGATTTAACACCTGAAATTGCCTGGTTGATTGGGTTTACTCATGGCGATGGCTATATTGCCCTGGGGCGCAACAAGCATGATAAGCCCTATGGTCGAGTTGAGTGGGCAATGAATGGTTTGGATCAGACAGTGGTGTCTCGGCTTCAGCAAAAGCTGGATCGGGCGTTAGCATTGTTTGGGTTAACGGCGACACACGGCACGGTGAAGGGTGAAAATACAGCAAAATCCGTCTGCTCCTCTATCCGATTCGCTGAGTATTTCCATCACTACATCAAGCAACCCAATACTCCTTTACAAGTACCTTCCTTTATCTTGCAAGGAACGATCGACATTCGAGCGGCTTACCTAGCAGGCTTAATGGACAGTGATGGGGCTGTGAATAATCGTCCTCCTCATTTGGTGACAACTGTCTATCGATCGTTTGCCAGACAAGCCGGAGCCGTGCTGTCAAGTTTGGGAATTGCTGGACGGTTAACGCTTGTTCGTCCACAAAATGAGGGTTGGCAACCCAAATATAACTTGACGCTTCCTGCCCTCAAGGAGCGCTACAACGCCCTTATTGCCCCCCACTCAGTGAAAGGGGTGATCCGTCAAGGACTCAAAATGTATGGTTTCACAGTTCCCGGCGAAATCATGCGCGAGGCGTTTACCTATAGTGAAATGCGCTCAATGGGATTTCAGGGTTCTCGTCAGGTTGATGCGAACTACGAGCGTTATCTGGCTGAGTCTGATGTAGAACTGGACATTCCCGTCACCGTCAAAGGCTTGGGTAGTTACGCTCCAGTACAAACCTATGACATTGAAGTGGAGGAGGCCCATTGCTTTTACTGCGATGGCTATCTGACTCACAATAGTGCGGGCATGCGTCAGGGTGTTAGCGATGATCAGGGCTTTTCCACTGCCAAGGAAAACCTCTGGCAACAGGATGCAGAAGGCAACTGGCGGATTGATCCAGAACGCGATGCCCTACGGATGGCAAACCACACCCGCGTTTATCACCACAAGCCAACCCTGGATGAATGTATCGAAGCGGTTCGCAAGCAGTTTTATTCGGGGGAAGGGGCGATTCAGTGGGCCGGAGAGGCGATCGCCCGGTCTAGCGGTGATATATTGACCACTCCCGAATTGAAAGCTGAATTTCTCATGGCCTATGAGCAGGGGCAGGCAAAAGCATGGCTGGAAACTCACTATCCAGAGATGCCTGCGGCTGAAATTGAACATCGTTTGGGGCGATATGGTCTGAATCCATGCGGTGAAATTTTGGGTGAGAATTTTCACTGTAATTTGGCTGAAATTCATCTTAATCAGCTAAATCCAACAGATTTCAAAGAACAGGAAGATGCCTTTACCGCAGGTGCATTATCCGTTGCAGTGCTGCTGAACCACAAATTCAACGAACCCCGCTATCAAAAGTCTCGTGAGCTAGATCCGATCGTCGGTGTTTCGTTCACTGGGCTATTTGATTTCTTTGTTCACGCCTTTGGCACAGAATGGCTGCACTGGTGGGAGCAGGGCCGTCCAGATACGGTGACAGGGCTACGATTCAAGCAGCAGGAACGGGAATACCTCAGCCGTTGGAAGGAAATTGTGCATCGAGTCGTGTGGGACTATTGCGATCGCCACCACATTAAGCGACCCAATCGCTGCACCACCGTTCAGCCTGCGGGAACGAAATCCTTGCTAACGGGAGCTAGCCCAGGATGGCATCCCCCCAAAGCCCAACGGTTCCTGCGGCGCATCACCTTCCGCAAAAATGACCCGGTGGCCTTAGCCTGTATGGAATATGGCTACAAGATTGTGCCGTCGCAGTCTGACAAAGATGAGAATGGACGACTGCTGGATGATGCGTTTGATCCACGCTGTACCGAATGGCTGGTAGAAATTCCGGTGGAAGTGTCTTGGGCAAACCTGCCGGGAGCCGATGAAATTGATATTTCCAAGTTCTCTGCGCTGGCCCAAATGGATTTTTACATGCAAGTCCAGACGCACTACACTGCCCACAATACTTCTGCCACGATCGAACTGCGGGAACATGAAATTGAGGGATTAGGGAATCGGATTTATGCCGCTATTCAGAACAATGAAGGCTATATCTCGGCTGCCCTCCTGGCCCGCTTTGACGACCTGCAAACCTTTCCCAGGCTGCCCTTTGAGCCAATTTCTAAGTCAGAATACGATCGTCTGATGCAGGAAGTATTCGATCGGCGCAAAACGGCAGATTTCCATCAGGCCCTAAGCCGCTATGACTTGGGTGAACTGGTGGAAGCAGGGCCAGCCGGATGTGATAGCGATAAATGTTTGCTGCCAGAGCGCAAGTAAGCTGATTGGGTAGCAAGAAATGGGCAATGGGTAATGGAGATAGACACCGATCGCCTTTACTGTTGCCCTTTTTTGTGGGGGGAGTGGGGAGTGG
>PVWD01000052.1 GCA_003003615.1 filamentous cyanobacterium CCP2 | reverse complement strand
GGGTTGAAGTTTGTGGGAAGCGTGATCTGAGTCAGGTGGGGGAGAAGTCATGGATCTTAGGGAGAAAGATAGATATAGATGAAGAAATTCTGATGAATTGTTTTGATGAACTCTTCAGGGAAAGGGACGTAGTAGAGTAGGAAGAACAGCATCACACCGCATTTTAAGGTTTGGATTGTTTGAATTTGAATCCTTCGTTTATTTCAGCCGGTGACATGACGCAGAATACCCCCATCGCAGAACAGATTGATCACGTGGACAAACCGCAGGAGCCAACCCCCGTTGAACTGGCTCAATCCTTGGCAGAACAATTGGCCATTTCCCCCAATGATTGGCATCGTCTCAAGTCAAACCGTAAGGCCCGTGCTGCGGAGCAAGCGGCTGTCGCACTGGTATATTTGCTAAACGATCAGCCAGAAGAAGCCCTACTCCGGCTTCAACAAGCTTCAGGATGGCTCGATCGATCGATCGTGGCTCCCCCTTGCCCAACGCATGGAAAATCTCGCTAGGTTCTCATTAGGCAAAAATGGGTGAATCGCATCCTTCGCCCTTCCTAAAGTGCTTGCTTTTAGCTAAGTCCTTTCATAACGTTTTGGGAATATTCTGCAATGGCAGCATGAAGTTTTCATAAAGTTGCCAATAACATCACCGATTCTCAAAACCAGCGTCCATAATCAAAGACTGTTAGGGATTACTCCAGTGTCTCTTTTCCCAGAGCACAGGTAAGAAGTATGGTTCAAGCTAACGATTTAAGTACCTACTGCGTCGTTCGTACTGTGTTATTGCGGATTCAAGCTAGTTCTGGCGTTCTGAGTACGGCCCTCCTTGCGGCCTGTTTAGCCGTTGTTGCGAAGCCTAGTGTCGCTCAAGAGGCTCCTCTCAACCCCATTCTTGATGTAGGGGTGGTTCAACGCTTTGGTTCTGAGCCAACCGATTCCATTGTCATTAAGCCAGAGGATGGGGATACGCTAACCGTTCAGTTTAAGGCGGGTGAGCAAGAGCAAGCGATTACCACAACCGATGAGGTGAAAATTGATGTGGTAATGCAGCCTTTACCTGAACCGAAGGTGACAGAGCGGTTAGTGTTAAGTACTCATCGCAGTTTTGAGAGCGCTGAAGACAGTGCAAACCAGTGGCGATCGAAGGGAATTGAGGTTGAAATTGCTCAACCGCGACAGTGGCAAGTTTGGGCAAAGCGTGAGACTTATGGTACGCCCTTACTCAGACGCTTGCTGATGCAAAATTTACGGGCTTATGGTGCCCAAAATGCCTTTATTGATTCCCAGGTGCAGCGACAACAGCCCCAGGCGGCAATTACGGTCAACGGCACACGCCTTCAGCAGGACGAAGTATTATTCAGCGCAACTAAGGAGCAGGCAGAAGTTTCCTTTAACCGCACGGATCACGGTCGGCGGCTCTATGCTGGAACCTTAAGGCTTCAGCCCAATGCCTACGGAACCTATACCCTTGTCAATCACGTTCCCATTGAAACGTATCTACGCGGCGTAGTTCCCCATGAAATTGGTGCCAGTGCCCCACCCACCACGATCGAAGCTCAAGCCATTTTGGCCCGAACCTATGCGCTGCGAAACATTCGTCGGTTTGCGATCGACAACTATCAGCTTTGTGCCGATACCCAATGCCAAGTGTATTGGGGGCTATCTGGGACTGTACCAGAAACCGATCGGGCGATCGTAGCCACCCAGGGTCAAGTTTTGACCTATAACAATGAGCTAGTAGACGCGCTGTACTCCTCAACCACAGGCGGCATCACGGCCCCGTTTGGCGATGTTTGGGATGGGGCTGAACGTCCTTATCTCAAGGCTGTCATTGATTCTGTAAACAATGTGTGGGATCTTTCCAGCTTTCCTTTAGAGGATGAAGCCAATTTTCGTAATTTCATTAGCCGCAAGACCGGGTTCAATGAAGAAGAGTGGGATATGTTTCGCTGGCGCGTTGAAAATTCCTTGAGTGATATCGCTAACGATCTCAGATCCTACCTTCGTAGCAAGCAGCATCCCTTTGCGGACTTCACTCAGGTTAAATCCTTGGAAATCACAGAACGTTCCCCGGCTGGGCGCGTCCAACGCATTTCTGTCATTACCGATCGCGGTGAAATCATCTTAGAAAAAGATGAAATTCTGCGAGGACTGTATGCCCCCAACAGCACCCTGTTTTACCTGGAGCCAATCTACGAACAGGTTTCTCCTCCCCAAGCGGCCAAACCAACCGCTCAAGCGGCCCAGCTTAGCTCTCCCAGTCTTACACCCAATCCGCAGGCAAGCCCCCCTCAACCTGGAACTCCCGTGGTCAGCCCCAGCCCCCAAACTAGCCCTACGCCTGTGTTGAAGGGGTATGCTTTCGTTGGAGGAGGATTTGGTCATGGTGTGGGGATGAGCCAGACGGGAGCCTATCACTTGGGCAAACTGGATTGGTCAAATCGCCAAATTTTGAGCTTCTACTACCCCAACACCCAACTTCAACCTTTGACAAATGCCATCACCTTCTGGCGTGACCCCCTCACAGAAGAACTTGCCACAAATGTTGAAGGCATTGATAGGGAATAATTGGAGGGGAATAATTGCGTTCATTCACCCTCATGGGAAACCCTCTCATGGAGGCGGTTTTGGAGGCGTAAATCCTATTGCTCTGGCTCAACTTGTTTTGGAGGAATGTCCCTAATTTCTGGTAGAGAAAGGGACAACATTACGGCTGGATTCGATCGCCCTGTAATTTTCACAAAGTCGGCACGAGGGTTGCCTACGCCATAGGTCAGGACATAGCTTTGGGTGAGCAGCCAAAACCAAAGTTTGGGGTTACGGGGTTCCAGCCAAGACTGCGCCCAACGAGCCAGATCCGGTAGCCAGCCAAATAGCCAGCCCATCACAGCCATAATTGTAAAGGTCAGATAGCTGCCAACCCAGCGCAGCAAGTTTTGTAGTCCTGCCATTTCCCAGATCCAAAGCAGCAAAGCTGGGTTTTTAACGGCTGCCTTCAGTGCCATGCGGTTAAAGGGTATCCAACCTGCCCGATCTTTAATAAAGTCATCTGCAACCTGCGGAGATTCACTGCCCAACACCCAAAAGAACGTATTGAGCATGGCGTTGACTCGTTCTGGGGGAAGAAACTGCTGAGTTGGAACCATCATGCCCTTAGAAAACAGCCAAGTTACAGCAACGTTGCTTTGATAGGCGCGAATCTGGTTGAGATAGGGGGCTTGCAGTAGGTCATGGCGTAAGGCAGTATCCAACAAATCAGTGAGGCGTGGCAAATTTCGCACTAAAGAGCCAAATCCAGTAAAAATCAGCGGAGACTGAAGCGATGCTGCATCCCCGATCGCCAATACCCGATCGAACCCTGTCCGGCGGTCGTTGCCTCGAATACTGAAATAACCTGGAATATAGCCAAATGTTGCCTTCTTCCAGCGCAATTTGTTGAGGTCACATCGACGGTATTCTGGCAGGATGGTGAAAAAGTCTTCGTACATTTCCAGAAGCGAACCAGGGTTTTCAGGATGAACCTGGTGATAGTGAAATAGGTAAAACGTTAATTCCTTATCCCGACCTGGAAACAATTCCCAAATGAGTTGCCGCCCTCTGGAAATATCGCCATGACTATTCAACACATCCCCATACTGGGAATCCCATACCCCTGGCTCAAACCCATCGTCAATCACGGCTCCAACCGTAGGGCATACACTGTCAAATGCTCGTCCACCATTGAGTTGCCAAGCGATCGGGGATGCAGTTCCCATTGCGTCAATGAGTAGTCGCCCTGTAGCAATGCGATCGAGTTGGTCAGGTAAATGCACCGTTTGAATAACTATCCGATCGGTATAAACGTAAGCCTGAAGAAACTCAGTTTCATCCCAAATTTCTCCGCCTGCTCGTTGCAACTTCTCGCCACAAAGCTTCAGAAATAACTCAGCATCGATCGCTACATTTAGCACCAGTGGAGTATGTAACGTTGGAGCTTTAGCTTGAGGGGGATTGTTGGCATCAAAAAATTTGTTAAATCCGTCGGTATATTCACGGCCAATCACGCTTTCAAACTCAGCAGGCGTAAATAATCCTAAGTCAATTAAGGTTTGAAACTCATTTCGGGAAATATTCCACTCCCGATTCATTCGCCCAAACGGCAACCGTTCAATGAGTAAAACCCGATACCCCAGTTGAGCCATGATTGCGGCGTGGACAACTCCTAATGCTCCACCAACATAAATCAAGTCATAGGGGGCACTTTCCGAGGTCTGTACATTCTTTGCGGTCTTTGCTTCTTGTCCTTCAGCTTTGATCACCACTGGCTTGGGTACAGTTGGATTTCGCACCCCTTCCCGCCACCGTTGTTCCCACCAATAAACGCGAGTTAAGTCGTACTCACCCTGAGGCATGGCACGGAAATGCTTTACCGTTTTGGGATAGTAGGGTGCCAGAGCTTCAAAGATAGACGTTTGGGTGAGGTCAACTTTAGGAGGTTCTGGATAATAATGGGGAAACTTCGATCGAACAGACTGAACGAGTTGCCGCAGAATTTGCTGCTCCCTTGGAAGCGGTTGCTCTGCCCAACGAAATGCTTTCAGATAGGTTGTGCGTTGAACTGTCCAGGTAAAAATGGAAAGCTCCAACGGTAGCCGATCGATTGATTGTGGGTTAGTCGGTTCGGGGTGAGTTGCCGATCGTCTTGCATTTTTAAAGAACCTTAACCGACAACCATCAGGAGTAACGTGCTTTTCGACAGAATGAAGCTTTTGCTCAAAACGAAATTCGTGCTGGAGCCACTGCCGGACTGCTGCAATGTCAGATGTCGGAATTTCAATATAAAGAACCTCTCTCATCCCAAAATTCTAAAGCTCCAATAAATTTTTTTCAGGAACTAATAAATTTTCTGTAAAAACAGGGTTGACAATCTCCAAGAGTGCGTTACACTTCTGGACACGTTGAATCTTATTAACAAACTTTACACAGTTCTCATTTTTACTATTTTTATCAGGGTAATGATTTCCTTGAAATGTCAGCAATGAAAAATTATCCCATCCCAGATAACCCACAAGAAATCGTTGCACTCCGGCAAAAACCAGTCAATGAAGAGTTGATCGCTACAGCCATTGCGGGGGTTGTGCAAATTGCCCGATCGAAGGGGCAATCCTTAGAAGATTTGACGGCTGAAGTTCTGGCAGATGATAGTCTTTTAGACTGGGAAGCGCGTCGTTGGCTCAGTGATATTGTGACGCAAGCCTGGAAAACTTTACCTTAGGATAAAGTCGAGCCGCTTCTCGTTTACTCAGATAACGCCTCAACCCATTCTCAAACGCTCACAGATTCGCAAAGCTCATCGCCATAAACTCCTGTTAGACTGGGAAACACTACACTTTCGTTTTTGGCGATCGGTCAAATAAGTATGTTAAAGCGTTCTACTCTTGATACAACTCAGCTCATGCGTCGAGCCGAAGACCTGATTGAGGCTGCTTCAAATCGTTATCGCATCACCGTACAGGTGGCAAATCGGGCCCAGCGTCGCCGCTATGAAGAATTTGACAACATTGACGATCCAAAGATGAAACCTGTGATTCGGGCAATCATTGAAATGTCGGATGAGTTAACTCAGCCTGAGATTATTGGCGAATAGAATTGGCAAGTAGACACTCTACAAGAGTTGACCAGTAAACGGGTAATCGCTCGGATGAATGCAAACAGCCTCCTTAAATTTGTCGTGATAACACTATTAACGATCGGGCTAATGGGGTTGTTTGCGGCATTGCCAACTCCTAAAGTTGCAATTTCACCTCAATCAAGCGAACTTCAGGTGTCGTCTTGGCTGAAATCTCTCTCACCAGAAGCGGCGATCGCTCAAAGATATGAAATTGAAGGACTTTGGCGGCAGGTTTATGAAAATTTGCCGGGTTTACCGCTAGAAAATCAATACATTAGCCGCTCTAGTGGAGAGGTTGCAGAGGATAATACCCTGGTTGGTCGGCTAATTCGCTATCACGTTTATGTCAGAGGTCGCCCTCCAATTTACCGCTTTGATTGGAAACTGACTCTAGCAGATTATTTAGGGATCAACGAGCAAATTGTCCCTTCCCTTTATCCCAGTGCCGATGCGCTGCGGGTGAATCCTTTGGAGGGGGACATTGCCGCCATAGAAGCCCTGAACCGCTCCCAACGAGACGCACTTGTCCAAGTCCTCGTAGACACTTTTAGCTCAGCGTTTAACCGTACACAATCGCCTGCACAACCACCCATACAACCACCAGAAGGTTCTGCACCATCACCAGTTCCACCCAGTTCTCCTTCACGCCTCAGAGATCCGCAACCTGGAGATGCTGACCTTTTATTGCCGTAGATATTTTTACTGCCGTAGATATTCGTATGGTTCGTCAGGTTAGAAGTGGCAATGGTTGGCGGATTGGTTGGGATGCTGATGCCAACGTGTTTTGTGGTTTGGTAGGCGGAGACGACTGGGCGATCGAATTGACCACAGACGAGTTGAATGATTTTTGCCGTCTGACGAATCAATTGGCTGAAACGATGAGCCAAATGAGCCAGGAGTTGATGGATGAAGAGCGCATCTCCTGCGAGGCTGAGAGTGATTTGTTGTGGTTAGAAGCGGAAGGATACCCCAATGCCTACAATTTGCGCGTGATCGTGCTGACCGGGCGACGAGGTGAAGGAACTTGGTCTGAGCAGTCCGTACCTGAATTACTGCAAGCAATCCAAGTTCTTTTTGTCTTCTGATATGTTTCCTTTCAAAAAAGAACTTATCCTTCGATCGAGTATGTTATGCTTGTAAAGCATTGCATTTGCAACGGGGCGTAGCGCAGCTTGGTAGCGCACCACTTTGGGGTAGTGGGGGTCGTGGGTTCAAATCCCGCCGCTCCGATTGAAAGAGTCATCTCACCTCCTCTCATTTGAGAGTAGTGCCGTATTCTTACGGTCGAATGATATTAAACATGGGGGTATGCTGAATGTATTGGTATCCTTACCCACGTGCTTAGCTTTCTGAAGGAGCTAGAACTTCTGGCATAGATGTGGATATATTTCTGGCTATGGCAACGGATGGAAAGGTTAGGACAATCTCAGGTGCTTGAAACCCAAAACGGATGGTTTGGCATTACGGAACGGTCTTAACGTGCTTGCATAAGGCTTTAGTAGTTGGAATGGATAGCCGTGGCTATAAGGTCTAGGCATTTTTTGTGTTTCCAGACCTATCTGTTCATTCGGTTCGTCAACTTCAAGCGTCCTAATCTAACTATCCGTTGCATATCTGCCGTAAAACTTATAGTCTTACACTTATCTGTAACTATCTAAATAAAAGGCTTGAAATGCATCGATTACTGTTTTTGAGTGGAACAGTAATTTTTGTCTTGCCTATTTTTGATTATGAACTTTTTAAATTTCACCTATTAGCAATATCGTGATTTTACGGTAGGCAAAGTGCCTAAAAAATTAATAGATCTAGAGTTAACTTACTTCGATTACGCGTTCGAGAATGTCATCAAAAATCGCTTTAACCCATCGTAAAGCGTTACTTCTTTGATCACTTGCCCAATGTCACACGTAGCAATTTTGCGTGCCTGCTCTGCTGCGCTATTACCTCTAGAGTTTGAACTTCTATGCGTATTTTGCTTTATTCCTACAACTACTATCCTGAACCGATTGGGATTGCTCCTCTTATGACAGAACTAGCAGAGGGGCTTGTTAAAAGGGGACATGAAGTTAGAGTTGTCACGGGAATGCCAAATTACCCTCAGCGTCAGATTTACCCAGAATATAAGGGCAAGCTTTTTTGCACTGAAGAACGAAACGGAGTCATTATTCAACGAAGCTGCATTTGGATTCGTCCTAAGCCAGGTTTACTGACCCGAATGCTTCTAGATGGTAGCTTTGTTGCAAGCAGTATTTTTCAGGCTCTAAAAGGTTGGCGACCAGACGTTATCTTACTAACCATTCCACCATTACCGATTGCAATTCCAGCCTCTCTTTTGGGCGCATTGTATTCCTGCCCTGTGGTTTTAAACCTACAAGATATTCTGCCTGATGCGGCTGTTCATGTGGGTTTATTGAAAAATAAGCTAGCAATTTGCGTTTTTGAAGCCTTAGAAAAATATGCTTATCGCACTGCCCATACAATCAGTGTGATTACGGATGGTTTTACAGAAAACCTGCTCAAGAAAGGGGTTTCTGATCAAAAGATTCGCTGCATTCCTAACTGGGTTGATATCAAATTCATACGTCCTTTACCGAAGGCAGATAACCTTTTCCGTCAAGTGCATCATCTACAAGACAAATTTGTGGTGATGTATTCGGGAAACATCGCTTTGACCCAAGGCTTAGACACAGTAATTCATACAGCCGATCGCCTGCGGCATATTCCAGATATTGTTTTTGTGATTGTTGGTGAAGCAAAGGCTTTAGACGCACTATGGCAACTTTGTGTTGAGCATCAGTTAGAAAATGTACTGTTGTTACCATTTCAACCTAGAGAGCAATTGCCAGAAATGCTGGCGGCGGCAGATGTAGGTCTGGTCATGCAAAAACATAATGTTGTCGCATTCAATATGCCGTCTAAAATTCAGGTTTTGCTAGCAAGCGGTCGCCCAATTATTGCTTCTGTTCCTGCTAGTGGAACAGCTGCTAGAGCAATTCGCCAGAGCGGTGGTGGAGTGGTCGTAGAGCCTGAAGATCCGGAATTGCTAGCTACAGCCATTGTGGATTTGTATGAGAATCCAACTAAGACGGAACTGTTTGCTCAGCAAGGTAGGCGGTATGCTGTAGCTCAGTACTCCTTTGAACAAGCATTAGGTCGATACGAAGACCTGTTCTACGAAGTGACCACTGCCGCTGATTTTCCATCTAGGGCTGTACCAAAATTGAACTCAGAAAATTAGGTTCTTTTCGAGTGCTCTTGAAAGCGTTAAACCAATTCACGTTAAGAGTTTATGCTAGACCACGTAAGTGGTCTTTTTTTGCGCGTTGTCAGACTGTTGGATTCACTCCTACAGTTCTGCGACTTTTCATTTAAGCAGAGAATGGATGGAAAAAGCTGCTGAGGAGAAAGTAGTAATGTCTGGTAAACAACCCACTGTGCTGGCTTTAGACTTTGATGGTGTGATATGTGACGGATTAATTGAGTATTTCCAAACGGCATGGCGAGCATACTGTCAGCTTTGGCAACCGTCTGATCCGACTCCTCCCAGGGGATTGGCTGAGCAGTTTTATCAACTCCGTCCAGTTGTAGAGACAGGGTGGGAAATGCCCGTTTTGCTCCATGCCATCCTGAGCGGTTTTTCTGAAACGGAAATCTTAACCCATTGGAGTGCGATCGCCCCTCAACAAGCCGAAGCTTCAGGACTGACCCCAAACACGATCGTTGCCACTGTTGACCGCATCCGAGACCATTGGATAGATACAGATTTGGAGGACTGGCTCGCCCAACATCGCTTTTATCCGGGTGTGATCGATCGCCTCCAGCACACTTTGAACAGTTCTGTTTATCCGGTGATTATTACAACCAAGGAGGGTCGCTTTGTTCGGCAGTTACTTCAACAACAGCAGGTAGACCTGCCAGCGACACAGATTTTCGGTAAAGAGGTAAAACAACCAAAATCCAAGACGTTGCAAAACTTACTGAACCAACTGAGCGAGGAGGGCAATGAGCCTATCCGCATCTGGTTTATTGAAGATCGCTTCAAAACGCTACAAGCGATTCAATCCCAACCCAATCTTAATTCGATCGAACTCTTTTTGGCCGACTGGGGATATAACACGCTGAACGATCGAACATTGGCTGAGCAAGATTCTAGAATTCATCTCCTATCCCTGACAACATTTGCTCAAGAATATGCCAAATGGCTGTAGGGAAGTGGTTAAGCCGTGCCTGAGTTGTTGATGCTGTTAATATTCTGGTTGTTATGGCAGTACGGTGAGGGCAGTTTTGCATTCTAAGCTCTTTGGGTTTAGCCACCTGAGATTGTCCCCACTTTTTCATCTGCTGCCATGCTTTGCGCTACTTTAACCAGTAGAACTATCAGTAATTCACTTACGAAAGGGGGTAAAGTTCTGTAGGCATCTTGCACGTTTACTGAATCTATGTTTGCGCTGCTTTTGTGAAATACTTGCATTGATGATTACTTTAATTTGCTATGAAATACTTAAAAAGTAATGATTCATAGCACTTCCTTCTTTAATCCTCAGAAATACTCAGAATCGAATTAACATCTAGTGCTAAAACCACTAAAAACGTCGTTCAAGATATAAATTTATTGTGAATTTTGCTGGCTCGTTATTAAATAAACTGTGAAAGGCTTAGAGTAGTTTACCTAAATGTGACAAAGGTTAATTAGTAATATTTGAAACAGTTATTGAAGCGGTTAACGCTTACATCAGTAACTTATTCTGCAACAGACTGTTGAAACAATTGAGTTGATAAACCAAAGCGAATACGGCTTGTAAGGCTAGGTTTAAGATTCATTGTTAATATTACCGATCGGCATTTTCATCAGCGAGGGAATCCGCAACAGCCCTTGTGATATGTAACTTTAATCACTTGATACCTACAATTAGTATTTCTATGTACGGGTATCAAAGCTCCGATAGGCATCAGTATCTCTCCGTGATTTTTCATGTTTAAGATGTGATTGTTCTGACTATCTTGTTGATAAAAACTATAAATTTAAGCTGTTTAAAGCACTTATGAAGAACATCTGAACTTCTCACAGAGAATTTATAAAACCAACTTTTAAGCAATAAGGAAATGATGTTATCTATAGGGTATTGCTGATTTGAATGTTCATTAATTCTATTCAGCGAGTTAGCGCATCTAATTCACTTTTGGGGAATGCTAGGTTAACGAGTATCCAAGAATATGAGTTTTACAAGGTGGGATGGCTCGAATGTCAATTAGTCTCTGCGTGAAGACTTTATTCAAGCAAGGATATTACGAAAAGTAACTCGATGCAGTGCGTCCCATTGGATTTTTGACCTTTTAGCTTGGCACAGCAAGTGCTGTAACCGCAGATGAAACCAACCCCTTTAGAGCATCAACTGATTAATTCCGAGTTTGCTGTTTATGACTGCGAGATTCGTCTCAAATTTAGGCTGATTGAAGAAAAACAGGCGTTAAACGATCGCGAACGCCTGCTAGAGATGCTCTTGGATGCATTCTCCTATGGTGCAGATGAGTTTCTTGAAGCACTGAATGTTCACTTTGAAGTGGCAGAGGTTCCCGAAACGCAGGCATCCCCTCAAATGCGCCGCCAACTGATCCGCTTACGCAATTCAAGGGAGTCCATTTAGGGAAGCTCTATTAACCTTATTGACCTTATTGACCTTATTGACCTTGCATAATTTACTGCTCCCATCCAAAGCTGCCTCAAGTTCGGTTAAGGGTTGCAAATTGCTCAAAGATCAAGAAAGATCAAGCCTGGCTCAATACATCCTCCACGGCTTGTCTCACTGTTGAGTATTGATATTCAAACCCAGAGGCTTGGGTTCGCTTTGGCAAAACTTGCTGCCCTTTCAAAATGACCTGAGCTGCATCACCTAGAAGCATTTCCAAGGCAAAATCTGGCACAGGAAGCCACGACGGACGATTCATCACCTCTCCGAGGGTTTGACATAGCTCCGACATTCTTACAGGGTGAGGAGCCGTTGCATTGAACACTCCTTCCATCTCAGGTTGAGTCAAGGCTTTAATGATTAAGTTCACCAAATCTTCTCGGTGAATCCAGGAAAACCATTGCCGACCACTACCCAGCGGCCCACCTGCATACAAACGGAACGGCAACAACATTTTGGCTAACGCACCACCCATGCCCAAGACAATGCCGGTTCTCAAGATAACTAAGCGTGTCCCCACCTCTTTAACTTTTTCGGCTTCGGCTTCCCAAGCTTGGCAAACTTGGGCTAGAAAATCATCTCCTGGCGGGTTCGTTTCATCAAATGTTTTGGTTTCACTGGTTCCGTAATACCCAATGGCTGAAGAATTTACCAGCACGGAGGGTTTAGGTTCAGCCCGTCCGATCGCCTCAACGATTTTTTGAGTTCCAATTTTGCGGCTCTCTAAAATCTCTTTTTTGCGTTCCGGAGTCCAACGGTTCTCTGCGATCGGTGCTCCTGCTAAGTTCACCACTCCATCACATCCGGCAATCCGCTGCTGCCAGTCTCCAGACTCTAGGGGTGAGTATTCAACAACTTCCAGGTTGGGAAATCGGGTGGATGGAAAAGTTTGTCTAGCGCGGGCTGCATTACGACTGAACACGAGCACACTGTGTCCCTCTTCGGTCAACCGCTCAACTAAACGGCTGCCTACAAATCCGGTTGCCCCTGTAATTGCTACCCTCATGGCTGTATCACCTTATTTCTTCCTGCTGTTGCCCACTCATTTCTGTGAAGCACTCTTTTGATTTTGTTCATGATGGATGAGAACCGTTTAATAACGCTTGCTCAAAACACTTGATCACCCTTCAGTACCTCATGGCACAAGTATAAGCTGCAATGTTCTCAACCTAGCTGACTCAACCTAGCTGAGTGGAATTGTCTGGCTCATTGGCAAATAAACGACGCAACAGCAGGGAATTTGTTACGACACTAACAGAGCTAAATGCCATGAAGGCACCAGCCGTTGCTGGACTGAGTACAATTCCCAGACTGGGTAACAAGATTCCGGCGGCGATCGGGATACCCAGCAAGTTGTAAACTAATGCCCAGAATAGATTTTGACGAATTTTGTTGAAGGTGGCTTTGCTGAGGCGGATTGCTTGTACCACATCGGCAAGACGATCGCGCATTAAGATAATGTCAGCCGTCTCCGCTGCGACATCGGTTCCAGAATGCATGGCAATTCCAACATCTGCCTGCGCCAAGGCAGGAGCATCATTAATGCCATCTCCAACCATTGCTACCTGCTGTCCTTCTTGTTGAAGCTGGGCAATGACAGCACTTTTTTCACCGGGACGCACATTGGACAACACATACTCAGAGGATAATTCCAGGGAGTGAGCCACTGCTTCAGCCGCGACAGCTTGATCACCCGTCAAAATCATTACTTTCAAGCCCATTGCCTGAAGCCGATCGACCGTTTGCTTCGCATCCTCCCGCAGCAGATCTTGAACTGCAATCAAGCCAGACAATTTACCATCGACTGCAATGTAAACGATGCTTTTTCCCAGGGCTGCCAAGATTTGGGCTTGAGTCCGAGCCATTTCATCAACGGTAATGTCCTGCTGCTCCAGCCACGTCGAAGTTCCTAAAACAACGAGTTCCTGATTGACAAGTGCTGATATGCCTAGCCCTGGTTCCGTATGAAATTTTTGTGCTGGGTAAAGAGAAAGTTGTTGCTGTTGGGCATATTGCTGGGTTGCTTTGGCGATCGGGTGCTGTGTGCCAATCTCGACGCTGGCGGCAAGGCGTGCTAGCTCCATTGCAGACAAACCCTCTACCAGGGAAACGCAATCCGTTATGGTGGGTGAACCTTGGGTTAGGGTTCCAGTTTTGTCAAACACGATCGTCTGCAATTGGTGCACTTTTTCCAGAACATCTCCCCCTCGAATCAAAAGTCCTCGCTCTGCCCCAAGACTAGAACCGACAATAATGGCAGTTGGGGTTGCCAAGCCGAGGGCACAAGGACAGGCAATCACAAGAACTGCGATCATGAGCTTGAGGCTCAGCAGGAGGGGGGAGGGGTTGGAGTGAGGAACGGCAGGAGTGAGGGAGTGTGCTGGATGGAAAAGGCTTTGTCCTGTTATCAGCAGGTGTTCACTCCAGAGGGGAATTCCAATGAAATACCAGAATAGAAAGGTGAGGATAGCGATCGTGATTACGCCGTAGGTGAAATACCCGGCAACGGTGTCGGCAAGGCGTTGAATCGGGGCTTTACGAGTTTGAGCTTCTTCAACCAGGGAAATAATTTGCGCGAGGGTTGTGTCCTGTCCAGTACGGGTCGCTTCCAGGGCAATGGCTCCAGACAAATTCAAGCTGCCCGCCACAACTCGATCGCCAACTTCTTTCAAAACGGGCATGGCTTCCCCAGTTAGCATTGATTCGTTAACGGTTGTTTGTCCAGAAATAATGACACCATCCACGGGGATCTTTTCACCCGGAAGGACTTGCAGGCGTTCACCCACCTTGACATACTCTGCCGGAATTTCGATCGCTTGGTCAAGATTAAGAGCGGCACCCTCCTGGGATTCTGCATTTTTTATCAGCCTGGCAGTTGCAGGTTGGAGAGCAACCAACGAGTGAAAAGCTTGTGTGGCTTTATGTCTTGCCTGCTGCTCTAAGGTTCGCCCCAGTAGGATGAACCCCACCAACATCACGGGTTCATCAAAAAAGCATTCCCACCCCAAGTCTGGAAACAGCAGGGCAATTACGCTCGTCGTGTAGGCAGTCATTGTCCCTAGCCCAACCAGCGTATTCATGTTGGGGCTATTACGCCGCAGTCCTCGCCAACCGTCAATGAGAATCGATCGTCCGGGTAAGGCCAAGGCCAGGGTGGCAAAACCCCAATGCAACCAAATGTTGTCAAGTCCGGGAACAGTAATCCAGCCAAAGTGATCTAAATGACCAATAGTGGAGAGTAGCAGCAACGTAGCAGCAACCGTGAAGCGTTGAATTTGTTGTTGAGTGGCTTGTCTTTGTTGCTCAACCGGATCAAGTTTTTGATTATCCGCAACGTTAAGCTTGCCCTGGTTTAGGCGTGGCTGGCTAGGGAAGCCGGATTCTGTGAGTAATTGGGCCAGGGTTTCTGGTTGAACTGCTCCCGACTGACATTTCACCAGTGCAACTTCGGTAATGAGATTGACAGTCGCCGAAACGACACCAGGATGCTGAGTCAACTGATTCTCAACGGTTTTCACGCATCCTGCACATTTCATCCCTCCTACATCTAGCGTGAAAGTCTCTGGGGTGAGTTCAGGTAAGGGAACACGGGTTTGAACAACTTGCATACCGCTCGATCGCATTGAAACAATGCACCATAAACATTAGTGCTTTCTTTAGAGGGTAGGCGAAGCAAGGTCAAATTGCCTAGGAGGTTAAGAGAGATTTTGCCTTAACAAAATGTTAAATAAATTAGTGAACTTTTGTTACTCATCACTTGAAAGATTCATGCCAATAATAGCTTCGTAAGCTGCTACATAAGTGCAGTAAGTCAGGGGAAACGTCAGTAATAATCCCAACCCGCAAGGAATGATGCCTGCAAGGTTAATCAAAAACATCAAAAGTCCCAATCCCAGGAAGGCAAACCACTGTTTTGTGATGACTTTGCGGCTGGTTTCCATTGCTTCCCAAAAGTCCATTTTGCGCTCAAGAATGAGCGGTACAACAAAGGAGTAGGCGATCATTAAGTAAATTCCTGGAATAATGAGCAGCAAGAAACCCAGCAACGTCAGGATACCGCTAACAATGGTCGCTAAAAGCAGTGGTAGGAAATAGTTAAACCCTCTAAAAAAATCGCTGAAGGTTGTGGGTCTTTGCTTAGCCAACTTGAAAGCAACAATGTAAAAGCCTGCTTGAAGAGGAATTGAAATAACTGAACTGATGCCGTTAAGGAGGCTGGCGAGAGCAGATGGAGATTGTTCTGGCTCTCTCCCCCAATCAACAACTCCACTTAGCAGCATAAACCCAATATTAATCAGTCCCAAAAGGGCAGCATAGCCAATGAATCCGCCAACATTGCGCTTAAAAAGCTCCCATCCTCGCGATAAATAACTGCCTATATCTGTCGGATATCCATTCTGGATCAGACTTTCAATATTTTGGGGAGCGTTTGCCATGCCCAAACTCCAGAGCTTTTGAGGGTAAGGAAATGCACCGACAAATTATAACTTTGCCCTATGAAAGCTTGGCAAAACTGATTCATAACTCAATAAAACGCTAAGTTCAGAGGTTCACCTGGTTCCATCCAAATTCATCGTCTGCTCTTGCATTTCCTGCAATGACTGCCATCCAGCCTGCCAGAGCGATCGTTTTTTGAACTGCTGAGCATTCACCCAAAACCGTGCTGTCGGGTCGCAAGCGGCCACCAGTTCAGCAAATACCCATTGCCCTTGATTTTTGCGATTCACAACTTGAAAGTGCCGCCACCCCAATATCGTTTGTTGAGCTGTCCACTTTGAACCAATGAGATGGGGGAATTTTTGTTTCTGCTTTTTAGGCATTCTTCTGAACTTGGCATCACTTTACTATTTGCCATCTTAATCAATGACGGAAATTCATTGATTCACCAGTCCCCGATCTGGACAATGTTCGGTTATGCTGAGTTCATCAGAGTGGCTGATCCTGCTTCAGCTATTTCTCTGAACTGGTTTAACGAACCAACCAGGTAATCTGGATTTAATTTAGAACCCTGCTGAATTGGAACTATCATTCGCGCCGTTTTCTCTAATTTGTGCAACTATCTCGTTTTATGCTTATCCTGGATTCGTTGGGTTTAATTCCCTCAGCAAACAAGATAAAAAAGCGTACAACTTTTGTGAGAAAAGTTACAATCATTAGAGATCTTGGCAAAATCCAAAGCAGAGAGTTCCGAATTGGTGCTTCTACCCGTTTATATGGGCGGGGAAGCAGTGTGCTTTTGGGTTAGCTCAGGCGATATGTGATTTGGGCAATTCCTAAAGGGCACTCATACTGAACAGACCTTAACTTTTAGATAGGTCGTGATATTCCCTTTTGATCAACTCTTAATCTCGATTTCTTGACACAAGGAGCATGAGGAGCGCGGCATGACCCAGGCTAACGACGTACTCGAAACCATTGAACCGTCCGAGAGTGATTTTGGTGAACTCTTGATTGATGAAGGAGATGATCGAGACGACGACATGTTTGATGCCCAGCCTGATGAAGAAGACGGTAAAGGAGCAAAGGGAACTTCTCGTCGTCGGGCACAAGCAAAAAAGAAGCATTACACTGAAGACTCAATTCGGCTTTATCTCCAAGAAATTGGACGGATTCGCCTATTGAGGGCTGATGAGGAAATTGAGCTTGCTCGGAAGATCGCTGATCTGCTGGAGCTAGAGCGGGTTCGAGACCGGCTCTGTGAGCGGCTGGAACGCAGCCCTCAGGATGTGGAGCGGAATATGGAAATTTGGGCAAATGAGGTCGCTCAACCTCTGCCGAAATTCCGTAGACGGCTGTACGAAGGCCGACGGGCAAAGGAAAAGATGGTACAGTCTAACCTGCGTCTTGTGGTTTCGATCGCCAAGAAGTATATGAATCGGGGTCTGTCTTTCCAAGACTTGATTCAAGAAGGTAGTTTGGGACTCATCCGAGCTGCGGAGAAGTTTGATCACGAAAAGGGATACAAATTTTCGACCTACGCAACCTGGTGGATTCGGCAAGCAATTACGCGGGCGATCGCAGATCAATCTCGTACGATTCGTCTCCCGGTTCACCTTTACGAAACCATTTCTCGGATTAAGAAGACCACCAAACTTCTTTCTCAAGAAATGGGACGCAAGCCCACGGAGGAAGAGATCGCAACTCGGATGGAAATGACCATTGAGAAGCTGCGGTTTATTGCCAAGTCGGCTCAGTTGCCCATCTCCTTGGAAACGCCGATTGGTAAAGAAGAAGATTCCCGACTGGGTGACTTCATCGAATCTGATGGTGAAACCCCTGAAGATCAGGTTTCTAAGAGCCTGCTTCGGGAAGATCTGGAGAGCGTTTTGGGAACCCTCAGTCCTCGTGAGCGCGATGTGCTGCGCCTGCGGTACGGGTTAGATGATGGACGGATGAAGACTCTGGAAGAAATTGGGCAGATCTTCAACGTTACCCGCGAACGGATTCGTCAAATTGAAGCAAAAGCTCTTCGTAAACTCCGTCATCCTAACCGCAACAGCGTATTGAAGGAGTACATTCGTTAAGGTGTTTATTACCTAGACGATCGAACTTTTCCAAATGCTTTGAAATTAATCGCCTACCTATGTCTCAATGGTTAGATTTGCTATACTCTGTTAAATGGAATAACGCTAGTGCCGCAAGTTTGTTGACCTGTTTTATTGTGGAGTTAAACTAAGAGATCTAGTTTACAAAACTTTGTTTTCGCTAACTATGGCTATCTCCAACGATACAAAGCTTTCCCTATATGAACAAGATTATCAGCTTTGGCTGAAACAAACGCTGGCACAGTTGCGATCGAGAGATTTTACTAAGGTCGATCTACAAAATCTCATTGAGGAGATAGAAGACTTGGGTAAAAGTGAAAAGTACGCAATTTCCAGCTATTTGATGCGGCTTTGTGAACATTTGCTCAAGGTAAAATACTGGGAGGCTGAACGAGAAAACTGTTTGAGAGGTTGGGATTTAGAAATTACGAGTTTTCGGATTCAGATTCAAAGAAGTTTGAAAAGCAGCCCCAGTCTTAAAAATTATCTACACGAAAATTTTCTACTGGAATATGGCAACGGCAGAAAGCTATTTCTCAAAGTAAGCGGGCTTGATGCAACGTCTGTGCCTGAACAGCCCTGCTTTAGCCTGGAAGAGGCGTTGATGGAAGATTGGTTGCCCTGACAAGTGCCAATCTAAGATTGAGATATTTGAATTTGACAGAACTTACGCAGGCTCTATTTCATACCTCTGGATTTAGCGTAAGGTGGGCACTGCCCACCCTACAAATGAAGGTTTTGCGTAAGTCCTATTTGAAATATCTGATCTCTGATCAAAGATCTAATGAGAACGATTGTGTCGGACGGGAATCTATTTAAGTTTTTATTTCGCATCCATCCAGTTCTTACCGGCCCGCACATCCACCATCAACGGTACGCTTAATTCCACTGCGGATTCCATTGTGGATTTGATTTTGGGCTGCAATGCTTCCCAGTCTTCCGGATGAACTTCAAACACTAATTCATCATGAACTTGCAGCAAAAGATTGGCTCTGTACGATCGCAAAATATCGTGTAGCTTCACCATTGCGATTTTGATGATGTCTGCACTTGATCCTTGAATGGGGGCGTTGGCAGCAGCACGGAGGAGTTTTGCATCGTACTGATTTCGCAGTTTGAGTTTTTCTAGCTCAATTTCGTCAGGGTTTCTATCTCGCAAAGCTCTGAGGTTTTCGCTCGTAAAGTTGAAATAGCGACGACGGCCTTTAATTGTTGTCACATAGCCTTTGGCAATGGCTTCCTGCTGCATTCGTTGCAGGTAGGAAAACACGCGGGCATAACGTTCGTTGAAGCGATCGATAAATTCCTTGGCTGTGGTACGACCAACCGATGCTTCACGGGCAAACCGCTGCGCCCCCATGCCATAGATCACGCCGAAATTAATGACTTTCCCCAACCGCCGTTCTTCTGATGTAATCTCTTCCTTCTCAAACAGCAAGCGAGCCGTCAACGTGTGTACATCCTGATTCGTTTGGTACGCTTCCAGCAAAACAGGCTCCTGGCTCAGGTGAGCTAAGATTCTGAGTTCAATTTGAGAATAGTCGGCAGAAACCATAAGCCAATTCGGTTCTGGAATGAATGCAGCCCGGATTTGGCGGCTGAAGGCAGTCCGAATGGGGATGTTTTGCAGATTTGGGCTAGAAGATGAAAGGCGACCTGTGGTTGTAATGGCTTGGTTAAAGTCTGTGTGAACCCGTTGGGTGTCTGGGCGAACCAGAGTTGGTAGGGCATCAACATAGGTAGACTTCAATTTTGCCAGGGTGCGATATTCCACAATGGCATCCACAACGGGATGGTCGCCTTGCAGTTTTTCCAAAGTGGCGGCATCGGTGGAGTAACCCGTTTTCGTTTTGCGAGATTTTTTGCGATCGAGTTCTAGTTTGTCAAACAGTAATTCGCTTAGCTGTTTAGGAGAACCCAAGTTAAAAGTTTCTCCGGCAGCTTCATAGGCTTGCTGCTCAATGTTGTGCAAATCGGTTTCCAGGCGTTTGGAAAATTCTTTGAGATACTCTTGGTCAATGCGAATACCGTGAAACTCCATTTCTGCCAGTACGGGTTCCAACGGTTGTTCAACCTCTAGCAGTAGGCGCAGCAATTCGGGAATTTGTTCTAACTCCGATCGCAGCTTTGGCACCAGTTGAAAGGCAATGTAGGCATCCGTACCACAATAATTTGCCGCTGAGGAAATATCAACCTCTGCGATCGTTTTGCCTCTGGGAACCAAATCATCATAGGTCTGGGAAAGCAAGTTCAGATATTTCAGACCCAAATCGCTCAAATTATGCCGATTTTCTGGATTTAGCACATAGCTAGCCAGCATCGTATCGAAAACGACTCCCTTTAGCTCGATTCCCTGGCAGCGCAGCACAAGGCGATCGAACTTGGCATTTTGGAACACTTTAGGGTATGCTTCACTTTCCAAAATGGGCCGGAGTGCTTCCAGGGCCAAAGTCTTATCTAAGTTTTTGCCTGACCGATGCCCCAAGGGAAAGTACGCCACATCTGACAATTCCGTTCCCCAGCAGCAGCCAATTCCCACTAACTCTGCATCTCTCGGTTCCAGGGCAGAGGTTTCAGTGTCCCAGGCGATGGGGGTGTTGGCATCCCGGTAGGTCAGTAATTGTTCAATGAGTTGTTCTAACTTCTCAGGCGTGTCAATAATTTGTGGGACGATCGCGGCAGTAGAAGACTGTTGAGCTGTCTTGGTTTCCTCGGCACTGAAGAACCATAAATCTCCATCATCCTGGCGATCGTTTCGTTTGGCGTTTTGCTCAGAACTTTTTTGTTTTGTAGACTCTTGCTCATCGAGTGACTCAATCACCTCTCCCCCCAGAATTTGCTGAAGGTGATTGATTTGGCTTAAAAATTTGCGAAATTCCAGCTTCTCCAAAACCGGAACTAGATTGGATGTATCAAATCCAGTGAGCTTGCATTCCTCCAAACTCACAGCTACAGGCACATCCAGGTGAATCTGCGCCATGTACTGAGAGTGCAAAGCTGCATCTTTGCCATCTTCTAGCTTTTTCTTAACGGCACCCTTGATCTCTCCGAGAGAAGCATAGATTTGATCCAATGAGCCGTACTGTTTGAGCAGTTGGACGGCCGTTTTGTCCCCAATCCCTTTAACGCCAGGAATATTATCTGAAGTGTCTCCACAAAGGGCTTTATAGTCCACCACCTGTGAGGGCAAAATCCCCATCTTGTCCTTCACCTGCTCCAGCCCAAACTCTTTGGGTGGCGGTGTACCTTTGCCGTAAGTGGTGCTGAGATAAAGAACGGTAATATTTTGCTTTGGATCAATCAACTGAAACAAATCTCGATCGCCCGACAGCACCTTCACCCTTAGTCCTTCCGCATTCGCCCGCCGCGTCAGTGTGCCGATCACATCATCGGCTTCATAACCCGGAGCCGTCAAAACAGGCAGATTGAGAGCCGCTAGTAGTTCCTGGAGATTTTCGAGATCAGGAATAAAGTCTTCAGGCGTTTCGGGTCTGCCTGCCTTATAGGTATCATCTGCCTCATGGCGAAAAGTCGGATCGCTGACATCAAAGGCGATCGCCACATATTCGGGTCGTTCCGCTTCTAAGGTGTCTAGCAAAGACTTGAGAAATCCATAGCAAACGCTAGTGGGAATTCCCGTAGAGGTACGCAGTCCTCCATCGCGCCCTTTGGCGTAAGCGAAATACGACCGAAACGCGAGCGAATGCCCGTCAACAAGGAGCATTTTGGGCGATGAGACAGGGGAGGACATACGCAAAGAGACTCAACCAACAGAACAAGCCGGGAGACATTGAAAAACGTCTCTACGACTCGTTATTTTAGTCCCAAATTTAAGATACGTCCTAAACTTAATCGGCTGCTTCATCCTTGGGTGGAAGGATCTTGGCGGGAATACCAACGGCCGTATGACCTGCTGGAACATCCTTTAATACAACGGCATTCGCCCCAATAATGGCATCATCACCGATCGTCACTCCCCCTAAAATTTTTGCTCCGGCTCCCACATTGACCCGCTTACCCAACTTTGGGGCATCAAATGGGCGATCGAGATACCGATTTCCCAGTGTTACACCTTGACGAATAATGGAGTCATCACCAATCACGCTGTCTCCGTGAATAACGATCGCTCCTTGATGCTCAATCACGACTCGTCGGCCGACTTTGGTTGAATAAGGTAAATCAATTCCATAGGTATTGCGTACTTTGCGGTAAAGCATCCGATAAAGAACGCTAAAGGGGGCACGCAGCAACCTCGGTTCAAGCTGCATCCGCCAGACTCCAAAGCGTTGAATGACGACCGCCCGAAACCCTGGCTTTGTCCAATCCCGTCCATGAGCATCCCAGTCTTCCTTGATTTGTTGCCATAGGCTCAAGGAGTCCTGTGGTGAGCGACTTTCTGAAGCTTCACTCGCGGTTTTTTCTGGCTCAATCATACTCTCGCCCGCCCGAACCTTGAGAATATTCAAATTTCTACTCCCTTCACCAATACACTATTCAAGACAAAATCTTGCAGGAACTTTGGGGGATCATTATCTGGCTTACGTTGAATCGCTCGTCGTACCCGCCAGAGCACAAAACCAGAAGCCCAAGCTAATTCAGTTAAGATGGCGTACCACCAGCCGTAGTTTTTGACAAAAAACCGTCGTCTTGAATCAAACCAGTAGGTTGGACGGCGTTTAGGTTTGCTCTTAGTATCCGTTACCCCTGAACTTTGCCCAACAAAATGAACAACTCTGCTCTCAGGAACGTACCAGCATGACCACCCAGCCCGGTTCGCGGCTAGGCAAAAGTCTACTTCCTCAAAGTAGAGGAAATACTTTTCATCCATCAGTCCCACATCTTCAAACACCTGCCGACGGACAATCATACTTGCCCCTGCAACCCAATCGGTTTGGTGAATTTCATCTTTTACTGGCGGGGCAATGCTCCAACGAGAAAGCAGCTTACTGACAACGCCTAGCCGTAATCCTCCGTCTAACTCTGCCCACACATTGGGAAACCGAAAGGCGGATTGCTGCGGCGTTCCATCTGGATCTTCTAACCGGCTGCCGGCAATGCCAACTTCTGGATGAGCATCCATAAAGTTCACTAGGGCTTTCAGCGCGTTTGGACGCACAACGGTATCTGGATTGAGCAGCAAGATGTATTCAGGAGGATGTTCAGCTTCTAAAGCTGGACGAATCCCAGCATTGTTGCCTGCTGCATAGCCGCCATTGCGATCGAGCGGCATAAACGTCACCCAATCGCCCCAATTTTCTCGATGAATGGCTCCTTGAATTCGTTCAACGGAACCATCATTGGAGGCATTATCCACAACTACAACCTGGGTACCGGGTACAGACGGTACTTCGCTTACCAGGGAGTGTAAGCAATCGATCGTTAAATCAGGTGTTCGGTAATTAAGAACAATGACTCTCATACGGGGCAACGTTACTGACATTGCATCACTCATAGACGTAATTTCCCTGGATTTGTTTTAGACCTTTATGTTGATGTAGGTATTAACCCTGGTATGGGTATTAACCCTGATGTAAGTGTTAACCATACTGGTTTTAAGTTGGCGTAAAGCAGTAATGATTAAGACGATATCGCTGGTCGATCGTTCTAGGGAAACACTGAAGTCTAAGCATATACAGGCAGAGCACATACAGGCAAAACTACTCCATGTAACCACACTAGTCAAAATTCCCCAGAAAAATTGTGAAAGCTTGGGTAGACTTCTAGGGAGTTATACAAAGATTTGAAAAAGAAACGGTTTGCCTTGATGAAAAGCCGTTGTTGAGCCAGGATTAGTGTCGCTTATGGCAAAATCTTGTGGTAGCGTGGATTGATAATTCCACCGTTAACGTTTTGGTTTGTTGCGACGAAGGCTAGAGATTTTTTTACAGCAGAGCGTCCGGATTGTCCTTCTGTAAGAGGGAACAAAAGGGATCAAGGGATTATCTACTACTTCAAAGATTTGATTACCCAGTGGGACAAAGATTGAAGTGAACCAGGTGTTTAGTGAGTCAGGCAGAGATTCTAGTTGAGCAAGTTTTCAACCAAGGCAGTTATTTTGATACGCAGCCTAAGCCCTGATTTTCAGCTCGTTCTAACCAACCTGCCTAACCAACCCGTTCACTGAACCTGTTTATCTGCCTCACTTCTCTGACTTAACTTCATGTCTCGTTATTGTCTGGTTCGTCAATTTGTCCAATCCAAGGATTCCAGCCTAATTTGTCCAGCCCAACTTGTCCATAGCCCAATCTGCCCAGAAATGACTATGAGAGCCACGGTCAGTCATACTCAATCTGCCAAATCTCAGACACCTCTTAGAGCAAATTCTGCTTGTTTGAGTTCTACACATTCTACTTACGCGGGTCTTGTGCGTACGGCATTTGTTCATACCGGGGGAACCCGATCGGCTTTTGGGGTATCTATTGCTGTTTTAGTAACTTTTCTCTCAGCAATACCAGGGGTGGCACAGGTTCCTACGATGCCTGAAAGCCCAGCGGAAAGCCCTGTTGAAATTCCTGTTGAGCCTGCTGAATCTGCTGAGCCTGCTGAGCCTGCTGAAGAAATTGAACTGAATCCCTTAACAGATACTCCTGGCTCAGGTACGATCCAAGTCCCAGAAATTGTACCGATTCCGCCGCGTGCCGCTCCGACACAGCCCCTATCCCCAGCCCCTGGTATTCGAGAAGGGGTTGCTCCAGACGAAGATACTTACGTCCTCGGACCAGGGGATGAAATCGCTCTTGATATTTTTGATATTCCTGAATTTGCTAGTACTTACACGGTTTTGGTTGATGGGTCTGTTGTCCTTCCTTGGATTGGGCGGGTACGTTTACAAGGACTAACGTTGGAGCAAGCAACTGCCCTAATTACCAGAGAGTATGTGAACCGAGGGTTTTTGGTCGATCCACTGATTACGTTAAACCTACTCACTCCTCGGACATTAACAGTCAGCGTGGTGGGCGAGGTGAGGCGGCCAGGAGCTTACTCCATTAGTCCTCAAGGGAACGCGAGTGCCCCCATTGCGGCGGACACGGCTGGTGCGGCTGGGGATGGTGCGACAAATCAATGGCCGACCGTTACGCGAGCAATTCAGTCTGCTGGAGGCATTACCCAACTGGCAGACTTGCGAAATATTCAAATTCGACGGGCATTACCCGATGGCTCTGAGCAACTCGTGGATGTTGACCTTTGGGAACTCATCCGAACCGGACAATTGACACAAGACATTACTCTGCGCGATCGAGATACTTTAGTCATTCCCACAGCAACTGCCCTCAACCCTGACGAAGCCGCTCTGATTGGTTCAGCTAGCTTTGCGCCTGGCGTGATTCGTGTCAATGTTGTGGGTGAAGCGGTTCAACCGGGTGTCATTGAAGTGCCGCCCAATACTTCTCTGAATCAGGCGATTCAGGCTGCTGGAGGGTTTAATCGTCAGAGAGCCAGAACGAGTCGAGTTGATCTCATTCGTCTCAATCCCAACGGTACGGCTGTCCAGCGGAGAATTCCGATTGATTTAGCTGCTGGAATTAATGAAGAAACCAATCCAGCTTTGCGGGATGGAGATACGGTAGTGGTTGGGCGATCGGGGCTTGTATCCACAACGGATTTTCTCCAAACCGTTCTAACCCCGGTGGGTGCCATACTAGCACCGTTTAATATTCTGCGTGATCTCTTCGATAACGATTAATCGATTTGGAGTAACGGATACATCGGAAGTTTCAAAGCAAATGGTAACTTTCAATCTCAAGAATTCCAGGGGCATTTATCATAAAGGAGAGTCAGACAGGCATCTACAATCATATTTTGTGAGCCGTCGGCGATGACTACTCCTCTGAGCGAACTTTTTTTGTTTTAGTCGCCCGTTTTACAAGGATGGGTATTTAAGCTGCGTAGAGGTCAACATGGAGACAGAGCAAACATCTCAAGTTTTGACATCTAATGTAAGGGGGAGGGCATTCGTCCAGCCGCCGATCGATCCAGATGAAGCCGAAAATCAAGCCAATCGAGGGTTGAATTTACGCTCTTTGGGTAGAACGGTGCAACGGCAAGCTCTGTTAATTGCTGGTGTTGCCACTCTGGTAGCCGTTGGAGCAAGCTATCTTGCTATGCGAGAGCCTCCTACTTATGAAGGTGATTTTCGCATTTTGGTTGAACCAATTACGACTGAGGGACGGCTTTCTGACCCGGTATCATTAACTCGGTCAGATGGAGGCGTACCCAACCGAGACGTATTTGCCGTAGATTACACCACACAAATCCAGGTTTTGCTGACTCCGAGGCGGCTTAACCAGATTGTTCAGGATGTTCAAGCGCAATATCCCAACTTTAGCTATGAAAACTTGGTACAGGGATTAACCGTTCAGCGGCTCTCAGTGGAAAATTCTCCTGATCCGACCCGGATTATTCAAGTGGCTTTTGAGGGAGGCGATCCAGGATTAGTTCAAAAGGTATTGAGGGTTACAGCCGATCGATATTTGGAATATAGCCTGGAAGATCGTAAAACTCGTACAGGGGAAGGAATCCGATTTATTGAAGATCAGCTCCCTGCCGTTGAACAGCGAGTCAGCCAAATTCAAGATGAATTACAGCAAATTCAACAGCAGAATGGTCTGATTGATCCAGATCTTCAGGGCGGGCAACTTTCCAGCCGTGTTGATGACATTGTGACGCTGGAACTTCAAACCGATCGCGACTTGCAAGAACAGCAGATCTTGTTTGCAAATTTGCAGCGTCAACTGGACAATCTAACACCTGAGCAGGCGATCGCTGCCTCTGCATTGAGTGAAGATCCAAACTATCAGGCTTTGCAGACCCAATTGCAGGATGTTCAAGGGCAGATTGCTACGCAGTCTTCGCGATTTGGCAGTAACAGTCCAGTTTTGCGCTCTTTGGAAGCTCAACGTGCCAACCTGGAAGCCTTGCTGTCCCAACGAGCGGCTGAGGTGGTTGGGCCTGAAAATGTTGGCAATGCCCAGGTACAAGCATTCCAAAATTCAGTTCGTCTTGACCTTACCAATCAACTTGTAACAGCCCGCAATCAAATTGAGGTTCTGCAAACCCGCCTACGAGAAATTCAAGCTTCACGACAACAGTTTGAAGGGCAACTTCAGCAGTTTCCTGGCATTTCTCGGCGTTATGCTGACCTCACTAGAGAGTTGGAAATTTCCACCCAAACCCTCAACCGATTAAGGAATCAGCTTGAAACCTTGCGGATTGAATCTGCTCAGACAGAAGTCCCCTGGGAACTGATTTCTGATCCGCTTATTCCGCGTGATGCTCAAGGTGATCCGATTCCGCAGCCTTCGAGAGCGTCTCGCATTGTGATTGCTGGAGCGGCGTTAGGGTTGATTTTGGGAACCTTGCTAGCTCTGCTGCTGGAGCGGTATCGTAACGTTTACTATGCAGTGGATGATGTCCAGGAATCCATTCCTCTGCCCCTAGTGGGCGTGATTCCCTTTTCGAGGGGAGCAAAGCAATCTTTCGATTTTCCTTCTACGTTTAGCACTGAGGAAATTGATGATAGTCGGTTAGGAACTGCTTCATTCCGCGAAGCGTTTAGTGACCTCTACTCCAATATTCGTTTAGCTGAGCCGCCCATTCGATCGCTCATGGTCTGTTCGGCTGAACCAGGAGATGGTAAAACGACAACTGCCCTCTATCTCGCGCAAACCGCAGCAGGTGCAGGGCAGAAAGTGCTATTGGTGGATACGAACCTCCGTCTGCCCCAAATTCACAATCGTCTCGATTTGCCAAATACCAAGGGTTTAAGCGGTTTACTCAGCAACGACTTGGTTGTAGATGACCTGATTCAACGATCGTCGCTGGCAGATACGCTTTATGTCCTAACGGCAGGCCCTTCCATTCCTGGATCAGCCCGCTTGTTGGGGTCTGACCGGATGAAGTCGCTCATGGACAAATTTGAGATGGAGTACGATCTTGTCATCTACGACACGCCCCATCTATTTGGGCTGACGGATGCAAGCTTTTTGACAACTCAGGTTGATGAAATTTTGATGGTCATTGCGGCCAACAAAACCAACCGGACAGTGGTCGATCGCGTCATCAATAAGCTAACAATGGTGCGTCCAACCGGGGTTAGCCTGGTGACAAACTACTTGAAGGAAAGCAACAGTCCAAGTGGCTCATCTCTGAATCGATATCAGAACGTTGTTCAACCTCGCCAAAATCAGATCGGCGGTCGGTTATAACTCGCTCTGAGGTACTGCATTTTACTTCTGACGGTCAATCAAGTGACCGTCTTTTTTTGCATTTTTTATGGACTATGAAGCAGGTGTAAGCGTGATGACCGTCACCTCTGGAGGGCAAAAGAATCGCCCTGGTAAATACGTCCCCAACCCACGATTCACGTAAAGCAGGTTATTACCCACTTGATGCATCCCCTGGGCCCATTCCCAGTGCCGCATCACCTTGTAACAGTCTTCCTGCATGTAGGGCACCCATGGATGCAGTGCCTTGGGAATATATCGTCGGACAGTTTGATACCAGCTTGGAAAGGGCCCCAACCCAGGAATGACAATTTGTCCGCCATGAGAATGCCCCGATAGCTGCAAATCAACACGCCATGACTGTAAAGGGACAGCAGTATCAGGGTTGTGGGAAAGGACAATGCGAGGGGTTTGCTGACTGAGCAAAGACAGGACAGAAGCCGGATGAAACTCTTTTGACCAATAATCTGCCAACCCAACCAGCGGCAGCTCTGTTCCTAACGGGTAAGCAACTTGATTCCAGAGAACCTGAATTCCCATTTCTACCAGTGCCGCTGTCACCTGCGACTTTGCTCCAGCAGGGTAAATGTCATGGTTTCCCAGCACAGCGTAGGTTCCAACCCGACTTTTTAGCTTGTGCAACCACTGGGCTAATTCACCAATCGGTGATGGATCGTCTGTAACATAGTCTCCCGTTAGCACTACCAGATCAGGTTCGATGCGGTTAGAGGCTGCGATCGCCTCAGCCAACAACGCCTCAGATAGACGTAACCCATCGAAATGCAAATCTGAAAGTTGGACGAGTGTCGTTCCTCGGAGAGACTCAGGTAAACCCGTAATTTCAACAGTTAGCTGTTCAATACTTAGCTTGCCTGACAATAGCCTATGCATAGCCTCATTGTTCCTTCCCGGAATGGCAATCTCAGCTTACCAAAGCACCCGATCGCTACAGTTGTTATCTGCGCGACATGCTCAGGCTTTTCTGAGGATTAAGCAGCCAAGTTAAAAAAAGTAAGCAAACCCTTACCACATTTAGCATTTCCTGGCTATCCTCATTCATTTTAACCTGCGGCTTAGGGCAAGGAGATTGCCTAAAGCAGGATGTTCGTTTAGTTTGAGTACAGTCACGTTTTGCCGATTTCAATCCCCACGATGGGAACGGGTTGCCTTAGCTGAAACAGAACCATGATTAATGTCTTATCTCGGCTCAACATTAATAATTTTTTATAAAAACAAGATGAGTCTATCCATTTTGGAGACAAGATTGGTCAAGGAGAAAGTTTTGTGGTTGAAATGAGGTTTAGGGTGTGTGCATTATCTTTTCTTAACCCAGTAAGCCTGGAATCTTATGGGTTTTTTATGAAATAACTGAAGGGGTATCCGTATAAGTAGGGAATGTTATCCGTAGATTCAACGCACAAAAACCGAGTTTAATAAATGTCTGTAGTTTTACAAATCGGTGAACGCATCATTGCGGCTGAAGA
>PVWD01000285.1 GCA_003003615.1 filamentous cyanobacterium CCP2 | reverse complement strand
AGATGTGTATAAGAGACAGCCCCAATCTTTGATGGCTTTTTTGGCCAGCTTCCAGCAGAATCCAAAGATAATGGCAATTACTACAGGCGAAACGCCCAAAAACAAATCATCAATTTGCGGCACTCCCTGGAAGCGAAAATATGCCCAGGACAACGTTAAAACAATTAGAAAGGCAGGCAAGATAAAGCAAAGACCTGCCACCAATGCCCCCCACTGCCCCGCTCGCACAAAGCCAGTATAAATGCCCAATTGGGTAGAAGCAGGCCCTGGCAACATTTCGCAGACGGCAACCCCTTCCACAAATTGCTCTTCCGTCAGCCAGTTTCGCTGCACCACTGCCTCATCATGAATCATGGCGATGTGGGCCTGTGGGCCACCAAATCCAATGAAGCCTAACTTGAGAAAAAGTTGAGCCAGTTCTTTCAACCGGGCTGATAGTCGGGGTGGAGTGGGTGTGACTTTTTGATCCAAAGGTTGATTCATACTCAATCTTGTTTCTGAATGCAAAACGGCAACCTAGTACGATACCGTTAGCATAATATCGTTATACGATATCGAAACTCTATATCGTGGAATACAAAATATCTCCGATCGAACTTTCCCCTCACTCTCGCCTGCCATTACAGACACACAATTTTGCGTCTCTACTCCCCCTCAAACAATTCACCAAATAGCTCGCGCACTTTGTCCTTCGCCTCTTCCAGCCTTTCCTTCCCCAGAGGTGTTACCCGATAAACTCTGCGAATATGTCTACCCGATCGCTCTTTACAAGAGGTTAGATAACCCTTTTGCTCCATGTCGTGAAGCATCGGATAAAGGGTTCCGGCACTCAACTTATAGCCATGCCGAGCCAGTTCCTCAATAATGCCTAGCCCAAAGATGGGTTCCTGCGCTGCGTGATGCAAAATGTGGAGCCGAATTAAGCCGGAGTAAAATTCTCTATCTTCCATTGGCAAAGTTCTCCATCGGCTGCTGTTCGGGCAGATTGTTCTTAGGCTGCTTTAGCACCTGATTGTAGCGTCGTCCAATCCTGCTGAATGTTGTCATCGCGATTCGTCGGCAATCATGACCGCATTTGCCTTTGCGTTTTTAACCGATGCCTCTTGCTCCAGCTTCTGATTTAAAGTATTCTACAGCCTCCTTGCAGCCTCCTTACCGAAGTTAAAGATCGAAGCCGATCGGCTGCTCAACTGGCTTTCCCAATACAGAGCGTAGCGTTTGCAATAGTTCTTGAATCGTGTAGGGCTTAGCAATAAAGTGTTTGATTCCGCTCGCTTCTCTCAATTTATCGTTAGATACAAATCCACTGATGGCGATCGTCTTAATCTGCGGATTAATTTTTTGAAGGGCCTGAATCGTGGTTGGGCCATCCATTGATGGCATCATCATATCGACGATCGCTACGGCAATCTTGTGTTTATATTGAGCGCAAAGTCCAATAGCTTCTATTCCACCATTGGCTGACAGCACATGATAGTTATAGGCTTCCAGCGAAGCTTTAGTGGTTTCTAAAATTCCTGTTTCATCGTCTACAACAAGCACCCATTCTGCATTTCCGATGGGTAAATTAGGAGGTTCTGCTGGCGGAAAAACAGATGCTTCTACGGCTGGTAAAAATACTTTGAACTCCGTTCCTTCACCAACCCTGCTCAACACATCAACAAAGCCTCCATGACTTTTAACAATGCCCCTGACGGTAGAAAGTCCTAACCCTGTCCCTTTACCGATTTCTTTCGTTGTAAAAAACGGTTCAAAAATTCTATCCGCAATTTCATCTGACATTCCGGTTCCTGTATCTCTAACGATAATTTCAATATAGGAACCGACAGATGCATCAAGATTCATTCGAGCATCGTGTTCATTGACAAATTGGTTTCTAGCAGCAATGGTGAGTGTACCGCCCTTGGGCATTGCATCACGAGCATTGACAACCAAATTCATCAACAGTTGGTGTAGATGGGTTTCATCTCCAGACACTAAGTAAAGTTCTGGTTCCACATCGGTCACTAACTCAATAGATTTAGGAAACGTCTTTGCAGCAATTTGCTTCACTTCGTAGATGAGATCTTTTACTTGAACGATCGCCTGTTTACCTTCCACGCCGCGAGTAAATTGCAGGACTTGCCTCACTAAATCAGCTCCACGCTTAGTATTTGCTTCAATGATTCTAAGCAAATTTCGGCTCTGTTCATCAGCATTAGGAAATTTCAGCCGTAACAGTTGGGCCGTAGTTAGAACAGGAGTCAAAATATTATTGAGATCATGAGCAATACCACCTGCCAGCGTACCCAAACTTTCAAGCCGTTGCGTTCGCAGAAACTGACTCTCAAGCTGTTTCTTTTCAGTAATATCTGTGTTCACTGTCAAAATAGATTTAGGCTGTCTTTGAGCATCGCGCATTAACGTCCAACGGCTAGCAACAATAATTTCTTTACCCTGTCTATTGACTTGATACAATTCACCTTGCCACAATCCACACTTCATTAAGCTACTTTGAATCACTTCAAGTTGCTCAAGCGAGTCCAGATGATACAAAAGACGATTCGCATCTTGATCGATTACCTCTTCAACATTCCATCCGTAAACTTGTTCCGCCCCCTTGTTCCAATACTGAATCTTGTTGTCTAAATCTAGTACTAGAATGGCATCAGTTGTAATGTTGAGCAAAGCTGCCTGTTCTCGAATCTTGTCTTCTGCCTGTTTGTGCTGCGTCAGGTTAAGGACAAAGCCAACGATCGTCTGTTGCGCCTCATCGAGCAAAGCTCCGCCAACCATGACCGGAATAGGATGCCCATCCCTGTGAAAATATTCTTTCTCAAAGGCCCTGAACGCTCCCGTATTGCGTAATTCTGCTAGGGCCGCTTGATGAAGATGGGCATGTTCTGGTGGTGACATTGTTTGCCAATTTAATTTGCCAGCTTTCAAATCAGCGCGATCGTATCCCACGATCTGAAGGAAGGCATCATTGGCATCAGTGATGCTGCCATCTGCCAAGCTAAAAATAATACCGATAACATTGGATTCAATCAACCGTCTAAATCGAGCTTCACTGCGCTGTAGTGCTGTAAATGCTTGCTCACGCTCTGCTTCTACCTGCTGGCGATGTTGAATTTCCTTTTCCAGCCGCTCATTCTGTGCCGTTAAGCTCTTTGTCAAATTTTGCAGCCGAACGTGAGTGTTGACTCGCGCTAAAACCTCTTCATGGTCGAGCGGTTTGGTGATGTAATCGACTGCGCCCAGGTTCAGCCCTTTGACCTTATCGACCTTATCGCTCACAGCAGTCAGAAAGATGATCGGGATCTCTTGGGTAGCTAAGTTTACTTTTAAGCGACGGCAGGTTTCAAATCCGTCGATTCCAGGCATGAGAATGTCTAGCAAAATCAAATCAGGTGGAGCATATTCTGCCAAGGCGATCGCTCTTTCCCCATCTTCAGCTACGACCACTTTGAAACCAGCAGACTCTAGCAAATCGAGCAAAACTTCTAAGTTCGTGGGTGTATCATCCACGATTAAAATGACTCCTTGTTCAGCCATATTTGTATTCATGAACACCTCTTAAAGTTGCTTCAAAAAATCCAAGATTTGTCGTCCCTTAAATCCTTTAGCAAGCTGCCGCAAATGGGAGGCAAAAAGGCTCCACTGCTGATTTGTTGCTTCTAACTGTGTCGCTCGTTTAGCAATGGCTCGTACATCTCCTCGCATGGCTAAATCTAGAAAAATCGCGATCTCTTCGGCTGGCGGAATTGGAAAGTCAGAAGAAGAGGAGAAGGAACTTATCTGGATGTTTTCTAGCTTATCTTTACCGCTCAAGGGTTCCCCACTTTTGCTTTTATTTTCATAAATCCATTCCAGATTCAGATGTTCTTGCAATTTTTGGAGAAGAGCATCTTCTCGAACGGGTTTTGGCAGAAAATCATTGCAGCCCACCTCAAAACTCTGTTGCTGATCAAATTCAAAGACGCTTGCCGAGATGGCAATGACGATGATGTCCTTCAAATTTGGTAATAATCTCAGCCGACGAGTGGCCTCAAAACCGTCCAGATTCGGCATCACCAGGTCAATTAGGATGGCATCGGGCTGAAACTTATGCGCCTTATTTAGTCCATCTTGACCATCTACAGCTTCTAGGACATCAAATCCGATCGGCTCCAGGAAATTGACAAGGATAGAGCGATTCGTCGGCTTATCGTCTACGACTAAAATTTTCCGCTTGTCGCCTTTAACTCTGGTGATTGTATGTTTTGCGGCATCAACTAAATCGGTTGATGAATCAGTGGCTAGCAGGTCTAAATCGAACCAGAAAGCACTGCCTACACCCAGAGTACTCTTAACCTGAAGGGTTCCGCCCATCATTTCAACGAGTTGACCACTGATGGCTAATCCTAACCCTGTTCCTTCGGTTTTACGGTTATTCTCGCCCACCTGTTGAAACGGCTTGAAAATTTCATCCAAATGCTCCGAGGCAATGCCGATACCGGAGTCTTCAATTTGAAAACGAATCTTCTGCTCGTGATAACCCACCTTAAAAACGATCGTTCCCGTTTCAGTAAACTTGACAGCATTGCCAAGCAAGTTCAGCAAGACCTGACGCAAGCGTCTATCATCTGCCTGAATGACCTGAGGCAGAGGAGACAGGGGTTGATGAATGAGCGCAATTCCCTTCTGTTCCGCTTTAATTGAACAAATTTCGACAATGCTCTGCAAGAATTCCCTAAAATGAAACTCCCTCGGACACAATTCCATCTTGCGGGCTTCAATTTTGGAAAGATCTAAGACATCATTGATTAGCGTCAGCAGGTGTTCCCCACATTGATGAATGATTGCAATGCGATGCCTATGCTGCTCTGATAAATCTCGATCTTTTTGACAAATCTGGGTATATCCCAAAATGCCGTTAAGCGGTGTCCGCAATTCATGACTCATGTTTGCTAAAAATTCACTCTTGGCACGGTTGGCAGACTGGGCTATTTCTTCCGCCCGTTGGCGATCGCGCACCTCTTGCCGAAGTTGCACCGTCCGTTCTTCCACTTTTACTTCTAGCGTTCTGCTGTAGTCTTCCAATTGTTCATGGGATTTTTTTAAGTCAGCATTGGCAGATGCTAACTCTTGATAGAGGCGGGCATTCTCAATTGAAATAGCCGCTTGGGAGGATAAAAGCTGCAACACTTCAACGCGCTCTGCCGTAAACGCACCCGTCGTTAAGTTATTTTCTAGATAAAGAATCCCAATCAGCTTGCCCTGATGAACGATCGGCGCACATAATACCGATCTTGGCTGCTGAGCAAGAATGTAATCATCTGTTGTAAAAATGCCTTCATGGGTGGCATCATTTAGAACCACATTCTCCTGCGTTTGTCGAACATAATTGATGATGGATAACGGTAACTGCTGCCCGGCTTCTACCGCAATTGATTGATGAACCGTGATCCCGTCCTGAGCAACTCGCCCGATCGCTGCGATAGAAGGTTTTGCCGCTTTCTCTAAAATTAATACCCCTAATTCTGCACCGGCATTCTCAAGCACAATCCGCATGAGTTTGGTTAACAGCTTGTCTAATACAATTTCACTAGAGAGAACTTGGGATGCTTTAATTACCGTTGCAAGATCTAACGTTTTGGCATAGCTTTCATTAGTGGAATGATGAGTATTTTGGCTCTCATATTTTGAGCTTTCTTGCTGTTGTCCTTGGGCCAAAACATCGGGATAGAGTGTTTCTAATTGTTCAACTTTGGCAATCGCTCCCCAACAAGCATAGCCATAATAAGCTTCTCTTAAATACTCTTTGGCGAACCGACTTCTGTTTAGCGAGAAATAAAAGTCTGCTGCTCGTTCATTTGCTAGTGCTTCTTCCTGAAGATAGCCATGCTTTTTGGCTCCAGCGATCGCCCGTTCATACAACTCCATCGCTGCTGCAATGTCTCCTGCAATTCGAGCCAGTTCTGCCTCAACAAGCTCATATTTATGTTGAAAATTCATTGGGGCATGATTCGCCCACTTTCGCAGCTTATCCTGATTTTGCATCACTCGATCGAGTAAGGATTCCTGCTGTGTTGCAAATGGATAAATTGCTAAGTGAGCTAATGAATCGTAGAAATGAAACATCGCAACAGCTAAACAGCCTTCTACACCATCTAAATACTGCTTCGCTTGCCTTGCGTTTTCTGCCGCCTGAGAAAATTTACCAAACAGATAACATAAGATTAGTTTATTAAGAAATGCATAATGCGTTGTGGTTCGCTCATTAGATTGAATATGAAGCGGCAATGACTGATCTTCATTGTAAACAGTGCCAATCAACCGCTCAGGAATTTCAGATAAACCCAACAGATTTAAAGTGGCCTGATGAAAGATTTGATGCCATCCTAATACAGTTTCTTGATGAAGTTGAGCGATCGTTTTACCATAGTTCACCATGTCTTGCTCAAGGCTTTCTAATTCTAAGCTGCTCCAAAAAGAATGTTGGCATTTGAGGGCTGCTCCATAACCAGCATGAGCCGTATCTCCATTCTCTAAACCACTACAGTAAGAGTCTTGTAGCAGGGGCAAAGTTTCTCTGACGTGATATTTCCAAGCCGTTATAAATGTTCCAACCTTAAACAGTGTTTGGCTCTTTACTTCACGAGCATCCAAATGCTCAACTAAATCTAAAGCTAACTGTCCAAATTGATAACCTGTTTCAATATCTTGAACAATGCCGCTTAATACAATTCCATAGTCAGCAAAACCGCTCGGTGAAAACCGAGAATTGCCGTATTGAATCGAGAGATTAACTTGTTGGCAAACAGTTAGAACAAATAGAGCTGGTGCGGCTTGATAAATCGCAGGAATTAAACTTGAAATAATTCGTAAAACAGCAATTTTAATCGTATCTGTCATCACTGGCAGATGAATTAAACTTTCTGGCTTTGTTTCTGCCAAACTCGCTGTTGTTTCCTCGATCGTTTTTTTGACATCGAGTGAGGTCGGCGATTCAGGAATGTCAACGCCCAAGAAGTTTATGACCCGTAGACCTAGCTTTACAGCTTCAAGCTGCTTACGTTGCACCTCGCAGGATTTAATCCGTATTTCATACGCTTTTACCTGATCAAGCAGAGATTTAGCATGTTGCAACACAATTTCTGTCAATTGCTGCATTTGCTCAAAGTCTCCACTGAGAAATGCTACCTCTGCTGCTGTTTCATGCAATGCTAATGTCAAATCATATTGATTATTCCAGCCATCTTCCGGTAATAATTTCAGACCCACTCGTAGATATTCAACCGCAGCTACGTATGCCGTTGCTGTTTTGGCTTTATGACCTGCAATTAAATTAAGGTTAGCAATGTCAATTTGCTCTGCTTCATTAGTAAGTAGCCCAATTCCAACATTGAGGTGATCAACAATTTCAAAGATCTTTGTCTCTGTATCAACACTTTCCCAAAGTAATCGGCCAATTTCTAAGTGAGTGATCTTCTTGGAACTATCATCGATCAGTGCATACGCGGCCTGTTGTACCCGATCATGAAGAAAGCTAAATGTAAGATTTACAAGATTGACAGGATGAATATTTATACGATTCTGTTCTGATTCTTTTTCATTAGATGTTGCCGATACTAATCCTCCTTCGATCGCTGGTAGTAGACTTTGATAGGTCACATCAATCGATCGCTTGCAAATCGTTGAAAGTGTTTTCAACTCAAAGGTGTTACCCACACAAGCTGCTAACTGCAATATCTGCTGAGTGAAGTCCGGTAGTTTCCGCAACTTTTGAATCATTAAATAGACAACATTATCAGTAATATTCAGTGCTTTTACTTGGGCAATATCCCATTGCCAGCACGGATTGCCACCGTTTAATGGAGTATTGAAAGTCAACAGGTTCTCTTGATACAGCGTTTTGAGAAATTGATTGACAAAGAATGGATTGCCGGATGTTTTTTGAATAATGAGTTCAGCTAACGATCGAACGGTTGCCGAGTCGTCATGCAGCGTATCAGCAATGAGGTGGCTAACGTCTGCGAGGGCTAAGGGAGCTAGCGTAATTTCATGAATGATAACGGCTTTTGAACGAAGTGAAGCCAACGTCATCATCAAAGGATGGTTCGGACTGACTTCGTTATCTCGATAGGCTCCAATCAAAAATAAATAGCCTGTTTCTGCATCAGCGAGGATTACATCCAACAACTTGAGCGTAGCAGAATCAGCCCATTGTAAATCATCCAGAAATAAAACTAAGGGATGTTCTAGTGAACAGAACGCACGAATAAAGTTTTGAAAAACGAGATTAAATCGATTTTGGGCTTCTGTAGGTGCCAACTCCAAAATAGCGGGTTGCTGACCAACAATTCGTTCCACGTCTGGAACTACATCAATGATGACTTGGGCATTGTTACCCAGAGCTGCTAAAAGTTTGGTTCGCCAGTAAACCAGTTGGGCTTCGCTTTCGGTTAGGAGTTGTTTCACTAATGATTGAAAGGCAATGATTATCGCAGAGTAAGGAACATTGCGCTGAAACTGGTCAAACTTACCGGAGATAAAG
>PVWD01000051.1 GCA_003003615.1 filamentous cyanobacterium CCP2 | reverse complement strand
ACTCCCCACTCCTCGGAGACGACTGCGCCGCCATCCCTGACGGTGAGGGCTACCTGCTGCTGGCTGCGGAGGGCATGATGCCGTTTTTGGTGGAAGCAGAACCCTGGTTTGCGGGATGGTGTGGGATCATGGTGAATGTCAGCGATATTTATGCGATGGGAGGACGACCGATCGCCGTAGTAGACACGCTTTGGAGCCAGTCTGTAGAACTGAGTCAGGCGTTGCTGGAGGGAATGCGGGCTGCGGCTCAGGCGTATCAGGTGCCGATCGTGGGGGGACACACAAATGGGCATAGTCCCTACAACGCGCTATCTGTGGCTATTTTGGGACGGGCCGATCGGTTAATCACCAGCTTTAACGCTAGGCCAGGAGACTGTTTGCTGATGGCGATCGACCCACGCGGACAAATGCATCCCAAGTATCCGTTTTGGAATGCAGCAACGAAGGCTGATCCAGTTCGTTTGCGGGAGGATTTGGCGATTCTACCCCAACTGGCGGAGCAAGGGTTATGTGATGCGGGTAAGGATATTAGTATGGGGGGCATGATTGGAACGGCTTTGATGCTGTTGGAAACTTCTGGATGGGGAGCCACTCTGAATTTAGATGCGATTCCTCCGTTGGCAGATTGCCCTTTGGAAAAATGGCTGACCTGCTTTCCGAGTTACGGTTTTTTGTTGAGCGTTCGTCCGGAAAAGGTGGAGCCAGTTCAAGCACTGTTTCACGATCGCCAACTCAGGTGTGAAGTAGTTGGCACGGTGCAGCCTACCTCTCAATTAATATTGCAGTCGGGGGCAGAATCGGTTATGTTTTGGGACTTGTCCAGGGAACCATTAACTGGGTTTAAACACACCAATGGCTGACCGATTCAAAATTGCTCTATTTACTTACTCCACAAAGCCCAGAGGCAGCGTTATTCATACGCTAGAACTGGCAGAGGCTCTGCATCACTTAGGGCATCAAGTTTGTGTGTACGCATTGGATAAAGACGAATCTGGATTTCATCGATCGCTCAGTTGTAACAGTGAGTTTATTCCGTCCTATCCTGTATCCGGTGATATTGATACATTAATTCAGCAGCGAATTCAGGAATTTGTTAATTACTTATCTTCTAATCCGCAAAAATTAGCTTCCTATGATTATCTTCATTCTCAGGATTGCATTAGTGCCAATGCATTGTTGATGTTACGCGATCGTCAGCAAATTCCTCACTTTATCCGTACCGTTCACCATATCGAAGCATACAATAGCCCATTCTTAAAGGAATGCCAAGATCGATCGATTCGCCATCCTGATCTTTGTCTATGCGTCAGTCAATATTGGCAAACTGAACTCAAACGGCAATACCAAATTGATGCCCCCAGGGTCATTAATGGAGTCAACCTCGATCGCTTTTCGCCCCTTCCCTCTCAGCAAGATGCATCGCTAAAACAGCAGTTCCACCTTACAGGGAAGCCCCTTTACTTAACGGTGGGTGGCATCGAACCGCGCAAAAACTCGATCGCCCTTCTGCACGCTTTTTCGCAAGTGTTAAAGCATTATCCTGAAGCACAACTGATCATCGCTGGGGGAGCAACTTTGTTTGACTATCAGGCGTATCGGGATGAATTTTTTGCCCAGGTTGAAGCTTCTGGAATTCAGGTGGGCAAGTCGCTGATCTTGCCAGGAGTCGTCACCGATGAGCAATTGTCCGTGCTATATCGCCTTGCCGATGCTTTTGTGTTTCCCTCAGTGAAGGAAGGGTGGGGACTGGTGGTGCTGGAAGCGATCGCCTCAGGAACGCCTGTGATTACGGCAAATCAGCCGCCCTTTACTGAATTTCTTGCTTCCCAGCACGCCCTGCTCATTGATCCAGCTTCCCCCAAAGCTATTGCCCATGCCATGATAGACGTTGTTCAACCTGCCGTTGCCGCATCGTTGTTAGAATACAGCCGATCGCTCTGCAACACCTACACCTGGAACGCTTCCGCAAAACTACACCTTCACCATTACAGGACGCTCTATGCCCGAAATTCGGTTTCAAGTTGAATGGCCCGACGGCTCCCAGGAAGCCTGCTATTCTCCCTCCCTCGTCGTCAAAGACTATTTCACCCCCAACCAAACCTACACCCTGGAAGACTTTCTCGATCGATCGCGCACTGCCCTGCAAATTGCCAGCGATCGGGTGCAGGCAAAATATGGGATGCCCTGCGGGTTGGCATTAGGGCAACTGAAGGCGATCGAAATGAAGGTGAGTCAATATCAAGAGTTGCCTGAGCCAAGGGTGCGGGTGGTGCGGTTCATTGAATAAGACCAGGATTCACCCGTCTCAAGCATCTGGTAGCAGCTTTTAATAGTGTCAACGCTGGGCTGTTCGATCGACTCCCTGTTTCCGTCCCCTTGCGGGGAATTGGTCTTGAAAGCATCGGAGGTTGCCCTTGCACAAGCTGCAATCGCTTTGAAGTTTCCGTCCCCTTGCGGGGAATTGGTCTTGAAAGAAGTGGCCGACCACTTTCTGCCATATCGAAATGTCTTGTTTCCGTCCCCTTGCGGGGAATTGGTCTTGAAAGATCATGAACAATCAACCGGACGATGCGTTTGAAGGGTTTCCGTCCCCTTGCGGGGAATTGGTCTTGAAAGCGTTAAGTATTGCAACAAAAATCAGTTACTTCTTTTTGTTTCCGTCCCCTTGCGGGGAATTGGTGATGAAAGCCTCGTTCGGTTCACCGGCGTGATGCAACCTGGGATTGTTTCCGTCCCCTTGCGGGGAATTGGTGATGAAAGTGGACAAAAACGGTGCTGAGCGGCGAGACAAATTGGGGGTTTCCGTCCCCTTGCGGGGAATTGGTCTTGAAAGCAGAGGGGATGGCTACACGAACCGCATCATTCTCAAAACGTTTCCGTCCCCTTGCGGGGAATTGGTCTTGAAAGCCATTTGCATTGGCAACTGATCCGATTTGCTATCAAGCGTTTCCGTCCCCTTGCGGGGAATTGGTCTTGAAAGTTATCAAGTTGGGAACTTTGATTGCGGTTTGAAGGGTTTCCGTCCCCTTGCGGGGAATTGGTCTTGAAAGCGAATTGTCCATGTTCAATTTTGTCAAAGAGGTGACTGTTGTTTCCGTCCCCTTGCGGGGAATTGGTCTTGAAAGAGTGCCGTCTGAAACCTGCTTCTGGCAATGGCTCCTGAGCAGAAATCGACGCAGGTCATTTTTAGTCGGTAAAAACGATTTTTCTCTTTCAGTATTTTGAAAAATCAGCGTCTGAAATGCCCACAGAACAAGGCATCGACGCAGGTCAACGAAGTTATGCGGTTTTCAAGGTTCGGTTGACCTTTTCAGATCAAGAGTCAATGCCCATACCTTAACCGCCCGATCGCCCCTCGTCAAGACCACAGCCGATCGCTCTACATCACGCAAAGCTCATACACAGATTGTTGTATTTGGGCACAAAACTTTATGGAAAAGCTCGATCGAACTGTGCTGTCAGGAAACTTATCCCGATCTACGGATATTCTTGCTTAAGAACTCGCCTGATTTCAGCATCCAGGATAGGGATTTTATTAACTACAACATCCCAAACAATGTCATAGTCTACACCGAAGTAATTGTGGATTAATCGATCGCGCATCCCAGCCATCGCCCGCCATTCAATTGCGTCATATTTTTGGCGCACCTCATCGGGTAACTGCTTGACCGCTTCGCCAACGACTTCAATACTCCGAACATAAGCGCGCTTCAGTGTTTCATCTTGGAGAAATTTCGTCTTGTCTAAACTCGTAGCACTCGTCATGATGTAAGTCGTTTCATCAAGAATGTGCTGTAAATATTCACGAGCCGACGGAGACATACTCGACCTCATCCAAAATGTGTTGCCCAATGTAAGGACTCAATGACTCAACCGTGATCAGGTCAACGGCTCTGCCAAACAGATCTTCTAGAAAAAAGGATAGATGGATAAAGTTATCAAACGTTTTCTGGTCTGGCTCAAAAGCAACCAAGATATCAACATCACTTTGAGGGTGAATTGCAGTGTCACGGGCAAACGAGCCGAAAACGCCACAACGCTTAACCCCAAAGCGGCATAACTCCTGGTGATATTCCTGGAGCAGAGCGAGGACTTGGTCTTTTGTCTGTACCGGCATCGCTTGCATAGATAACTTATCTGATGCCGAGTCTATCACAACCTCAGAGCCTCACAGATCCAAAGCACCGTAGCCCGCAAAGCTCATATACAGATTGTTGTATTTGGGCACAAAAATTTATGGAAAAGCTCGATCGAACTGTAACATTTTTGACTTGATTTGTCCGATCGGTTGATGATACGCTCAGTTGCTATAGCTGTCTTTTAGGTTCCTAACCTTTAAGATAGCGGCTTCACCTAGAGACGACTTCTCTAGCGGAGGTCGAGCGTGCCTCGCAAGCAAAACGCCCAACCTCCTAACCTCAGACTATCGAACCTAGTCCAAGGCTAGGGTGATTATATCGCCCTATGCTCTTAGCTTGCGTTGTCTGAAGCTGAGAGCGAGTCTCTAGGGTTTCCTCAAACCCTGGAACAAAGGAGATTTACAACTCATGGCTCAAGCATTGATCGGTCAGCCTCCCAAAGGCGATCGTCCCGTTTCCTCTGCCCGTCGATCCGTCAAAATTCTGATGATCGGACAACCGGAAGATGTTGATTTAACCATTGCCCGTCTGTATCAGTGCGGTTTCTGTCGTGTTGAAGATTGGTCACGTCCGCTTCCCTTTTCCCAGATCCAAGAGGCAACCACCAAAGAACCCGGAGAAGTGATGCGAATTTACAAGCGATCGATGACGCTTTAAGCGCAAGGTGAGCGACTGTCTCAGGAAGATACTGAGCCTACAACTCTTGTGGGGTGGGCATCTTGCCCGCCCAGTTCAACAATATGGAACCATTCACAGGTAATTTGATTCAGCTCTTACAGCGATTTTCCTTTGGTTAAGCCACACCACTCCCTACTCCCTACTCCCCACTCCCTACTCCCCATCTAAAAACTGCTGTAAAAACAGTTCTCATCGTGATTTTGCTGCTCCTTGGTATTGTGCCAAGACTTTTTTCAGATAGTGCCCCGTAAACGATCGCTCATTCTCTGCCACATCTTCTGGAGTCCCCACTGCGACAATTTCTCCACCCCGATCGCCCCCTTCTGGCCCCAGGTCAATCACCCAGTCAGCACAGCGAATCACATCGAGATTGTGTTCAATGACCAGAATCGTGTTGCCCATATCCGTCAGGCGTTGCAGCACATCCAGCAGCTTATGGACATCGTAGAAGGAAAGCCCGGTGGTAGGTTCATCAATCAGATAAAGGGTTTTGCCTGTAGCGCGGCGGGACAGTTCTGAGGCTAGCTTCAGCCGTTGGGCCTCTCCACCGGAAAGGGTAGGAGCCGTTTGTCCGAGTTGCACATAGCCCAGTCCCACATCCACCATCGTTTTCAGGCGTGACGCTGCCTTGGGGATGTTTTCAAAGAATTCCAGAGCCTCTTCTGCGGTCATGCTCAGTACATCGGAGATGGATTTGCCCTTGTACTTCACCTGTAGGGTTTCGCGGTTGTAGCGTGCCCCTTTGCACACTTCACACTGCACATAAACATCCGGCAAGAAGTTCATTTCAATCACGTTCACGCCTTGCCCGCCGCAAGCTTCACAGCGTCCTCCCTTGACGTTGAAGGAAAACTGCCCTGGCTTATAGCCTCTGGCCTTAGCTTCGATCGTCTCAGCAAATAAGTCGCGAATCACGTCGAAGACCCCCGTGTAAGTGGCAGGATTCGAGCGGGGGGTGCGGCCAATCGGCGACTGGTCAATCACGATCACCTTATCGAGTCCGTTCAGCCCTTTGAGTTTGCCCATTTCCTTGGGCTGAGGGATTTTATGCCCAAAGTGGTGTTGCAGGGCAGGGTAGAGCAATTCATTGACTAAGGTGGATTTACCGGAACCGGAAACCCCGGTGATACAAACCAATTTGCCTAAGGGAATCTCCACATCAATGTGCTGGAGGTTATTGCGGTGGGCGTTTTGCAGTAAGAGCGATCGACCGTTGCCATCTCGCCGTTCGGCTGGGGTGGGAATGGCTCGTCGTCCGGAAAGGTAAGCTCCGGTGAGGGAATCCTTGGCTTTGAGCAGCGTTTCCAGGGAGCCTTGCGCCACGATTTGCCCACCGTGAATTCCCGCTCCGGGGCCAATATCCACCAGGTAATCTGCCGCTCGGATGGTGTCTTCGTCATGCTCCACTACGATCAGCGTGTTGCCCAAATCCCGCAGCTTGGTCAGCGTGTTCAGCAGGCGATCGTTGTCTCGCTGATGCAGTCCGATACTTGGCTCGTCTAGCACATACAGCACCCCCGTCAGTCCGGCTCCAATCTGCGTGGCTAACCGAATTCGCTGGGCTTCTCCGCCGGAAAGGGTCATGGCCGTGCGATCGAGGGTTAAATAATCCAGCCCCACATCCAACAAAAACTGAAGCCGCGCCTTAATTTCCTTCAGCACCAACTCCCCGATCTGCGCCTGCCGAGGCGAAAGCTGCATGGCGTTAACCCGCTCCAGACAATCCCGAATCGAAACCTTCGTGAGTTCTTTAATGGTAAACTGCCCCACCCGCACAGCCAGAGCTTCTGGCTTCAGCCGATCGCCCCCGCAGACTTCGCACGCCTGATCCACCAAATATTGCTCTAACTTTTGCTTATAGAGGTCAGACGAGGCTTCTTTGTATTGCCGCTCGAGCATGGGTAAAACCCCCTCATAGCGGCGGTAATAGCCTTTTTTGTCGTGGTAGCGAGAGTCGGCTTCAATGTAAATTTTTTCGTCTGAGCCATGCAGAATCACGTCCTGCTGATCGGGGGTTAGCTGTTCCCAAGCAGTTTGAATCTCGAAACCAAAGGCTTGCCCCAGGCTGTAGAGCAGCGAGAAATAGTAGGTATTATCTTTATCCGACCAGGGGGCGATCGCCGCATAGACGGGCAGTTTTGGGTCAGGGACAACCAGTTCTGCCGAGAAGGTTCTCAGGCTGCCTAACCCATGACAGTGGGGGCAAGCTCCGTAGGGGGAGTTGAAGGAGAACAGGCGCGGCGATAGCTCCTCCATGACTGCCCCATGTTCAGGACAGGCAAAATTTTCGGAAAAGACGAGTTCCAGCCGGTTTTTGTCCTCTTCATTTTTGCCATAGCGTCCAGCAGGTTCGGCTGCCATGGAAGGTAAAACGGCTAGCTGTAAATCCGGATTCAGCGATACGACATTATCGGTTTCAGGTAGGGTGGCATCAATGAACGCAATGCCCTCCGATCGCTTTAAGCAGGTACTCAGGGAATCGACCAGCCGCTCTTGAATACCGTCTTTTTTAACCAGCCGATCGACGACAATTTCGATATCGTGAAACTGATTTTTCTCTAGCTCAATATTGTCCGACAGTTCCCGCACTTCCTTGTCGATCCGCACCCGGACAAAGCCTTCAGAAGCCAAGCCCGACAGCAGCTTTTTGTGAGTGCCTTTCTTGCCGCGCACCACCGGAGCCAAAATTTGAAACCGAGTGCGATCGGGCAATTGCATAATCCGATCGACCATTTGATCAACGGTTTGCGGCACAATGGAGCGACCACAGTGGGGACAGTGCGGTTCTCCAGCGCGTCCGTAGAGCAAACGCAAATAGTCGTAGATTTCCGTCACTGTGCCGACGGTTGATCGCGGGTTATGGGAAGTCGATTTTTGATCAATTGAAATGGCAGGACTTAAGCCTTCGATCGCATCTACATCGGGCTTATCGACCTGGCCTAGAAACTGACGAGCATAGGCACTTAAGGACTCTACGTATCGCCGTTGCCCCTCCGCAAAAATTGTGTCAAACGCCAGCGAGGACTTACCTGAACCGGAGACTCCAGTAAACACAATCAGCCGATCGCGGGGCAGTTCCAGATCAATATCTTTGAGGTTATGCTGCCGTGCCCCTCGGATGTGAATACAGTTCGTTGTCCCCTTGGTTGCCTGCGCTTTAGACTTTCCCCCAGATTTTGTACTGGACTTTGCCTTTGCACTGGGTTTTGCCTTTGCACTAGACCTCGCCTTACCGTTTTTACCATTTGTAGCTGAAGCCGCCCCTCGCTCTGAGTTTGCATCCGGCTCTTCCAGCTCAGACTCTAGCACTGGGGACTTAGAATTCTCTTCAGCGTGGCGTTGAGTCATGGACAATTGGGGGGCTGAGTGGACAGCGAAACGGTTCTTAACAATTCTATCGTCAACTTCTGAGAACTCGGAGTGCTGCCGAGCAATCTCGATCCCTTATCGTAACGCGATTAGCTGAATTAGTACAGTCGTCCTAGGAATCGAACGTAGAATGGAAAAGTGCATCAATATACGATTCCAGTATTTGTCAATATATCGATTTTAGAAAGATGCTCTATGCTTGAGAGCGAAAAGAGTCTCTGCTGAGTAACAATGAGTGGCCAACCTGTTGTTGAATTTATTAAACGTCGGATTGTCAAGCTGAGTCGATCGCGGCTAGGTCAGCTATTAATTCAATCTTCTTTGAAATGGCAGAGAGATAATTGTACGGACATGGGGGCAGCTCTGGCTTACTATGCCATCTTTTCGCTACCGCCAACGGTACTCGTCATTCTTAGTATTTTCGGTTTTGTTGTTGGCCCAAATACGGCAGTTTACAACCAAATTTTGGTCTTTACTCAGCAGGGTTTACCACCCATTGCGAGCCAAACGGTTGAAACCATTTTGGTTCAACTGAATCAGGATCGATTTGGGGTTGGAATCACTGGTTTCGTGTTATTGCTGATTGCAGCAAGTGGCTTTTTTTCAGCCCTCGATCGCGCTTTCGACATTATTTGGAAAGTGCATCATCCACCGGGAAATCAAACGATTAAACATATTGCCAAAAACTTTATCCGACGCAGAATCTTTTCATTTGCTCTCGTCTTTGGAGCAGGTCTATTACTCGTGATCACGCTGCTAGCAAATATTATTATCCGAATTGTTTTAAGGCTGATCCAAGACTTTAGCGGCGTGGTCGAGTTTATTCAACTAGACACGATCGTAACGGTGAGTTCGCTACAGTTAATCTCATCTTTTATCATTTTAACGTTAGTACTAATGGTCTTATTTAAGACTTTGCCAACGGTACGCATTGCTTGGACAGATGTGTTGTTGGGGGCTGTGATTACGGCTGTACTTTTATTAGTTCTGCAAAACCTCGTCAGCCGCAGCGTCATTACGATCGGCAGTCAGTTTCAGTCCTATGGGGTAGTGGGTGGAGTCATGGTGCTGATGTTGTGGATTTACCTGACCAGCCAAATCTTCTTTTGGGGAGGAGAATTCACCTGTGTTTATTCTCAAATGATCGGCAGCCGCCGTCATAAAAGTAATAAGAACATTTAGAGGCTTGGAACAAATCCGCCGATCGTTTCTATGGAGTTCATCGCGCATTTAAAAAGTGTTTGATCATTTCATCAAGGCTTTATCCCTGACAACATACCCTCTGGTTTGAGCAGTGTTATGGTGGCTAAAAAGAGAGTGACCAATTCACATTCTAATTTTTACGCTGCCGTTATACCGTTTGAATGGAAACAAATGAAAGCTGATCATTTACTTGCCATTGTTGTTGCTGTCGGACTCATTTTTGTTGTCACTCATGCCCAATCTAGATTTGATATCTGTCGTCGGCAAGGGCAGAAAAACATTGCCTGTGTTTTACAGTTTTAATTTCTATGCTGTGGCTGCATTGCTAGAACAAAAAATACCGTTGTGCCATTGGTAATACGGAAGCGGGTTCGCAGGTTAACAGTTCTCCATCCGCCCGCACTTCATAGGTTTCTGGATTCACTTCCATTTGCGGCATGGCATCATTCAGCTTCATATCTTTCTTCGTCAGCTTACGAATGCCCGACACGGCAGCCACTTTTTTCTGCAACTTCAAGTCACCCGCAATTCCCGCTTTGAACGCTGCCCTAGAAACAAATGTCAGCGAAGTGCTGTAAATGCCGCCTGCATAGCTCCCAAACATCGGACGCATGTGAATGGGCTGCGGTGTGGGAATGCTGGCATTCGGATCGCCCATTTGCGCCCAGGCAATAAAGCCCCCTTTAATCACAATTTCTGGCTTCACGCCAAAAAATGCGGGTTTCCAAAGGCATAAATCCGCCAGTTTACCCACCTCGATCGACCCGACATAATCAGAAATGCCATGCGTAATGGCTGGGTTAATCGTATATTTAGCCACATAACGCTTAGCGCGAATATTGTCATTGCGATCGTTATCGCCTGAAAGCGTACCCCGTTGGTCTTTCATCTTGTGGGCCGTTTGCCAGGTGCGGCAGATCACTTCACCCACCCGCCCCATCGCCTGAGAGTCAGACGAGATCATACTGAACGCGCCCAGATCATGCAGGATGTCTTCGGCTGCGATCGTCTCCCTACGAATCCGCGACTCGGCAAATGCCACATCTTCAGGAATGCCTTTATCGAGGTGATGGCAAACCATGAGCATGTCCAGGTGTTCTTCCAGCGTATTCACCGTGTAGGGACGGGTCGGATTCGTGGAAGATGGCAGCACATTTAACTCACCACAAACTTTAATAATGTCTGGGGCGTGACCTCCGCCTGCCCCCTCAGTGTGGTAGGTGTGGATACAGCGATTCTTAAAGGCAGCGATCGTATCTTCCACAAATCCAGCTTCATTCAGCGTGTCAGTGTGGATTGCCACCTGCACATCATACTCGTCAGCAACGCTGAGGCAAGTGTCGATCGCCGCTGGAGTAGTACCCCAATCCTCATGCAGCTTTAAGCCAAGTGCCCCGGCTTCCACCTGTTCTTCTAACCCTTTAGGCTGAGCCGCGTTTCCCTTTGCCAAAAAACCTAGATTTACGGGAAAAGCATCTGCCGCTTGCAACATTCGATGGATATTCCAGGCTCCGGGGGTGCAGGTCGTGGCGTTGGTTCCTGTAGCAGGGCCAGTACCGCCGCCAATCATCGTCGTGACCCCAGAAGCGATCGCCGTTTCGATTTGCTGCGGGCAGATGAAATGAATATGGGCATCAATGCCGCCTGCCGTGAGGATCATCCCTTCCCCAGCGATCGCTTCAGTACTGGGGCCGATGATAATCGTCACATTATCCTGAATCAGGGGGTTGCCAGCCTTGCCGATCGCGCTAATTCTGCCGTCTTTAATCCCAATATCGGCTTTAATAATGCCCCACCAGTCCAGGATCAGTGCGTTGGTAATCACCACATCCACCGCCCCATCTTTACGCGAGATCGGAGACTGCCCCATGCCATCACGGATCACCTTACCGCCGCCAAACTTCACCTCATCACCATAGGTGGTGTAATCCTGCTCCACTTCAATGATCAGGTTGGTATCAGCTAAACGGATGCGATCGCCCACCGTTGGGCCAAAGGTTTCGGCATAAGCGCGACGATCCATTCTGTAGCTCATGGCACTCCGTCTCCGTCCTTCCGTGAAAGTCTGCTTGAGTGAAAGCACTGGCAGTTAATCGCATTATCCTACCATGAATATTTTGCTAGAGCAGTTTAGCCAGAACGGTTTGCCCATGGAAAGCCTCCAAGCCAAGCCATCAGCAAAACCACAGATCTAAAGTGCATTGAAAGGAAGGTAAAGGGACAAATGTCGATCGGTTATCCCGCACGGTAGATTTATCAGAGGTTGTCCGGCTTGTACATTAAAGCTGGCATTGAGTGCTGGTTTTGTGATCCTTCGTTAATTTGTAGGTATGTACATTATTGTGGTTGGAGCCAGCCCAGAGGGGAGCAGCTTCATTGAACTCGCCCTCGACAACGGACACCGCCTTGCTCTGATTGAACCGGATGAAGCCAAAGCAAGATCCGTTTTACAAAAGCATGATATTGAGGTGTTTCAAGCCAACATTGCCACAGGAGGAATTTTAGACGAAGCCCAAGCTCACCAAGCCGATGCAATTTTGGCTGCGACGAATGACGATTCTGCAAACTTAATGGCAATGTTTTTGGGACAACAGTACCACATCAAAACATTGATCAGCATGGTAAATGAGTCCCAGCATCGATCGCTGTTTGAAAAACTGGGAGTAGAAGTATTAGTCAATCCAGAGGCAATTGTGGCAAAGCATCTTTACCGAATGCTATCTCCAAAATCATTCTGATTGGTGTCCTACACAAATTTTTTATTCTTTTATTTTTCCTTGTTTTTTCTCTCGTTTTTCTTCCCTCATGCCAGTTGCCCTGTCCACGCCACCGTCAATTAAAACCGTTTTACGGGATGTGGGCATCTTGCTGCATATTCCTAGCTTGATGGCTCTGATTACGCTACCGCTGTGTGTGCTAGCTAATGAGCTGTATGCGATCGGGCCCTTCGTTTTGACAGCGATCGTGGCATTGGGCATTGGGCAATTGCTTTGTCGGGTTGGGAGCAAGGCAGGGCGATCGAACCTTCGCTTTGCGCTGATTACGGTGGCATTAAGCTGGATACTGATTCCCTGTCTTGGGGCAATTCCCTTTGGCTTTATCGCCTTACATCTCGCCCAAACTAACGCCACATCCCCAACAGTTTTAGCATTTCAAGATCCCTGGAATGCCTTATTTGAATCAGTTTCCGGCTTCACCAGTACAGGTTTAAGCGTAACGCTGCGTCCAACGGAACTGCCCTACAGTTTACAGTGGTGGCGATCGTTTATGGAATGGATTGGTGGGATTGGCGTAATTGTGTTGGTTCTGGCAATTTTGGAACCCAGTACTGATGCTTACCAGCTTTATACGGCAGAGGGACGGCAAAAGCTGATTGGATTAACCGTCAGAGAAACGGTGCGTAAAATCTGGTGGATTTACCTGATCTACACTGCTTTAACAATTGCTTGGTTTTATTGGGTGGGAATGCCCTGGTGGGAAGCCCTAAATCATGGATTAACTGCCGTTTCCATTGGAGGATTCACAATCACCAACAACAGCATGGCAGCTTACAGTCCTATGATTCAACTGGCGATCGTGCCCACGATGGTCTTAGGAGCAATTAGTTTTTCAGTGCATCATCAACTCATCCGACATCGCCAGTTTGCTGCCCTATGGCAAGGCCAGCACAAGGCACTTTGGCTCTTGCTTGGAACTGGAGCAGTTGGGCTATTTCTAGAAAACCAATGGAATGACGCAACGATCGGTTGGTTTGATTCACTCTTTCAGTGGTTTTCTGCTGTTGTCACCTCTGGCTTTACTACAGCCAATATCAGTACCTGGAGTCCTGGAGCCAAACTCTTACTTACTACAGCAATGATTATGGGAGGTACATCGGGTTCACTTGTCGGTGGGCTAAAATTACGCCGGGTTGTATTTCTGTGGAAAGGAATTGTGTGGCGGTTTCAACGCCTATGGTTACGCCCCCATCAGTTAATGCGTTACACCCTAAACGGAAAGGTTGTCCTGGAGTCAGAGGCACTTTGCCGTGTTGAGTCTGCTGCGGTTTTGGCAATCCTTTGGCTTGGTTTAATCGGCATTAGCGTATTTGTTTTACTTCATATCGTGCCGCCAGAGTACACGATCGCTGATGTTCTCTTTGAAGCGGCTTCTGCAATAGGAAGCGTCGGTCTATCAATGGGCATTGTCGTCCCTGATTTATCCTGGGTGGGTAAGCTGGTTCTAATCCTGCTGATGTGGATGGGGCGATTAGAAATTATTCCTGTGTTGCTGTTGCTGCTCGCGCCGATCGGACATCTCAATGCGGTGCTAAATCAGCGCATTCGGTTTTAGCAGTATCCCGGTTTCAGCAAAATCAGTGCGAATCAAAACTTTACTTTTGGGGTTCCTCGTACTTCTCATACGCTTCCACAATTCGCTGCACTAAGGGATGGCGTACGACATCTGATTTAGAAAGCCGACAAAAGGCAATGCCTTCAACGTTGTGCAAAATTTTGTGGGCAACGGCTAAGCCAGACTGTTGGTAGGAGGGTAAATCCGTTTGGGTAATGTCACCCGTTACAACCATGCGCGATCGAAACCCTAAGCGCGTTAGCACCATTTTCATCTGGGCGGGTGTGGTGTTTTGTGCCTCATCCAAAATTACGAAAGCTTTATTCAACGTCCGCCCTCTCATATATGCCAGGGGAGCCACTTCAATTACTCCCCGCTCCATTAATCCAGCAATTTTTTCCGGGTCTGCCATTTCGTAAAGCGCATCGTAAAGCGGACGCAGATAAGGATTGACCTTCTGCTGCAAGTCTCCCGGTAAGAAGCCCAGCTTTTCCCCTGCTTCCACTGCCGGACGAGTTAAGATCAACCGCTCGTACTGCCCTTCTAACAAAGCCTTTGCCCCTAAAACGGCTGCCAAAAAGGTTTTACCCGTTCCGGCCGGCCCAATGCAAAAGACTAAATCATGGGACTGAATCGCCTTAATGTACTTGCGCTGAGGAAAAGTCTTTGCCCGAATTTCTTCACCGCGACGCGTTCGCACCAGCACTTCTCGCTGCATCTCCTGGAGTTCATCTAGGCGATCGGCATCCAGGGCATAGCGCACCGCAGAAATATCAACGTTTGTAACTCCGATTCCTTGCCCCCATAAAGGCTCCAGCAAGTGAACCAGTCTCCCTGCCAACGCCGTTTGCTTTTCAGTTCCAGAAATGATGATAGATTGCCCCCGCAAAGCCACTTTTGTTCCGGTTTGCTGAGCAATCTGCTTGAGGTTTGATTCTTGAGAACCTGCCAATGCCATTGCACTCGCAGGATTTGGTAAATCGATCGTTAATGGAGTTGTCATCTAGCGAGGACGCGGACGAGAAGGACGACGAGAACCAGAGCGTGGTGGATGGGGTTTATCATCCGAACCACCCTCTCGCCCATTAGACTGACTGCCAAAGACTTCCAAATAGGCAACCTGTCCAGCAGCTTGAGCCACTGCCTGAAGTACTGTCCGAATTGCTTGAATGTTACGTCCACCTCGACCAAAAATTCGCCCCTTATCTTCTCCTTCGATCGCCAATCGCACTAAAACCCTGGAAGTGCGAGGGGAAACTTCGCTATCTACCCGAATCGAGTCAGCCGATTCTAGAAACGGAGTCACCAAAAATTTGACCAAACCATTATAGTCAGGGCTAGAAAGCGATTCTGAAGAAGGGGGCATGTTTGAGTTAGGTACAGTATGCATCCGATGCGTCAAACTAATTCCGGTGACTAAGCACCAAGCTGTTCAAAAACATTTTGCTTTTTCAAAATATCGCGAACCGTTCTAGTGGGCTGTGCTCCTTGCTGTAGACGTTTGACGATCGCAGGGACATCCAGTTTCACTTCATCGGTTCTAGGGTTGTAATAACCCAGTTCTTCAAGGGGGCGACCATCACGACGAGAGGTACTTTGCGTCGCCACAATGCGATAGCTTGCCTCAAATTTTTTCCCATACCGCTTTAAGCGTAGCTTAACCATGCCTAACCGTTTTGCTCCTAGCTAAATTGACTCCAAAATCTATATCGTACCACGCAGCTAAAGGAATTTGGCTAGCATAAGTCCAATTTCCTCAGAAGCAAAGTACCCTCTGCAATCCTAAACTAAATCTGATTTTATTGGCTTCAACAACTTCAACCGTCCTAACCTTTGCCATCATCTGGCTCATTCAGTTCTGCGTTTCACGCTAGGATCGTCAACACATTGATGGATGATTGATGCGCTTGAATCAATGCGTTATAAGGAGTTTCTAAATGTTTTTTGATGAATTGACCCCTGTGCTTAGAGAATTAGCTGGACATCCGATCGCTTTTTTAGGAGGGTTCGTTTCAGGAGTGCTGCGGCTCAACTTGGCTGATGATCCAGTTAAAAGCTGGCTGGATCAACAAGGAGGGGGAGCTTCTTACCCCACTAGTTCTATGACCACCAATGGTAAGAACAGTGGCCCACAGTCCATTTCAATCGAATAATTTCGCTAGCTAAACCCCATCAAGACAACGGACTCAGGAGTTCATCTAACCACGACTCAACCTGAAACCGTAGGCGCACTGATGGATCAGAGGCATACATACTCACTGCTGGAAGCTCAGTGAGAGATCTGTAATAATCTGCAACGGCACAATTCCAGTCTCCACGAAGATGGTAAGTTCGTCCCCGTTCTGCATAGATGTGTCCTTCTAGCCGACCTAAGCATAGGGCAAGGTCAAAACTTTCGATCGCCCGTTCATACATTTCCAACTCTCGAAATGTGATGCCTTGATTAATCCAGGCTCGAACATTGGTTGGGTTGAGGTCTAGGGCGATGTCATAGTCCAATATTGCTTCCAGGTATTGCCCCTGTGCTGCAAAGTAATTTGCTCGGTTGTTATATGCACTATCTAGGCGGGGATTTAGCTCGATCGCCCGGTTATAGTCTGCCAATGCCGCTTGTCTCTGCCCGTCCTGAAAATACACCAAGCCGCGATTGCTGTAGTCCTTAGCACTATTGGGGTCGCGGTCAATGAGGTGGCTAAACAGCGCGATCGATACAGTGTAGTTCCCATGCTGCGCTTCAGTAAGAGCTTTGCGGCGCATTAGGGCATTTTGCTCTGCCGAAGTTAGGCTTTGCTTGTTTGCTTCCTTAGAAGTTGGCAAACCTCCTAACCGCCCTTGTTTGGGGTTCCATTTATGCGGATGAGCAACATTGGTGATTTTAGTGAGTGCCATTTTAAGGGGATGGGTACTAAGTTTAGAGCGAGTGATGCGATCGGTAAATGGGTGGATATTCATGCTGTCCTCATAGATGTACAGCTTGGTAGAAGCTTGCTTATGTTGATATCTAGTTAACGCTTAGGCTGAGTCAATTTATTTGATCTTTGAATGTCAGCTTATGGCTCCTCAGCTTGCGATATTTCCTTCTGTAGACACTTAATAAGATGTTTATTCGGCAAGTGTAAGGTTGAAAGTACGGAAATGGAATTTGCTTCAAGAATGCTCTTGCATCGGTTTACGAATAAGGTTTACAGGCGTTATGGACATCTTTATTCACGCCTTCTGACTGTGGGAATCCCGTATGCTATCCGTAGTATTGCTGAAAATTCCTAGATATTTCGTGAAATTCCTGGAACAAAAGGGAATGATATGTAAACGTGTGATGAATTTTATGCTTCCAGCAAGGGATAAACTCAAGCAGTTTGGACAAAGATAATAGCAGGATGTTGCCTCAATGACAGGGGATTTACCAAATTGGCAAAGAATTTATTCTGGTTTCCCCTTCCCAACCGAATGAGTTATCAGCTCTGTTAATCAAAAACAGAAAAAATATTGCATAATCGAATTACGCTTTATAAAAGTTAACCTTGTCTCATACATAGATGATTCTCGTCCAAAGACCAAGCTTGATAAGTGAATCAAAGCAACCGTACGGCAATTCACCAGAATGCTTTATAAGGAGTTGGTGAGAAGCTTTACAAAATGATAAGGTTTACTCTCAGTGATGTATTTTGAAGTTCTCTGAACCTTAAAGTGCAAGTACGCCAGGACAGCTAGTGAAGGAGTGTGAAAGCGATGTCGGAGGCAGTGAAGCCCCTGACCGTGCCAAGGGAGTTATTAGGCCCGCCCGGTGATGTGAACCCTACCCTGTTGATGTTCTTTGCTGCCGTAGGACTGGTCGTGACATCGACCTTAGGATACTGGCTGTGGGAATTTCCAGATTGGTTCTGCTTTGTCAGCAATGTGATCGCCCTACACCTGGTAGGTACAGTTATTCATGATGCTTCGCACAATGTGGCTCACCGGAATCCAGTGATGAATGCGGTGTTGGGGCATGGTAGTGCTTTAATGCTTGGATTCTCTTTTCCAGTGTTCACGCGAGTTCATATGCAGCATCATGCCAATGTGAATGATCCTAACAATGACCCAGACCATTTTGTGTCAACGGGAGGCCCACTATGGCTGATTGCACCTCGGTTTTTCTACCACGAAGTTTTCTTTTTTAAGCGCAGGCTGTGGCGCAAGTATGAACTGTTGGAATGGCTTCTCGGAAGGCTTGCTTTTATTACGATCGTCTTCCTAGCGATTCAGAATGGGTTTTTAGATTACATTTTTAATTTTTGGTTTTCCCCTGCCCTCGTTGTCGGATTAGCTTTGGGGTTATTCTTTGATTACTTACCTCACCGTCCTTTTGCAGAACGCGATCGGTGGAAGAACGCCAGAGTGTATCCGAATCCCATTTTGAATCTGCTCATCATGGGGCAGAACTACCACCTGATTCATCATCTTTGGCCCTCTATTCCTTGGTATAACTATCAACCTGCCTACCGAGCAACCCAACCGCTTCTCGATGCTAAGGGCTGTCATCAAACCCTTGGACTGTTACGAGGCAAAGACTTTTGGAGTTTTCTCTACGACGTGTTTTTGGGAATTCGGTTTCATGGACACCATTCTCATTCTGAGAAACCGCAACCTGAGCAAGTGGAGGAACAAGTAACTCCAGAGGTGGCCGCTACGTCTGGGATTAATCAATCTAGCTAAAGGAATTGAGCCACCCCCGCGAGTTTCTTGGCTAAAGAGGAGAAATTGGGCTGGAAACCAATCTTCTTGAGGGCAAGGAACTCAGTCCATCACATTGGAAGAGATCATTCTGGGTAAGGATTTATTCTCCAAAATGGATCTTTTGGTTTCAGCCACTCCCACTGTTCTGAATTTCCTTGTCAGGTTTGGATTTACTTTTGCTGCAATTGTTGGGTGTTTTCCACCAAACTTTGAGCAAATGCATCAAACCGCTTAGCCAGTTTTTCATCCAGAAGTTTGTCGTCTTCCCCAAACGCATTCCAGGCTTGTCCGATCGAAATTTGTTCTGGAATGACCCAGGCATGAACCCATCGCATGATGATCCGCAGATCATTCAAGGCATTGCTATTGGATTGACCACCCAAAACGCTGATCAAACCAGTTACCTTACCCGATAGTTCTTCGAACCCCATTAAGTCCAGTGCATTTTTCAGCACCCCACTCACGCTGCCGTGATACTCCGGGGTAGCCAAGATCAAACCATCTGCTGACTTTACGGCTTCTTGCAATCTTGCTACATCAGGATAGTCAGCGTAGTCATCTCCACCATTGCAAAAAGGCAAATTCATTGTTCTCAGATCAAGAAGTTCCACCTCTGCCCCCAAAGCTGCAACCCGTTCGATCGCAGACTTTAGAGCCTTATAACTATGAGAACCAGGTCTGAGACTGCCAGAAATACCAACGATTTTAACCATGAAGTGAAACCCCTTCTTCAGTGAGTAATGCTGCTCATCAACATTGACGTAACTCTGCACAAGGTGCGTTTTACACCAAAAACGTAATTTCAATGCTGCATTTTTACCGCTCAAGGAATTCTTCAAGAATGAATTCCCTAATGAATAGGGCGAGAAATACTGCACAGAGAGATTTGCCCAGAGAACGTCCCGCATGAAAAGTAAGTAAAGTACCGCACCGCAAAAACATTAAGATACGCAAAGTCTTGCTAAGTTCGGCTAACTTCCATTATAGCTAAGGCGAACTCGATATGAGTATGCTTAGGCGCGGAAGTTTCGTGAAGCGATGGTTGTAAGCGGAATTTTCTGGTGGCTGGCTCAAACAGTAGTTAGGATAGGTGAGGTTACACTAGTTTTTAGCACTAATTCTTTGGGGTGCTTTCTGGTTATCAGTCTTGATGGCATACCAAAATTGGAATAAGCAATACTCAAAGAATCTGCGTGTGAATTGGAGTAAGCAACATTTTGAAGTTGGGCTTTGGCAGAGGGTAAAGGGCAACAAAGTATGAAGCAGGCTGACAACAACGCACCCATCCAACAGACATTTCAGTATCGCAAGAAACGCCAGCAGGGAGTCACTCGTTCCGTGATAACGGGGGCTGTAACGGCACTTTGGTTAGCGTTACAAGGTGCGGTCGGGAGTCCGCCCGGTTTAGCAGTACGAGGGGAAGCTGACACCCAAGACAGCTACAGTGAACTGCTTCAAAACATTGACTCTGGTCGAGTAAGCCGTGTTGAACTAGATGAAAGCCGCAGCGTTGCAAGAGTCTTTCTGAGAGGGCAACCTGACACAGAAGCCCGTGAGGTTGTTTTATTTGCAGATGACAACCCAGAATTTTATGAAGCAATCCGACGCAATGATGTCCAGCTAGATGTTCAACGATCGACCGATGGCAGTGCCCTTGCAGGGCTGGTTTTTCACGCTTTGCTCGCCTTCATTGCCATTATGATTTTGCTAATGTTTTTACGTCGCACGAGCAATGCTTCTGGACAAGCCATGAACTTTGGCAAGTCAAAAGCTCGGTTCCAAATGGAAGCTAAGACAGGAGTCTTGTTTGATGATGTAGCGGGAATTGAGGAAGCCAAAGAAGAATTGCAGGAAGTCGTTACTTTCCTGAAAAAACCGGAACGCTTCACCGCAGTAGGGGCAAGGATTCCTAGAGGCGTGTTGCTGGTTGGACCTCCAGGAACAGGAAAAACCTTGCTGGCAAAGGCGATCGCAGGCGAGGCGGGGGTTCCCTTCTTCAGTATCTCTGGTTCAGAATTTGTTGAGATGTTTGTGGGAGTTGGGGCTTCCCGCGTTCGAGATTTGTTCAAAAAAGCCAAAGAAAATGCTCCTTGCATTGTGTTTATTGATGAAATTGATGCAGTGGGACGGCAGCGTGGTACAGGAATTGGGGGCGGTAATGATGAACGAGAACAAACTCTGAATCAGTTGCTTACCGAGATGGACGGATTTGAGGGTAATGCTGGAGTCATTATTATTGCTGCAACTAACCGTCCTGATGTCCTAGATCAGGCGTTGCTCCGACCAGGACGATTCGATCGCCAAGTCATTGTAGATTTTCCTAGCCTTAAAGGGCGTTTGGGAATTCTGGAGGTTCATGCCCGGAACAAGAAGCTTGCCCCTGATGTTTCTTTGGAGGCGATCGCTCGTCGAACTCCTGGTTTTTCTGGAGCAGATCTCGCCAATATGCTGAACGAAGCGGCGATTTTGACAGCTCGACGACGTAAGGAGTCTATTACATCACTCGAAGTTGATGATGCAATTGAGCGGGTAGTGGCAGGCATGGAGCGGGTGCCGCTTGTAGACAGCAAGAAGAAACGCTTGGTTGCTTACCATGAAGTCGGACATGCTCTCATCGGAACGCTGCTTAAAGATCACAATCCTCTCTTGAAAGTTTCCATCATTGGCAGAGGGCAAGCGATGGGCTTAACTTGGTTTGAGCCGGGTGAAGAGATCCCAACCCGCAACTATTTTTTGGATCGAATCACGGCAATTTTAGGTGGGCGAGCCGCAGAGGAAGTGATTTTTGGAGACGCAGAAGTCACAATTGGTGCATCTGATGACTTGCAAAAGTTGACGAGCATGGCCCGAGAAATGGTGACTCGCTATGGCATGTCTGATTTAGGGCCGTATGCCCTTGAAAATGACAGTAGTGAGGTTTTCCTGGGACGGGATTTGATGTCACGTTCCGAATTTTCGGAAGAGATCGCTACAAAAGTGGATCAGCAAGTACGCCAAATTGTTACACACTGCTATGCCCATGCCTGTCGGATTATTCGGGAAAATCGAACTTTAATCGATCGAATTGTAGATATTTTGATTGAGCAAGAAACGATTGAAGGCGAACAGTTTCGGGAGATTGTTGAGCAATACACTCCAATTCCCGAAGGACAAGTTGCCTCGAAGACTGCCTGATTTGAAATATCTGACCTGAGTCTTTCAACCTGAACTTCTCGTCAGCGAAATCCCAGATCTGTGCCCTTGCCCGCGTGGACGAGGGCCAGTTTTTCATAGTGTTGAGCATGTTCGATTAACCCAGCCGCCTCTGGCTCAGACACTGTTCGTACCACTTTGCCTGGAACCCCCATCACCAGCGATCGATCGGGCACATCCTTCGTGACAACGGCTCCTGCTCCAATAATGCAGCCTGCACCAATACGAACGCCATTCAAGACGATCGCCCCAATCCCAATTAAACTGCCATCTCCAATTTGGGCACTGTGAATCACGGCTCGATGCCCCACCGTCACAAAACTTCCTAAAATCGTTGGCTCACCCGGATCACCATGCAAAATGGCTCCATCCTGAATATTGGTGCTTTCACCAATTTGAATTTTTTCGACATCTCCTCGTAAAACAGCCCCATACCAAACGCTTACCCCCTGAGCAATATCAACTTGCCCCACGATCGTTGCGGTTGCTGCCACAAAAGCCGCTTTTGAGAGATTCGGCGGCGACCAATAGGTTGGTAAAGAAGAGGTTAAATCTTGAGAGTTGCTCATAATCTTCGGTAAAACAACACAATACCTGTAGAATTCCCCTGAGAAGCAGGTTCACCCAGTTATAATAGAGCCACCGGAATTGGCACAGGTTGCCTATGCGGATCGTAATTGCATGATGAATCCAGCGTTACAATATCCAATTTTTGGCCCAGAAATTCAGTGCCCTCACTGTCGCCAAGTGATCCCAGCACTGACTCTTACAGATACTTATTTATGTCAACGACATGGTGCATTCGAGGCAAACCCTAAAACCGCCGAACTGATTCATCTTCAGTCTGGGCGACACTGGCGACGGTGGAACAATGAGTGGTATCGCCAGCATACCCACCCAGACGGTATTCGGTTTGAAATTCATGAAGCACTCGATCGGCTATACACGCAGGGCTATCGGGCAACCCGTGTAATCATTGCCAGCCGCTATAAGGATTTGATTAGCACCTATCTGGAGCGCAGCAGCCCCTGGCGAGGACAACCTGAATCTCCGCGTCCGCGGCTTTATGGGTTGCCTGTGGAGTTCAGCCCAGAACCGTCAGAAGAACCCTGCTGGGAAGTGATCAATTTTGACTTAGAGAAGGAGCCAGGGGCCCCCGTTCGCTACCCTTACTTCCGTCTTTTTGAGTAGGGAAATTCACGAATTGCCTCTACTCCCATTTGTTTATTCCCCACTCCCTGATGCTTCAGGTATGCACCACGCCTCTATTCGCACTGCTGATATTCATCAAGCGATCGCCTTTTACGAGCAGCTTGGCTTCGAGGTTTGTGAACGGTTCACAGCCGGAATGACGCTCGCATGCTGGATGGAAGGGCTAGGGGGACGAATTGAACTGCTGCAAGTCCCTGAACCCCGTCCGGCGGCTGATGCCTTTGCGGATGAAGGGTATACAGGCTACTACCATTTGTCATTTGACCTCACCCATACGGTAGACGATCTCCCACGATGGATAGATGCCCTTAAGATGCAGTTCAGTCATGCTGCTAGTGACTCAGATCAAATCAAGCCGCTTAAGATTTTGTTAGAACCAACACAGCAACTCATTGGCGATCGGGTGTATGAAGTTGCATTTATCGCCGATGCTGATGGACTACCGTTAGAGTTTATTCGTGTTATGGGAAGCCTGAATAATTCTTAGAATGGTATCAAGAGCCAGGGTTTTATTTCTAAACCTGAGTTAAGTTAGCAGTTTAAAGCAAGTTAAATTTTCAAACCCTTTGTTATGGAATCTGGTAATCAAGTCAGCGACCCTCCGGGACGAACGTCTCAACGGTTAGCGAATCTCGTAGGAACGTTAATTGCCCTCATTACGTTGACTGTTCCTATTTTTGCAATTGCCCACTTCTCCTCAGCGAGTTATGAACCGCTTTTGCAATCCCCCACACAGCTAATACCACGAACTGGAGTTGAGGATTAGCGTGTACACAACGTAACCGAAACATAACTGGGTTTAGGACAAAGTTTTGTTTGCCATCCTTGCAGAAGGTAGGGTGAGAATAGCTTGGCAAGAACGGCTTTAAAGAAATTGAGGCCGCGTCTGTTGAGTCTGCTTTAACTGTCGCTCCAAGGCCCCCCAATCCTTCTGCTCAATGTGCTGAATCACCTGGTCAAGCTGATTTCGGTAGGCATAGAGCGACGAAAGAAGTGTCTCCTGGTTATACATTGCCATCATCACTCCTAGCTCTGGATTGCCCCCGCCCACTCGGCTGGTATCACGAAAGCCTGAACTGGCAAGCTGTTGGGCCAGCTTCAATACGATTGGACTGGCTTCTCCCATGCAGGCCGCAATTAAACTGGCACTCACCATGACTGGTAGATGCGAAATCCAGGACACCGCCCGATCGTGGTCTTCTGGTGTGCAGTGATAAATCCGGCACTGAAGAGGCGCAATGATGCTTGTCACCCTTTCCACTGCCTCAACAGGTGTAGAGTCAATGGGAGTCAACACATAAGGACGATCGACAAACAAGCCGGATAATGCTGCGTCTAAACCGCTCTCGGCTGTACCTGCCATGGGGTGCCCGCCCACAAAATTTTGCCACTGCGGGGCGATCGTTTTTACCACCGATGCTTTCACTGATCCAACATCTGTGATTACAGTAGTAGGAGGAAGAATCGGTAGTAAATGTTCTACGGTTGAAGAGATTGCTCGTAAGGGCGTACATAGAAACACCACATCTGCCGCCACCATTGACTCTAGATCAGTACTAGCTGCATCGACGATGCCCCGACCAACCGCCTGTTGACACGTTTCTCGCCGTCGGCTGACTCCCAAAATGGTATGCCCACAAGAACGTAAATCGATCGCCAATGAGCCGCCAATCAGCCCTAAGCCCACAATGCCAATATTCATTGATTTTGGATTTTAGAATTTGAATTCTAGATTTTAAATTCAACCATTGAATTGAGAAGTTTTGGAGATTGAGTTTGAAATGAAATGATTTCAATTTTCCGATTCTTCTCCTTATCTTTAACCCCCAAACCATTCTGGGGTTTGTGTCACAATGAAGTTCATCTAGTACTCAAGAGATAACGCTCGTGATTGAGGTAGAAGTCCACCAACAACTCCGCGCCTTTCTGCGAGAGCAAGGGGAACCCTATTGGCATCATCACTTGACGATGGCCCGCCTGGTTGCCCGTGCTTTGCGTCTGGGGCGAAGTGCCTTACTTCAAGCAGGTGCCCCCTCAGGCTATCACGGACGATATCGCCTGAGTTACCTGATGCCGTTGTTAATCTGGCAGGGTTCAGCAATTTTAGTTGCCACCGAAGCCGTGCAGCAACGTTTGTTAATGGTAGAAATTCCCCGACTGCGGCAATGGATTCCCAATGGCAGAAAAATTCGCACCGGCGATCGATGGTTTGAAGGCTTTGAAGGATTATTGCTCACTACGCCCCAATCCTGGCTGTCCGATCGACTGATGCATGAAGGGCGTTTTCCTGGCCATATCCCAACCGTCATTGATGGCGTTGATGATTTGGAAGTCTGGGCACGCAATGTGTTGACCCAAGAAATTCGTCCTCAAAACTGGGATGAATTGATGGCAGCCCGTCCAGCCGATTCCGATATCATTCGAGATGCTCGCGTTCAGCTAACCCGTTCAATTTTTCAACATCCTGCAAACCCCTATGAGTGTTACCTGATTGAGCCACAAGAGCAGGAGATTTTGGACTATCTCTTTCAGCGTTTGGAATTTTTCACCTCAGAGCGACCTGAGCGAGAACAGGTGCAGGAATTGGAAACAAATTGTTTACCGCACCCCTGGCAACACTTTGGGCAGGTGTATCAGCAGCCTGGACAGCTACTTTGGGCAGATGTGAACCGTCAGCAGGGACAGTTTTCCTTATCTTGCCGTCCAGCAGATGTATCAGAACAGTTGGCTCCAATTTGGCCGCAGCAACCCGTCGTCCTAATCGGTGGAGCATTGGATCTTGACCCTGAAGCCAAGATTTATCGCCAACGGCTGGGCTTACTGGAAGACATGACGAGCCTCAAGTTCTCGCTCGATCGCCAGCAAGAACTCATCCAACTTTATCTTCCCGATGGGCTTCCCATGCCCAACACGCCTCAGTTCCAGGCAGTTATCATGCAGGAACTCCGCGCCCTACTCTCTGCCACCAATACAGCCAATCAAGGGTTGACGGTCGTATTGGTGGGAGATGTGCCCCTAAAAGCACAGATTGGTTCTGTCCTGGCTGCCGAATTTGGGTCACGGGTGCAAGTTGAAAAAACCTGTTTGGATGATCACGGCATATTAGTGACGGGTTGGAAGTTTTGGCGACAGCATCAGGCAGTGTTACCAGCCCCATTTCTGCTGGTCATTGCAACCTTACCCCTCCCCTCTTTAGAGGAACCTCTGGTGGCTGGGCGAGTGGCACACTACAAACGAAATCGCCAAGACTGGTTTCGGCTCTATTTACTTCCAGAAGCCCTCAGTGAATTACAACGGGCGATCGCTCCGGTACGAGAATCTCAGGGTGTAGTGGCATTACTGGATAATCGAGTCAATCACCGCAGCTATGGCAAACAAGCATTGGCAGCATTGAGTCCCTTCGCCCGGATTAATTACGTTGATGCCAGTTTGTTTACACCCTTAGAAGAGCTAGGGATCGGAGAATAGAACTGAGGGATCGAGGTTGAAAAGGAAGGGATCGATCGCGTGCAGTCAAACATTGCACCTTGCCTACTCAAACAGAGTATGATCGGAAATAGAAGTTATTTTGATAACCGTTTAGACACACGGATTTAGGCTATGGGTGATTCAAAACGCCGAAAGGAAACGTTAGGTGAGCAATACGGTCAAGAACCTAATATCTTTCCGTGGTTGCCTGTGAAAAAGAGCCAAGCACAGCAGTTCGTGGAATGGAGTACTCGTGGTGCCTGGATTGGGATTGGCGTATTGATTGCCTATTGGGTAATTGTCCGCTTCGTTGGGCCGGGGTTGGGCTGGTGGCAAGTGAACTGAATCTTTCTTCCATCTTCACTTGGAACGGGCTAAGCTCTTGAAATGAGCATGCGAACAGATTGACATCACCCTAGAAGGTTTAAAAAGTTTAAAAAAAGTTATCGAACTGTCTAGAGAAATTGAGATAGTTAACGATTCGGTTAGCTCACGGGCGAACAGGCTACGCTGAAGGCATGTGTCCGCTGGGCCAAGTAGTGTTGGCAATTTACAATGAGTTGACTGTTACACTTGATACCATATCTCTTGCAGCAGTTAGCTAACCTGAGCGAAATAGCTCATTTTATGCCTCTCAGCCTGCATTTATATTTTGGCTGGGCTTTATTAGGTTAACCTTGGTTTTACGGTTGCAATTCTTTACAAATCCTATAAATTTCATTTTGTGTTCCTTTCATTTGCCCAATTCATCCCCTACATCGCACGTTGTTAGATTTAATGCTTAAGAGATTATAAAAAGATCTAGAATTGTGTGATAAGTGTGGTGATAGGAGGTCAAGTAATGTTTCTTAGACTTGCAGAGCAACACCGCCAATTTGTTCATGATCTGGTAATGAATCTTCAGGCTTTGGCGATCGTGCTGGAGCAGAGAGGGTATCTGGCATCTTGTTACACTTGTGGCGGTCAAATGAGTAGTGCTTCCTTTATGGTGAGCCTGGGTGAGAACCACCTGATCCGTTTCCTTGTGTCTGATTACGGAATCACCTGGACAGAGATGCGGGACGATCGCGAATTGATGAAGCTAGAGGGTGCAGAAGCCATTAGCCAGCTTCAGGAATTGGCAAATCTTGTAAAATACCAAATTCAACCGTCCGAGTCTCGAATGGTTGCAGCACGCGCCTCGTAAATCAGCAGGATGTTAGGCGAAACAATCGTTTTATGATTTCATCGATTCCTTGCTGAATTTGTCCAAGGGGCTGATTGTATTGGTTAGCAGTAATGCTAAAAACTAGGGCTGGATGGTTCGTTGGCTCAAGGTAGCCCGAAAGGGAAACTGCATTGGTCAAAGCTCCGGTTTTGGCCTGAAGCCTGCCTTGAATGGGTGTATTCTGAAATCGATTTTGCAATGTCCCACTAATGCCTGCAACAGGTAGGGAATTTCGGTAGGTTTGCGCGTTGGGCGATCGTGCCATGCTTTGTAATGTTTGAACAGTCGCTTCAGGGCTGATCAAATTTCGGCGGGATAAGCCTGATCCATCTGCTAAAGCGTACCCTGTTGGATCAATTCCCAGGCGCGTCAAAGCTGCCTCTACGGCCCTAATTCCCACCTCTAATGCCGTACCAGCATCCGATAATTCATTCCTGAAGGACTGCACACCAAGTAATCGGAGGAGAGTTTCAGCGTAAAGGTTGACGCTTTCTTGATTCGCTTCCACCAGTAGCTCTGCCAACGGTGGCGATTCAACGGCAGCAATTTCTTCTCCCTCGTCTGTCACAGGGCTATTAGTAATCAGGCTTTGCTGTACCTGAATCCCATTTGCTACTAAAGTTTGGCCAAATCGTTGCATAAAATATTGGGCGGGTTGAGGGATAGAAACCCATGCCCGCTCTAACGCTGCCCCAACTCGGAGTTGTCCTTCTACATACAGGACTTTTTGGTTGAGATCTCGCCCCACCCTGACAAATTCGGGGGCATTTGCACCAACAGTAATAGAACGGTTAATCACTTGCCATTGCCCTGCTTCCGCTGGATCAATCCATTCAATCTGTAAGGGTTGCCCCACCGCTTGGGGGGTTAATGTGACACCGATCGCATTTTCGTTCAAGATCAAGCTGTTGACGGGAGTGCCGTATCCTGCCTGCACATCCTCCCATTCCCAGGTTGGGTTGAGGGCACCGCCCTGAAAGTAGGAATCATCGCCAATCAGTAAGTCAATGCGTGTGATCCCCCGATCGCGAATTTGTTGGGCCAAGTCTTGCAAATCCTGATCAGTGAGGCTGGGATCACCTCGTCCAGCAATTCGTAAGACGGTTCCCTGAGATTGGGAACTGAGTTGGTATACAGCAGTACGAATGCGGAAATCTGCTCCCAGTTCTTCTAAAACGGCGGCTGAGGTTAAGAGTTTGGCATTAGAAGCAGGAATAAACAGCCGATCGGCATTTTGGGCATAAAGCGTTTGTTGTTCTTGCTCGGTCTGCACTAAAATTCCCCAGTGTCCTCGTCGGAATTCTGGGCGGTTTGTAATGGACTCGATCGCCGTTTCCAGATCAGCCGGGCACAGTTGAACTGGACCTTGGGACTCTTGCGCCCTAACGGGAACAGACTGTATTCCAACCGTTCCCAGCAATATGGCTAACCCTACACTCAGGCGAAATGTTTTGTTCACTCCCACTCCCTTTGTTCTCACATCCCAAGAGACGAGTCAAAAAATATAGAAATATATTAACGGGATAAAAACCGTGCGATGCGATCGACTGCCGCTTCCAAAACGGGAGGTTCATGCACTAAGGCAAACCGCACATAGCCCTCCCCTGATTTACCAAACCCGGCTCCTGGAGACACCGCAACCCCCGTTGCCTCTACCAAATTGGTACAAAAGCCCACTGAATCGGTGGACCAAGGCTCTGGTAGTTTTGCCCAGATGTACATTGTGGCGTTGGGGGTAGGGACGTGCCAGCCAATCCGATGCATTGCTGCAATGAAGGCATCTCGACGTTGACAAAAGGTTGTAACAACATGATTTACATGGGTTTGTGAACCCTGTAGGGCAGTCGTCGCCCCATTCAAAATTCCCAGGTATTGGTTGAAATCAACTGTTGCTTTGATCTGGCGCAATGCCCGAATCAGTTCTGCATTGCCGATCGCATAACCAACTCGAAATCCGCCCATGTTGTAGGACTTAGATAGAGTGAAAAATTCGATCGATACGGTTTTGTCGGGATCGGCTTGCAAAACGGAAGGCGGTGCATCACCCGCAAAAAACAGATCAACATAGGGAAAATCATGCACTAGCACCAGGTGATGCCGTTGGCAAAAGTGAACTGCTTCTTTGAAGAACGAGAGCGGAGCCACCGCCGTTGTCGGATTGTGAGGATAGCTCAATACCTGTCTCTTATACACATCT
>PVWD01000284.1 GCA_003003615.1 filamentous cyanobacterium CCP2 | reverse complement strand
TATCACCCCCTTGCCCCCCCACAGCTTTGTTATTGTCAAACGTGACATTAACCAGCGTGACATTTCCCTGCTGAACAAACAGTCCGCCCCCTTGTCCAACTGCTCCATTGCCACCCGCCGTGCTGCCATTATCAGTGCCATCGCTGCCCTTGGCTAACCCATCAACGATCATTAGGTCAGAAATCCGAACCGTTTTACCTGCACCGTTGACCGTAAAAATTTGATAAGTCTTTGAGCCGTTAATTGTATAGTTGTTACCAACGAACTGAATATTGCTGGTGATGGTGGGCAATTTCCCAGACAGCATAATGTTGCTGCTGAAGTGAATCACGGCATCCTCGACATCACCATTCGCTTCTGTAATGGCGGCAACTAGAGCCTCATAACTATTGACATTGAAATTTTTTAATACCGATGGGTAAGTGGCTAACACCTCAGCCCGAAATCCGATCGGCTTTTGAATCATTCCTGTTGCATATTCCAGTAGCCAATTGCCCCCTTTTGCAGCATTTCCCACCAGGGTTTCAGAGGCCGCCACCTCCACGCCAATTAGTTGTTTAATGCACTGGACAAAGGCTTTCCCTCGATCGCCTGCTGCAACATTGCAACCATACAGCAACAAACTGGCATCCTTTGCCAGAGCATTTGACCAAGCTTGGAGATGCCACCCATAAAAGTTGAGCGTCTCTGCACTAAGGTAAGTTGCACCCAATTGCAAACTCGCTTCGCTACCGTGCGACACAATTTGAACACTGTGGAGATTGCGATAGCTCCCAAGGGATTGGCTGATTTGCTCAACGCCATCCCGATTTCGATCGAGAATGACGACATCTGCATCAGAAGAGATGCCCTGAATCAAGTGTTGATAGTGGTCAATACTTGGATCAATAAAGATTAGCGTAGAGGCGGGGGAAGAAGTCATGGCAAATGCGAAGAGGTTTAGAGGGTGATTAACTCACAAAGTGATGAATGTAAAAAACGAAAAAAATTACTTCAATGAAGAGAGATGACGATTCGCTGAAGTGAATTTGAAAGACAAAGCTTCAAACGTTTCTGTGCAAATCAATTGATTCTTTAATTTAGAGATTTGGGGGCAAGAATCGATCGCTCCTGAAGGGAATATACCCGCCAAAGCAGGAAAATCTTGCATGAGATGAAATTTTGTAGATTTAGCAATACAGTGGCTTTAAGAGGTTATCGCTTTATAGAATGCCCAATTTTCCCAGAAATCGATCGCGAATCAGAATTCGTGGGAATCCTAGAAGCGTTGTTGCCGCAGAACGTTTCTGTGGTGAATTTGCAAATCGGTAAAGTGCCCATGCCGTCTGCGAAACGATCGAGTTCTTCAATGCCATGCCCCTCCATTTTGGAAGGAAGCCATCAAGAATTGTGTCTAGAATCCAGTTTGGCAGAACTACGACTGCACCATTTTCAGGTTGCATCCTGCCACAGCAGTGAAGAGATATTGCTGATCTTTGAACATTATCCGATGGTTCCTGGAGTGGTGTTAGAAGAAAAGGGGCAGCTTTTAGGCATGGTTTCCCGACAACGCCTGTTAGAATGCCTGGTTTACCCTAAGGGCACAGAACTTTTTCTCTCACAGCCCCTCTCTGTTTTGCATCGCTATATTCGCAGTAATAGCCTGGTTTTACCCGAAACAATGACCATTTTGGCAGCAGCACAACTCGCTCTGCGAAGACCCATTTCCCAGCAAGGTGAACCGATCGTCGTCAGTTGCCACAACGCCACACAGCCAACTTACTACCTGTTAGACAGCCACGAACTCAACATCGCCTACTGGCAAATTCGCGGCATCGAAACCCAGGTGCGCTATGAACGATCGCAATTGCAAATGATTCAGACCGAAAAAATGGCGAGCCTAGGGCGACTCGTAGACGGCGTGGCCCACGAAATTCTTGATCCGGTAGGGTTTATTTGGGGAAACTTGGTGCATTTATCGGAGTATACGCAACAAGTGATGGAACTCCTCAGTGCATATGAGCAAAATTTTCCAGAAATTCCCCCCTCGATCGCCCATCTCCGCACCGAAATGGAGCTAGATTACCTCCGCCACGACATTCCCCAAACGATCGCTGGGATTCGCTCTGGAGCCGATCGCCTCAAGAATCTAGCCAGCAGCCTGCAAACCTTTTGCCACATTGATGAAGTGTATCCGAAGCCTGCCGATCTCCACGACTGCCTGGATAGCATCTTGCTGCTTTTAAAGAGTCACCTGACTGGAGAAATTGAAATTGTCCGTAACTATGGTCATTTGCCGCCCGTGAATTGTTATGCAGGGCAACTTACCCAGGTATTTACCAACATTTTGTCTAATGCGGTGAATGCTTTAATGAATCAGGCCGTTCGCCAACAAATGACCCATGCATTTGGCAGTGAAGGCTCTGAAGTGCAGCAATACCGCCAACCGAAGCCCCAAATTACCATTACAACCCAGGTGCGATCGTTTCCTGCCAGCTTTTACCCCTTGAATCCTGCTTTACGCTGGGTATCCATTTGCATTGCAGACAACGGCCCAGGCTTTTCCCCTGAAAAATATCAGCAAATCTTAGCCGCTTTCGCAGTGGAAAACCGCGCCGACAAGGAAACCAGTTTGGCCATGAGCTATCAAATTGTCACGGCAAGACATGGCGGCAAATTTTACTTTCGATCGCCTGTTTCCTCTGCCCCTGCAAACGGCGGAACCCAACCCGGAGCCGAGTTTGAAATTCTCTTACCAATGAGCTAGCTCCACACCGTTGTTAGTAGCCAGGAGCACAACTAATCTATTTTGCGTTCTAGCATCTGTCGAAAGAGACGATTGAGATCCATGTCTTGGTGTAGAGCCATCAAATCGTCATTTTTGGTTAACTTTTGTGTACAGACACAAATATTTTCCATTCCTGCTGACACTACCAATTTGAGAAACCTGAAAGAATCTTTGGGTCTTAAATCGGTGTTGAAAGCTAAAGTCTGACTCGATCGTAAGGAGAATTTATGACGTACACAACTGATCAAACAACCCAGAAAGCTTTTGAGCAATTTCAACAGTTTGATGCCGATACGCAGCTTGCCCTGCTTTGGTATGGCTACCTCGACATTAAAGACCAGTTACAGCCTGCTCCGACTTCTCCAACTGAGGACACTGGCGAAGCCCTGTATGACCAAATTAAAGCCCGTTCCAAAGAGGAGCAATTGCAGGCTCAGCGAGACATTGCAACCCGCGCCAACACTGATATCAGCAAAGCATATCGTGCTCTAAGTTCTAGCGGCAAGATTTTTATCTGGTTGCGATTAGCCCAAGGAATGGAAGAAGGAACGATCGTGCAATTGCCATCGGATTACCAACTTCCTTCTGAAACAGATGATTTTGTGAATCAGATCAAGCAATTGAACTTCGAGCAGCGCATTAACTTTATGCGGAGCGTCGTCGTTGAAATGGGTGCGAAATAGTCGCTGCTAAGCAGTAATTCACGCTTTGAAAAAACGCCTTGGGCATGGACGGTCATGTCTGGGGCGTTTACTGCCTTTTCGCTGGTCGCTGGGGCGATCGGTTTCATCTGTTCGATCGTATCGATTTTGACTTGATTTAGAAAATCATTGGTGGTAGGCTCAGCAACAGTCATCTTTTTATCTGTAAAGCTAGTAAAGGTGACAGACCACCTAGAGACGAATTCTCTAGCGGAGGCTAAGCGTCGCCGACCAAGCATAACGCTCAACCTCCTAACCACAGACTACTGAGGCTAGTCCGGGCTAGGGTGTATGATAGCACCCCATGCTCTCGGCTTGCCCCGTCTGAAAAAGCTGAGAGCGAGTCTCTAGGGTTTCCTTAAACCCTGGAACAAAGGAGATTTACAACACATGTCTGAAGAATTCATCGGTCTGCCTCCAAAGGGCGATCGACTCATTTCACCTGCCCGCCGTTCCGTCAAAATCCTGATGATCGGACAAGTGGAAGATGTGGAAATCACGATCGCTCGTCTGTATCAGTGCAACTTTTGCCGAGTAGAGGACTGGTCAAAACCCTTACCCTTCTCCCAAATTCAGCAAGCGACCACGAAAGAACCCGGAGAAATCATGCGAATCTATGTGCGATCGATGACGCTCTAAGTCAGGACGTACAGTAGTAGTAGATACTGTGAAGGGGCGCACAGCAGTGTGCCCTTACCAAGTACTCTCTTGTGGGATGAGCAGCGTTTCGACTGAGCTCAAGCCGAAGTCTTGCCCGCCCATTTCTACTTCTTGTGGGGTGGGCATCTTGCCCGCCCATTCTATGGCAATGAGTAGATCGATTTTTTCTGGACAATCTGACCTTACCTAACATTACCTGAGATTACCAGACCTCGATCGCAGACTGAAGTTGTACCTTCCTTTCAAGATCCCGACTTTTTCTGTAACGACAAATACCGATCGCTCCATTAATCTTAGAAATGTAAGGGGGCAATGCCCTCAACCCATTGAATTTATAACCTAGTCCTGCTGCTGCCCATATTGCCTGAGATCAAGCAGCTCGTCACAAGCAGGCTGATAGGACAGTGAGCAAGCTGCCCAGACATAACAGAAATTACCCAATTAAGGAGATCAAAATGGTTGCTACAACCTCTCATTCTTATTCTTACAGAACCACTTTAGAAGCATCTTATCGAGTCAACTGGAGGGTTGAAGACCTGATTGGGAACGGTAAGCAGCTAGATTTTAGCAGACCATTTCTACCAGAATCACTCGCCCGCGTTCAAGGAATTAACTGTTTAAATGAACGAGAAAAGCTTTTACTAAACCAAATTCGCGGATATACCTACTTACATCTATTTGAAGTAACAGAAGCCTTCATTTTGCCATCCGTCGTTGATCATGTTCGTCAAACAGGTATGCATAACATGGACGCAACTCAAGCGTTTCTCTGTTTTGCCGAAGAGGAAAGTAAGCATACTCGTTTATTTCGACGCTTTGCAGATGAATTTAGGGCTGGATTTGGAACGCCCTGCGAAGTAATTGGGCCGGTGCAAGAAATTGCTGATGCTGTTCTGAGCCATAGTCCTTTAGGCGTTGCACTTGTAACTCTGCAAGCAGAATGGATGACTCAGCGACACTATTTAGAAAGCGTAAAAGATAATCTGGTGATCGATTCTTTATTTTCCAGTATGCTGAAGCATCATTGGCTAGAGGAAGCACAACATGCAAAGCTAGACACATTAATGGTTGAACATCTAGCAAGTGAACAGGATGCAGAAGGCATTCAGCAGGGAATCGACGACTATTTTGCAATCGGAGCAATGATCGAAGAAGGACTGATGGCACAGGTTCAACTCGATATTGAAAGTCTAGAACGTGCTGCTGAAAGAAGCTTCAACGTAGCTGAAAGGCAAGAAATTCAATTTGCACAGGAAGGAGCATACCGCTGGGCCTTCTTAGGATCAGGAATGTCTCATCCTCACTTTATTCGGAGTTTGGGTGAACTTAGCCAGGATGCAGTCGATCGTCTGTCTGAAATGGCAAAATCCTTGTCTTAACTAACGCTCTGAATATTATGTAGATTTTGTAGGGTGGGTAGCACCCACCTTACTTGAATTTGCCATATCCATCCCTAGATTTACTCAAGGAGAATCGATCATGTCTAAACGATGGAATGCATTGCGAAATGAAACCTTCAGTGAGGAGCCACGTTGATGTATATTCTTTCCGCAACGAAGCCCTCACCTCCTTCTCCGCCTGATTATCCCTCCCTTGTTCGCTCCCTCTGCGCTGAATTTGCTACAACGGCTGCTGAACGGGATGTTCAAGGCGGTACACCAAAACAGGAGCGCGATCAACTTCGTCAAAGTGGTTTACTCAAGCTCATCATTCCCCAAGAGCACGGCGGCTTTGGTGAAACCTGGCAGACAACGCTCAAAATTGTCCGGGAAATTGCTCGGGTTGATAGTTCGATCGCCCACGTATTTTCCTATCACCATTTAGGGGTCATCATTCCTCATTTATTTGGCAGCACCGCCCAGCAAGAGCATTATTATCAGCAAACGGTGGAGAAGGGCTGGTTTTGGTGTAACTCTTTGAATCCACGCGACCTGCGAACAAAACTTACTCGTGAAGGAAATCAGTTTCGTCTAAACGGTGTAAAAAGCTTTTGCTCTGGCTCAAAGGATTCCGACATCATGCCCATTGCAGCCGTAAACACTGATACGGCAGAACTAACCATCTTAGTCCTTCCCACTCAGCGTCCGGGTGTCATCATTAATGACGATTGGGACAACATTGGACAACGCCAAACCGATAGCGGCAGCGTCACCTTTGAGCAGGTGCTGGTCGATCGCGATGAAGTGCTAGGTGTCATGGGGCAACCCACAGAACCGTTTCGCACCTTTCGTTCCTGTCTTGCCCAGCTAACCTTTGCCAATATTTACCTGGGCGTTGCAGAGGGGGCACTGGAAGCGGCTCAGCATTATACTGCTACCCAAACTCGTCCTTGGTCAACCTCTGAAGCTGCAACGGCAACTCAAGACCCCTACATCCTGCATCATTATGGGGAAATGTGGATGAAGCTGAGTGCTGCAAGGTGTCTGACCGACTGTGCCGGAGAGCAGCTACAAGCCGCATGGGAACAGGAATGGAACTTAACAGCAGCACAACGCGGAGAATGTGCTATCCAGATTGCCACCGCCAAAGCCATGACGACTCAAGTTGGTTTAGAGATTGCCAACCGGATGTTTGAGGTCATGGGGGCTAGAGCCACATCAGGGCGATATCGGTTTGATCGCTATTGGCGCAATCTCCGCACATTCACCTTGCATGATCCTGTGGATAATAAGCTACGGGATATTGGTAATTGGGTGTTAAATCAAGAGTATCCTGAACCCACTGCCTACTCTTAAAAGCCGATCGTTCATCCCAGCGCAGAGTTGGTATGATAGGTCGTCAGCGTTCAAATCTGGTCACTTGCAGAACAAGAAACCTGTTGCTCACACTCCACCCCCTCAGCCACCAACGCTACGTCCGTATCAAGCAAAGTTGGTGAAAGACTTGTATACAGCCCTAGGGAAAGGGCATCGCCGTGTCGCGATCGTGGCAGGAACGGGAGCCGGAAAAACAGTCATTGGTGGCAAAATTTGTGCCGATACGGTAGCCAGAGGACTGCGCCTAATTTTTATCGTGCATTTGGATGTGTTGGTGGGCCAAACCTACCGCAAAATGGAGTCCTTCGGCTTGCGTTGTGGCTTCATTAAGGCGGGATGGCGGGAAGATCCGGAGGCTCCCATTCAAATCGCCAGTATTCAAACGATGGCGCAGCGAAGTTGGTGGCGACAGTGGAAAGCGCAGGTGATTTTATTTGATGAAGGGCACACGACAATATTTAGTCAAATTGGGCAAGAGATCATTTATGAAACGCATCCTCGTGCAGTACATCTGGCACTAACGGCAACCCCCTATCGTTTAGGGCGAGAACAGTTGGGCGACCACATGGAAACGCTGGTGGCCTCTCCAGTGCCCTCTGAACTACAGCGAATGGGCTATTTAGCTCCCATGAAGTACTATGGTGTTTCCAAGGAAGGACAAATTGATCTCACAGGAGTCAGAACGATCGCCGGAGATTACGATGAACGTGATCTGAAAAATGCTTGCGATCGCCCTGAACTGGTACAGCGCATTGTTGAGGAATATCATCGCTTAGTTTCTGGAAAGAGAGCGATCGCCTTTTGTATTGATGTGGAACACGCTCGCCATGTTGCAGAAGCCTTTCAAGCATCCGGAATTTCAGCCGACTTAGTGGATGGCAGTACACCTATCAAAGAACGACATCGGTTATATGCTGCCCTAGCCTCTGGAGAACTACTCGTCCTCACCTCCTGTAACGTGATCAGTATTGGCTTTGATGAACCGAGTGTGGAAGTTGGAATGCTATTGCGTCCAACCCAGTCTCGCGCCCTACATCAACAGCAAATTGGACGAGTGATGCGAATTTCCCCAAGAACTGGAAAAACGCACGGAATTATTCTGGATCAGGCAGGAAATTTACAACGTCTTGGATTTCCTGAAGATATTAAAGCGTATTACTTACCCACTCGTCGTGAGCCAGGTGAATCAGATAAAACGCCTGCCAAGCAGTGCCCAGACTGTAATCGTTTAGTTTGGGGATTCATGATGAAATGTCCTGAGTGTGGGTATGTTTGGGAGAATGAGCAACACATTCATACAGATGATCTGGTAGAAGTATTAAGCGAACATCAGCAGAAGCTGCCCATGATTGAGTTTTACCGAAAACAGCGCAAGAAAATGTTTCAAACGGGCGAATCTCCCAATTGGATCAAACGCATCTTTTTTAACAAGTTTGGCTGCTTACCGGAAGCTCACTGGTGCCGAGGAGCCATTTTTGGAGATGACCCAACGATCGCCGATAAACACGCCTTCAAAAACTATTTAATGCGGCAGGCTCAACAACAAGGGAAGGATATTTCCTGGGTGATGAATGAGTTTCAACAAGAATTTGGGGCGAATGAATGGGAAGGAGTGTTTTGAGAGTCGTAAAATTTGAGACGAAGATTTTGTGTCTGCACTAGGGAAGAAACAGCAGAGCTATTTGACCTCAATCAGTCCGTAGATATTGTTGTTGTCGATCGCA
>PVWD01000283.1 GCA_003003615.1 filamentous cyanobacterium CCP2 | reverse complement strand
CCACTCCCCACTCCCCTCAAATGCCCAAACTCATCCTGCTCATTGGTCTACCTGGAAGCGGCAAATCTTCCTTAACCAGATCAATGCAGCGATCGTGTAGCAACTTGATCGTGATTTCCACCGATGCCATTCGTGCCACGCTGTTTGGTAATGAAGCCGTTCAAGGGGAGTGGTTGCTGATCTGGCGGGAAGTGGGGCAGCAATTTCAACAGGCAGCCCAGCGGATTCAGCAAGGAGGAGGAAAAACTGCCATTTACGATGCCACTAACGCCAAACGATCGCACCGCAAAGAAGTAATTGCCCTAGCGCGATCGATTGGTTTTACACACATTACGTTCCTGTGGCTGGATGTACCGCTCAGCCTATGCCTCCAGCGTAATCAACAGCGCGATCGGCAAGTTCCTGAAGAAGTGATTCACCGCATGTATCGCCAACTGTCTGATGCTCCGCCAAGCCTGAGGGAAGGGATAGAATGTTTAATACAGTACAGAAAGCCTGAAATGGCAGGGAAACCAGATGACTGCACCGAAGAGTGAAAAAGGTTCGGAAATTGCCCTAATCTCTCCCGCTTAACCGAACAAGTTTGACACTAAACTCTTGGTAGCTTAAAGGCAGAACCTGGTATATGTGAACGTTAATTGAGGAACCGAGTGGATGGCAGCGACCAACTTCAAAGACTACTACGCAGTGCTGGGGATCAACAAAAGTGCTAGTGCGGATGAAATTAAGCAAGCATTTCGCAAACTAGCACGGAAATATCATCCGGATGTCAATCCAGGTGATAAAACGGCAGAATCAAAGTTCAAAGAAATTAACGAAGCTTACGAGGTTCTGTCTGATCCCGACAAACGACGCAAGTATGACCAATTTGGTCAATACTGGAATCGCGTTGGCACGGGTGGTTGGTCGCCAGGAGCAGGCGCACCAGACATGGGCGGCTTCGACTTTAGTCAATATGGCAGCTTTGACGACTTTATTAATGAGTTGCTGGGGCGTTTTGCCACAGGTGCTCCTGGTGCTGCGGGAGGAGGACAGCGGTCTTATTACCGTCCGGGAACGGGAAGTTCGGGTTTTGGTGGCGGCTTCAATGACTATGGCGGAGGGTTCAACGACACGGCAACCACCGCAACAGGTCAAGATCTGGAGTCTGCACTGTCTTTGACCTGGTTAGAAGCATTTAACGGTACGCAGAAGCGGCTGAATGTAGGCGGTGAAATTATTACCGTGCGAATTCCGCCTGGTGTGAAATCGGGTTCTCGGATTCGGGTGAAAGGCAAGGGGCAAATGAATCCCTATAGCCGTCAACGGGGGGATCTTTACCTGGTTGTGGAGCTTCAACCTCACTCGTTCTTCCAGTTTGATGGCGATAATTTGCTGTGTGAATTGCCGATCGCCCCAGATGAAGCGGTTTTGGGTGCATCCGTCGAAGTTCCCACCCCTGATGGTTCTGTAACCATGAATGTCCCCGCAGGCGTTCGATCGGGTCAGGTGATGCGGCTTCGGGGCAAAGGTTGGCGGACTTCTAAGGGCGATCGAACGGATCAACTGGTAAAAATTCTGATCATCCCTCCAGCAAACCCCAGTGCTGCTGAAAAGGAACTTTACGAGAAATTGCGGACAATGCGATCGGCTGATCCCCGCAGCCAATTGAAGCAGGTGAAACTGTAGTTGGGTGGCTTACTTTTGAATGAGGAAATCCTCCTAGATTTTCTGTTGAAATGTGCGACTTACAGTTCATACTTGCTGATTACTCTGTAGTCACAGGTTCAGAATACGCTAAGCATCACTGCTAATCTTTCGCTGGAAGTTCTTCGCGGCGAGATGAAGTGATGTTTTTATCAGATTGGTTAACTGTTTTCGCCATCAGTTTTATAGCAGTTGTAACTCCTGGGCCTGATTTTGCACTAACTTTGCGTAACAGCTTATTGTACTCTCGGCGGACAGGGATATATACGGCGATTGGGGTCGGTGTTGGCAATCTTGTCCATGCAACCTATTCACTGATTGGGATTGGTTCTTTAATTTCCGAATCAATCCTACTGTTCAATGTCTTGAAATGGGTCGGTGCTGTTTACCTTATCTATGTTGGCGTTAAATCCTTGAAAGCTACAAAAAAAGTAACTGCTTTAGAAGATATTGAGCAACAACGAGACATTAAGAGGTGGGCAGCGTTCCGTATCGGTTTTCTCGGTAATTTGCTAAATCCCAAAGCAACACTATTTTTTCTAGCGTTATTCACTCAGATTGTGCAACCTTCAACGTCAATAGCAATGCAAGCGGTTTATGGAATGACCGTTGCTGCCGTAGCGTTAGTTTGGTTTGCGGCAGTAGCAATGGTTATTTCTCAGCAAGGTTTTAGGAGACGCATTTTATCTTGTTCACATTGGCTGGAGCGTTTAACTGGTGCTGCTCTCATCGGGTTAGGTTTGCGCTTGGCTGCCGCAGAGGCAAGTAAGCAGTCTGCCACTTAACACTGCACGTAATAGACGGACAAAATGTGAAGTGACATAAACTTCAGTCGGAGCAGTTTGCTGACTCAGCAAAATTTGCAGTTTCCAACTGTCCTAACTTGGTGTCATGCAGGTAGGAAACATGAGAAAGCAGCCCTCAAGTTTCCTTCAGGAAAACCAAACTGCTTGAAGCGATTCAAGTTCATTGAATTCGCGCAGCAAAAAAGACGCTTCTGCAAAAACAATCCATCCACCCCTCCCGGATTTATCCGACTGAAGTTAAAGTCTGCGTGGTTTGCCGATCGCCTTCCCAAGAGGCAGGCTCCACCAGCAGCGTAATATTATCCCGACCGACGACGTACACCACTTCGCCCGGTTTCAACGTCACCATTTGCTCACTGCGGGCAGACCATTCCGATCCCTGGAAGCGCACTCGCCCCGTCTTGTGGGGTTCGATCGCCTTCACCACCGTTGCTTCTGAATCAGGAACCCTGGATGGAGCCGCGAGATTGGCGATCGGAGGCTTCAAAGCCTCTCCGCTGTACAACGCTGAATACAACAGTGAACCGACAAATCCAAGTAGATTAAATGCGCCCATCACCGTGTTCTCCTTGTCGAGAGGTGGGTCAGTCGAACTGACTTATGCTAAACCTACCACAGGTTTTGGATATATTCTGCATCTTTTGCAAAAATAAATGCAAAACCTCCAGTATGATATGAATGTCCTATTGCGGAAAATACGGTTGGATAAAGCCCTTGTGAAGCCCTATGATGTTCCTGTAAAGTCTTGTAGCTTTAGCAAATCATTTTGCTAGAGTGTTGGTGCAAAGCCATTAAGCTTCTCAAAGCGAATTCGTGGAAGAAATCTTAAAGCTTGAAGTGCCTGTGCGTTTTTCAAGCCAAATTTGCAGTAAGCATCTGTGCTTTAACGCTGGCAGGATGACTTGTTTACGGTCAGCTTTTGGTTGGCGAATGTTTGGGTAGTAATTCTTGTTTAGTGTTCTTCGCGTAAGGTTTTAGAGTTGTGGCAAATCCTAATCCTAAAACAGATCAACTGGCTCTCGGTCGAGGCAAACGTCCTGTTCTCAATAACGAAACAGTGTCAATGCGAATGTCTCCAGAAACTCGGCAGGTGCTTGAGGAGATTGCTTACAGCTATAACTGTACGTACGGTGGAAAGCCCTGGATTGCGGGTTTACTCGATAAAATTGGCACGGGTGAATTAACTGTGGTTCCTTCTCCGCCCCCCAAAGTGCCCGTCCCTCAACCACCCTTCAATGGACGACAGGCAATGCGGGATCATCTCGCCAAAAAATATCAGCCTGCTTCTGCTTCCTAGCCTCTTAGCCCCCACTCACAATGTCAATGGTATCCAGCGTTTTGATTGGTCTAGAGACGCTTCTAGATTTAGCGTTGGAACCGGGATGGAATGGAGATTACGAGGATTTCGATCGCCGTCGGGCAGAAATGGAACAGCTTCACGCGCTGATTGAAGCCGATCGGCTCATGGTGTATCTCCCTCCTTTTTTGATCTGCGTCATCCACATGCAGGTCAAACTTTATTTTGGGGCAGAACAAGCTCAGCAAGTCATTCGTAAGCTTTTGGAACTGGGCAACAGCCACCTCAGCCTGGACTATGAAAGAGTGATTGAACAGGCAAATACGACAGCACTCCATTCAGAGTTTGTGGATTTGTACGATGTCATGTTTTTGATTTGCGGCAGCCAACTGAATGTGGATGCTGTGGTTGTCCGTCATCCGGCGTTTTTCCAGTCTCTAATTGCCACGCATAAGTCTATCTTTACTGGGTTTAATCTGCCCATCCTGAATGTAGAAGCACTGATCCGTTTAATTACAGAAACTCAAATCGCTAGCTCCTCCCATCAGAACGGAACGGTTTATGCAGTTACGCCCCACAACCGCGTGGTGAAACTACCCTATGGTGCCACTCCGATCGATTTTGCCTACATGATTCATACCAAGGTGGGCGATCGATGTGTGCGGGCATTGGTGAATGGTCGGGAAGTGCCGCTCGATCGGCGGCTGAAAACAGGTGACATTGTAGAAATTATTAAAGAGCCAGAGGCAACCCCTAATCCAGAATGGTTAGCATTTGTGGTGACAAGAATTGCGAAACGGGGAATTCTGCGGGGGGTAAAGCGGGTCAATATTCATCGTGGCTGGAAGCAGGTAAAGCAGGCTTTTGGGAAAAATATCCGGAACTATCGCCAAACGCTTGAACAGGTTGCCAAACTGCTAAACCGCGCTTCAGTGGATGATTTGCTCAGCATGGTTGGCTGCGGTGAGCTAAGCATTTCCCAGCTTCAAGACTTGCTGCAAAACTTCAACCCATCCTCTGAACAGCCCGGACTTTGTACTGAACCGATCGCCCAACTCGGAGAGCAAAATTGGCGTATTGCATCGTGTTGTATGCCATTGCCCGGTGATGCCATTGTGGGGGTGGTAAGTTCCTCAAAACGTCCTGTGCGCGTTCACCAAACCCACTGTTCCAATGTGCGCGAACTCGCTCCAGAAAAGCTGTGTTCCCTGGTTTGGAACTGCGATCGCTGCCAAATTCAGCTTCAACTCACCTTGTCAGATCAGCCTGACACCTTCAGACCCATTCTCAATAAGCTTGTTGAAATGGACATTCCCCCTGATTTGCGTAGCCTCAATATCACTGAAGGCACAGCCAGAGCCACGATCGGCATCACAATTACATCTCGCCAACACCTTGACGATGTTCTAAATCACATTTCTACCCTTCCTCACGTACTGCGCGTGAAGTTGGCCAAGCCAATTTTGCTTTTGCCCAGTTCGGTTCGCTTTGAGCAAACCGCACGATCGAGTGTTTCATCTTAATCCCGCTTCTATCACGCTGGGAAAAGCAAAACGCCCATACAAAAAGCGTTTTCGGTACGCTAGGCTGAGAGCAAGGTTCGTAAGATTTTGCTCCCATTTATGAAACAGCTTTTCCCGCTTTCGATCGTCCTATTGTCTAGTACCAGTCTCTTCGCTTTCCCAGCGGCTGCCCAAGAAGTTCCTAATTCCACAGAATCGATCGACTGCCTATCTGGATACGCCGATGGTACGTTCAGAGGGGATCAACCCGTGACACGCGACGAATTTGCCGCCGGACTAAATGCTTGCCTCAACCAACTGGAACAACAGCTTGATCTGGATAACTACGCCACCCGATCGGAAGTGGAAGCCACGATTCAATATCAACGAGAACTCAACGATGAATTGGGAATTCTCAGCGATCGGCTGGATGAACTATCGGGTGATTCTCCCCAATGAATCAGAACCTTATAGGCAGATTCAGCCAGGGGCAGTCCTGCCACAAATGCCACCAACATTGCCGAAGTGCCAATTAACATTTTTATCTCCACAGGAGCAGAAACCGAACGCCTGTCAAGTAGACATACCCATTAAATCTAAGTTAAAGTTGTAGTGAGTTTGCTTTAGCACCCTGATACTGAACAGTAGGGGTGCCGTTGAGGGAAGGGATAAAAAACGCTGACTTGCTCAGTCAACTTGCTTGCTCAATCAAGTTACTTGCTCAATCAAGTGGCTGATAGATATCGCGTTGATGGGTCGTCGGTGCAGGCACAACACAAGTAAAATAGACGACACATCGCCAATATAAAAAGTAAAAATGGTGAAATGATTGCTTCAAGTGGTTTTGCTCAAGGCAATCGATCGATTAAAAGTTAAAAAAGTTAAAATCGTTGGATTTAGTCAGGTGAGAAATGGCAGGAACTCAGACACGGATGCCCGGACGTAAACCGATTCAATCTCTAGAAGACGCTCTAGACTATTGCCAGACGCTAGGAATGCGCCTAAGTAAGCAGCGTCGCTTTATTCTAGAATTGCTCTGGCAAGCCCAAGAACATTTATCAGCGCGGGAAATTTACGATCGCCTCAATCAACAGGGCAAGGCCATTGGGCATACATCGGTGTATCAAAACCTGGAGGCGTTGTCTGCTCAGGGTGTCATTGAGTGTGTAGAGCGATCGGATGGGCGGCTCTATGGCAACATCAGCGATCCCCACAGCCATGTTAACTGTTTGGATACGAACCAAATTGTGGATGTGCATGTAGAGCTTCCTGAAGAAATTATCCGCCTAGTTGAAGAACAAACCGGCATTACAATTACAAATTATTCGATCGACTTTTTTGGCTACCGTCAAACCAATCCAGCCGAAGCGATGTAGTTTTTCCTTGTTCCTTATCGCCTGACTTTGTTGCTCATCTGAACCATCAGGTGAGCGATTTTCATTTTTTGCCCCTCTCCCCTTTCTTCCTCCCTGCCAGCACAGACGCAAAATTTCGTGCCACTCCCCACTCCCCCTTTTCTTAACGAGGCTTAACTCAGATTTTTGATTCACTAACGAAATTTGCCAGTAAGCTTGACGTGCAATGACCAGCTAACCTCAGACGCTAAATATAGAGCCTCTGATTTTAGCTTTCTAACATCTAGCGTCTACTCCAAATCAAGTACGTTAAGTGGGCTATGGTACAAAATCCGATTGATCCGCCAAGAGTCACAAAACACACCCCTAGTTTTCCCGTTGCCCCGAAGCGAGTTCGCCCGAATTCGCAGCCCATTCAACCCCTCAAATTACCTACGCTCCCGCAACCCAACCGAGCTGATTTGCAACGACGATCGACTCAACCCGAAAGGGTTCAACCTGAAGTTGTAGAACCTGCGGCGATCGATCCGTCGATGATTCACTGGGTAGAGCGTACTCCGACAGAGGCATCAGAGCCATTCCAGGAGGCGGTTCAACCTACAGCGAAGCCTGTTAAGCGGGTGAAGACAAAGCCGCTTTTTGCTTTTCCAACGATTCCGCTGCAACGATTCACCCAAGCAACCCGTTCACGGGCAATAAGGCTGGCAAACCATGCCTCGCTTACTTCGGTCGATCTGTACCGCACAGTGGCACCGAAAGTTGTTGAAACCTCACAAAAATTGAAGCCGCACCCAGAGACACAAAAGTGGCTGATTATCTGGTTTTCAGTACTGGGAACGTTTAGCGGCATAACGGCTTTGGCGTTTGTGTGGTTGGCCAGTCCGCCGCCATCCGCCAACTGTCGTAAGGTGTCATCGGACTCTCCAGGGGTGCAACGGCTGTATTGTGCCCAAAACCTGGTGCGATCGGGCGAATTACCAGATTTGGTGGCAGGCATGGAACTGGTGGAAAATTGGGCCCCAGAGCAACCCTTTTACCGGGATGCTCAACAGTCGATCGCAGATTGGTCAGCCTTAATTTTGGTGATTGCGCGAGGACGGATGGCCCAAAGTGATTTGGCAGGGGCGATCGAGGCAGTCAGCCACATTCCAGAGTCCAGCCCAGTTTATGCTCAGGCACAAGAAGCCATTACCGCCTGGCAGAAGGAGTGGCAAACCGGAGAAGCAATTTTTGCCGTTGCTCAGGATGCAATTCAAGCTCAAAATTGGCGGCTAGCCTCGCAGCAAGTGATTGAGTTAGGCTATCTCAACCATGACTATTGGCGGCTCCAGCAGGCAGATGTGTTGTTTAAGCAGGTTGTGCGGGAGAAAACGGCGCGAGAATCGTTAACTCATGCCCAAAAGCTGGCAAAGTCCAATCAGCCTGAAAAATTGGCTGAGGCGATTACCCTGCTCCGCAACGTTGCCCCCAATACCTATGCCACTGTCGAGGCTGAGGTTGCCCTAAAGCAGTGGAGCCAGACGCTGATTTCGTTTGGCTTAGAACAATGGCGGCAGGGTGATCGGGAAGGGGCCTTTGCAACGGCTCAGACGATTCCCCTGAATCCTGATTTACCTCCAGAAGGGCAAGACTTGATCCAAATTAGTCAGGCTAGCCAGCTTGCTGAAACCAGCCTGGAACGAACAGAGCATCAACCGTCGATCGCCCAAGTGTGGCAGTTGATGGAAGCGGTTGCCGCCACCCGAAACATTTCACCCGACAGCCCATTTTATGCCGATGCCCAAGCCGCCATGCACACTTGGCAAGACCATTTGCAAGACTTGAACCAGCTTTTAGTCGCCAATACGATCGCCAAATGGGGTGATCGCAACGCCTTGGAGCTTGCCATTCAAAAAGCCAGCCAGATTACTCCCGATCGCCCTCATCGGCTTCAGTCCCAAACCCTCATCGCCCACTGGCAGTCCCAAGTCCAGGGATTAGAAGACCAGCCTTTCCTGGCG
>PVWD01000282.1 GCA_003003615.1 filamentous cyanobacterium CCP2 | reverse complement strand
AGAATTTCAGATCCAGGTGAGCGATCGGGTTTGTTTGGATGGCGGCATTTCGACAGGGGGATTCACCGATTGTTTGCTAAAAGCCGGAGCCAAACGGGTTTATGGCGTTGATGTGGGCTACGGGCAGGTTGCCTGGACAATTCGGCAAGATCCGCGTGTAATCTTGCGAGAACGCACTAATTTACGGCATTTAACCCCAGAAGAATTGTACGCAGAGGATCAACTTCGTCCTGATTTAGGGGTAGTGGATGTGTCGTTTATTTCGCTAACCAAAGTATTACCAGCCCTCTGGCAACTGCTGGAGCCGCCGCGAGAAGTGGTGCTGTTGGTGAAGCCGCAGTTTGAAGTCGGGCGGGAAAAAGTCGGGAAAAAAGGTGTGGTGCGGGATGAGCGAGATCAGGCAGAGGCGATCGGTGCTGTCCTGATGGCTGCTCAAGAACTGGGCTGGCATTATCACGGTTTAACTTGGTCACCTCTGCTCGGGCCAGCGGGAAATATTGAGTATTTGCTCTGGTTAAGTATGGCTTCAACGGATCATTTTTCTGAGCAACAAATCATTCAGCAGATCACTCAAACTGCCAAACAAAGCTTGAAGTAAATTACCCCTGCTTCCCAATTTTTTCTATTCTTCACTAATCATTTTTTATCATGTACTCTCCCTCCCTGACTGAATATCCTTATCCTTCCTCTCGTCGTGTTATTTTGGGTAAAAATTACGCAGCTGCAACCAGTCAGCCTCTGGCAACACTGGCAGGAATGGAAATGTTTTGGTCAGGAGGGAATGCCGTAGATGCCGCAATCGCAATGGCAATCGCATTAACGGTTGTTGAACCGACTTCTAACGGGATTGGGTCTGATGCCTTTGCGATCGTTTGGGATGGTCAGCTTCATGGATTAAATGCTTCTGGCCGCAGTTCCCAATCCTTGAATTTGAAGGAATTTGAGGAATTCGATCGCGTACCCCAATTGGGATGGTTGCCCGTTACTGTGCCAGGAGCCGTTTCTGCCTGGAGAGCGTTGTGGAAACGATGGGGAAAATTGCCATTTGAACAATTGTTTGCACCTGCCATTCGCTATGCAGAACAGGGCTATCCTGTCTCACCTGAAACGGCTCGCGCCTGGAAATCAGCCGAACTTCTGTTTTTGTCCCAGGCAGGTAAAGAATTTGAGGCATTCAAACCAACTTTCTTCCCAAACGATCGCGCTCCTAATCCTGGCGAAATTTGGGGCAGTCTGAACCATGCCGCTACGCTGCGAGAAATTGCCACAACCGAAGCAGAAAGCTTTTACTCTGGCAAACTGGCCGAACGCATGGCGAACTTTGCCTCAGAAACAGGAGGTTATTTGACAATGGCAGATTTGGCAGCGCATCAGCCAGATTGGGTACAGCCCATTTCCACAAATTACCGAGATTTGACCATCTGGGAAATTCCGCCGAATGGTCAGGGAATTGCGACGTTAATCGCCTTAAACATCCTGGAAGGATTTGATTTGGCCCAATATCCTCGCGACTCTGTGACTAGCCTTCACTGGCAGTTAGAAGCGATGAAACTTGCCTTTGCTGATGCCCATCAGTACGTCGCTGATCCGGATTGGATGAGGGTATCTCCCGCACAATTGTTGGACAAACCCTACGCAGCGAAACGGCGGGGCTTGATTGGCGATCGAGCTAACTTTTTTCAGGCGGGTTTGCCCACTGGTGGAACGGTCTATCTGGCAGCGGCAGATCAAGATCTAATGGTGTCTTTCATTCAGTCCAACTACGAAGGGTTCGGCAGTGGTATTTTAATTCCTGAAACGGGAATTGCCCTGCAAAATCGCGGCATGGGTTTCACTTTGGAAGCAGGACACGCTAACCAAATCGCCCCCGGAAAGCGATCGTTTCACACCATCATTCCCGGATTTTTAACGCAGGGAAATCAACCCCTTGGCCCCTTTGGTGTCATGGGTGGACATATGCAACCCCAAGGGCATGTTCAAGTTGTCGTCAACTTGCAGGACTATGGCATGAATCCCCAAGCAGCTTTAGATGCTCCTCGATGGCAGGTGACAACAGGCAAAAATATTTGGCTGGAGCAATCGGTTCCTCGATCGGTTGTGCTGGGATTAAGCGATCGAGGACATGTCATTCAGATAAAGCCTGACGGCAGAAATTTTGGCAAAGGACAAGTTATTCTCCGCCACAATGGAACCCTAATTGCTGCCTCTGAGCCTAGAGCGGATGGTTTAGCCCTTGCTGGGTAATCTAAAAAATTGGTCAGGATTTACGCACGCTCTGTTTCATACCTCCAGATTTAGCGTAGGGTGGGCACTGCCCACCCTACAATTGAAAATTTTGCGTAAGTCCTGTTAGTTTGGAATCAGCAATATCATGTCCAGGGCTAGACTTTAACCACTTCTCACGTTACTATAGACGATTGTGAGTTTTGCTAGGGTCGAATGAAGGCACAGGAAATTATCCGCTCGATTGAAGCGGAACAATTAAAGTCGGATCTTCCGACGATCCACGTTGGTGATACCGTCCGCGTGGGGGTTCGGATCAGTGAAGGTGGTAAAGAGCGGGTTCAGCCCTATGAGGGCACTGTTATTGCCATGCGGAATGGTGGAATTAATGAAACCATCACTGTACGGCGCATTTTCCAGGGCGTTGGGGTTGAGCGGGTCTTCCTGCTTCACTCTCCTCGGATTGCTAGCATCAAGGTGCTGCGTCGAGGAAAGGCACGTCGGGCGAAATTGTACTATCTGCGCGATCGGGTTGGTAAGGCAACCCGCTTGAAACAACGGTTCGATCGTCCCCTAGAGTAGGCACTCATTCGTCATTGCGCTTTAGTTGTTGGTCTGGGCACCTTTTACCCAAGCGAAACTGGCAGCTAAATTGCTAACCACGAATGGTAATGACCTGCTAGACTAGGAAAGGCATCACCGGATCTGCTTCGGTACGTGCGTCCTTAGTTCAGTTGGTAGAACGCAGGTCTCCAAAACCTGATGTCGGGGGTTCGAGTCCTCCAGGGCGCGCTGTGTCCCACTTAGCTCAATATACGTCTAGACTAGAATTCAAACGATTGCAAGTCCCACCGTGAGGCGATAAAAAGCTGTGGCAAAGAAAAACGAAGCAGAAGCACAAACAAATAAAGACCCTAAGAGTTCAGTGAAGGACTCCAAAGACTCTCAAAAGGCAGAGGGTTCGAGTTCTTCATTTAATATTGTAAATTTCATGCAGGGAACCCGCGAGGAGCTTGGAAAGGTTGTCTGGCCAAGTCGGCAGCAGCTAATCAGCGAGTCAATTGCGGTCATCCTGATGGTTATTTTGTCTGCATCACTCATTTATCTCGTTGATAATCTTTTCAGTTGGGCTGCTACGCAGGTGTTCTAAATGTCTTTCGCATCAGATGAGTCCGAAAATTTGATGCCGTTTGAGGAGGAAGAGTCTTCATTAGATCCTTCGTCTGTTACCAAGTCGGCTCGATGGTACGCAGTTCAGGTTGCTTCTGGCTGCGAAAATCGAGTGAAGATTAACTTGGAGCAGCGAATCGATACTTTGGAGGTCGCCGATCGCATCCTTCAGATTGAAATCCCTCAGACTCCTGCTTTGAAGCCTCGAAAGAGCGGCAAGCCTAAGGAAATTGCTGAAAAGGTTTTTCCTGGCTACGTTTTGGTGCGGATGGTGATGGATGATGACACCTGGCAGGTTGTGAAGAACACGCCGAATGTCATCAACTTTGTTGGTGCTGAGCAAAAGCGACGTTATGGACGGGGACGGGGGCATGTAAAGCCTGTTCCTCTGGGCATGGCGGAGGTGGAGCGCATCTTTAAGCAGTCTCAGGAGCAAAAAGCGATCGTCAAGATCGACATGGCGGCAGGAGACAAAATTTTGGTGTTATCAGGGCCGTTTAAAGACTTTGAAGGCGAGGTCATTGAGGTTAGCCCTGAGCGCAGCAAGCTAAAAGCGTTACTCTCCATTTTTGGACGAGATACGCCCGTTGAGTTGGAATTTAATCAGGTTCAGAAGCAGAGCTAGTTCATCAATGGCAAAGAAGGTTGTAGCAATTATTAAGTTGGCAATTCAGGCAGGGAAGGCGAACCCTGCCCCCCCGATTGGGCCGGCACTCGGTCAGCACGGGGTCAACATCATGATGTTTTGTAAGGAATATAACGCCAGAACTGCTGACCAAGTGGGTTTGGTGATTCCGGTAGAAATTTCGGTTTTTGAAGACCGAAGCTTTACATTCGTCCTGAAAACGCCACCGGCATCGGTTTTGATTTGCAAAGCGGCTGGTATTGACAAAGGTTCAGGTGAACCCAATAAGAAAAAGGTGGGCAAAATTACGCGAGCGCAGCTTCAGGAAATTGCCCAGACGAAGATGCCTGACCTCAATGCAAATGATATTGATGCCGCAATGAAGATCGTTGAGGGAACTGCCCGCAACATGGGTGTCACCGTCGTTGATTAGACGGTTTTAAGTTGATTAGACCGATCGTTAATCAGGTAAACCTTACAGGGGGAGAGGTAATTTCTCGTTATGACCCCAGGAGTGAGAAATGGCTAGGAAGTTATCTCGTCGATTGCAGGAACTGCACAAGAAGGTTGAAGAGCGTCCTTACGAGGCGTTGGAAGCACTGAAGCTGTTAAAGGAAACCGCAACGGCAAAGTTTCCAGAGTCGGCAGAAGCGCATATTCGTCTTGGCATCGATCCCAAGTACACCGACCAGCAGCTACGGACAACGGTAGCCTTACCTAAGGGCACAGGGCAAGTTGTGCGGGTTGCAGTCATTGCGCGGGGAGAGAAAGTAACGGAAGCGACGAATGCTGGTGCAGACATTGCTGGTTCGGAAGAGCTAATCAATGAAATCCAGGGGGGAATGCTGGATTTTGACGTGTTGATTGCGACACCGGATGTCATGCCGCAGGTGGCAAAATTAGGACGCTTGCTGGGGCCTCGTGGTTTGATGCCCTCCCCGAAGGGCGGCACGGTAACGCCTGATGTCGCACAAGCGATCGCGGAGTTTAAGGCAGGTAAACTAGAGTTTCGGGCTGACCGAACTGGAATTGTTCATGTTATGTTTGGCAAAGCCTCTTTTTCAGAGGAAGATTTGCTGATCAACCTGAAGGCTCTTCAGGAGACGATCGATCGTAACCGTCCTTCTGGTGCGAAGGGTCGTTACTGGCGCAGTATCTATGTGGCTGCGACAATGGGCCCATCGATTCAGGTTGATGTCAATTCGCTGCGGGATATGAAGCTGACTGAAGCAGCGTAGTTCGGTTCTACTCAGGAGAACAGTACTGATAAATTTTGCTCAACTGAATATGCCATGCCGGAGACAGCAGGTGTGATCGCTTAATATCCTGCCGAGGTTGGTCTAGAGTGACGTAACTCGTTCTGTAATTGATGAGTACGAAGCTTAAGCCCATTCCCCCCGGCTCTTAGTCAGGGGGTTTTTGGTGTGAACGGCATGGTTAAAGGTTGAGGATTGCGAGTTGGGCAGTCATTTACCCCGTTTTACAAGGAGGTGAGACAGAAGTGGGTAGAACGCTGGAAAACAAAAAGGAGATTGTCTCCGAATTGCAAGCGTCCTTGTCGGAAATTCAGCTTGCAGTGGTGATTGACTACAAAGGGTTAACCGTTGCTGAGATCACCAACTTGCGAAATCGCTTGCGTCCGGCAGGTGCAGAGTGCAAAGTCACTAAAAACACGCTAATGCGGATTGCAGTTCAGGACGATCCAAATTGGCAACCGATTACTGAACTTTGCAAAGAGTCCTCTGCGTTCTTGTTCATCAAGGAGGACTTAGGCGGTGCGCTGAAGGCATATCAGGAATTCCAAAAAGTCACTAAGAAGACCGTTATTCGCGGTGGTGCAATGGAAGGCCGTCTGCTAACCGAAGACGATGTAAAGGCGATCGCCGATCTACCGTCGAAGGAGCAACTGATGGCGCAAATTGCAGGTGCTATCAATGGTGTCGCCACCAAGCTGGCTGTCGGCATTAACGAAGTTCCAGGTTCTTTGGCGCGAGCTTTGCAAGCAGTGGCGGACAAAGACAAGCAAGACGAGGCTGCATAGGAACCTGTTGGTTCTACAGTTTGGTTCACGATTTATTGATTACAACATTCAGGAGTTAACTCATGTCTGCAAAAACTGATGAAATTTTGGAACAGCTTAAAACCCTCACACTGCTAGAAGCGGCTGATCTGGTCAAGCAAATCGAAGAAGCATTTGGGGTCAGTGCTGCTGCTCCGGTTGGTGGAATGATGATGGCGGCTCCCGGTGCTGCTGCTGCTCCGGCTGAGGAAGTCGAGGAGAAGACCGAGTTTGATGTCGTTCTGGAAGAAGTTCCGGCGGATAAGAAGATTGCTGTGCTGAAAGCAGTACGCGAATTGACTGGTCTGGGTCTGAAAGAGGCGAAGGATCTGGTTGAATCAACTCCAAAGCCCATCAAGGAAGCAGTGGCAAAGGAAGTGGCTGAGGAAGCGAAGAAAGCGATCGAAGCAGCAGGCGGTAAGGTGTCTGTTAAGTAAGCGATCGTAGCTGTTGCGGGAAGGTGGTTGTCCTTAACGATTTTCCCGCTATCATCAGCAAAATTTGTAAGACATGGTGGATGAGCATCTGCCGTGTCTTTACGCTTTTCTGCCACTATGCAAGTTAACCCAATATGCAACTTGTTCCAATCTCTTGTGGGGAAGTTGCTAGGATAAATTGCTACGATAAGGAACACCGCTAATCTAGGCAAGAGGCGTAGCGGCTACAGTGGATGAAGACGAATCAAAGTTATGCTCTGGCAATTCATACTGCTAGCCCCGATTTAGGGCTGGCAATCGGAACTATCGCAGGTGAGCCTCGGATTCAAGTTTGGAAAAATTTGGGGCGAGATTTGTCTACGGAATTTCACGATCGGCTGGCGGCGTTCCTTTCCCCTCAAAATTGGGCTGATTTAGCATTTATTGCAGTGGCGAAAGGTCCAGGCGGCTTTACGGGAACACGTTTAGGCGTTGTGGCAGCTCGTACATTGGCGCAACAGTTGGATATTCCCCTATTTGCTGTTTCTACGCTAGCAGTGATTGCTTGGGATGCGTATCTAGCCAATTTTCAGGAAACATGGACATTGCCCCCATCTGATTCTGAATGGGTAGAAATTGCAGTACAAATGCCAGCCCAACGGGGAGAACTGCACACCGCAATTTATTCAGTTTTGCGACCAAACTCGGAAGCGATCGTTTCTTCTCAGTCCAATGAAGAGGCAATGCGACCAGTGCTGAAAGTTAAACGGGCTGATGCTGTCCTGAATCAGGATGAGTGGCTCAAAACCTTGGCAGAGCTACAGACCCCTTATCAACTGGTTCAGGCAGAGGGAGGGCTAGGTCAAACGGCAGCGGCCCTGCTGGATTTAGCAAATTTGGAATGGCAGAGCGGGCATCGTCCCCATTGGTCGGAAGCACTGCCTTTTTATGGGCAGAGTCCAGTGTAGAAGGGTTATCGCTGGAGATTACGAGGATCAAGCGCATCCCGCAGTCCGTCTCCTAACAGGTTGAAGGCAAGGAGGGTAAGGACAATGAGTGCGGCAGGAGCAAGAACCAACCAAGGATGCAGCACCAGAATGGAGGCGTTGGTGGCGCGAGAAAGCATATTTCCCCAGGATGGCTCTTGTTGGATGCCCAAGCCAATGAAGCTAAGGGTTGCCTCTGCCACAATGAAGCCCGGAATGGCTAAAGTTGCGGAAATAATCAGATAAGTTGCTGTTTGGGGCAGGATGTGGCGAATGATGATGTAAATCGATCGCCCGCCCATGGCCTTTGCTGCCTGAACGAATTCCCGTTCCTTAATGGACAACACTTGCCCTCGAATCACTCGCGCTAAACCTGACCAGCTAACGAATGAAGTGATGAGGGTAATGAGCAAAAACCGTTGAGCATCGCTGAGTTGGGGTGGAAGAACTCCGGCCAGGGCGACCAGCAGGTAAATGCTGGGAATCGTCATCAGCACTTCAACGAACCGCATGAGGAGCGCGTCTACAATGCCGCCAAAGTAGCCTGATATGCCGCCAACCAGCATTCCCAGCGGAAAAGAAATGAGGATGCCAATGAGTCCAATGCTTAGGCTAATGCGGCTACCAAACACTAGACGACTGAACTGATCCCGTCCGGCTTCGTCAGTTCCTAAGAGGTTAATTCGCCCTTCGCCAACGGCTCCAAATAAGTGCAGGTTGGCTGGAATGCCAGGAAAAAGCACAATGTCTTGAAAAGCAGGATCAGTAAAGGAAAACCGGGTAGGCAGGGGCAGTTCTAATCGCAAAAAGTTGTATTCCTCTCCTCGAACCAACAGGCGGAGGGGAGAAGGCTGACTCCGATCGACCTCTAAAATCCGATCGCCGGTGTCAATATCAACGGGGCCCTGAGTCGTGGGGTAAACGTGGGGGCCAATGAATTGTCCTGCTTCAGTTTGCCAGTAAATTTGAGTAGGCGGCAGCAGAGAGCCTTCTGGCTGGAAAGAGTCAGAGTCATAGGGGGCAACAAAGTCAGCGAAAATCGCCACAGTGTAGAAGACGATGAGAACAATTGCTCCAAAGCGAGCTAATGAATTCTTTTTAAGGTTGCGCCACCACTTCATAGTTTGCTCCACTGGTCAGTTGTGGATGATCTTAGACGATTTTGCTGTGTTC
>PVWD01000050.1 GCA_003003615.1 filamentous cyanobacterium CCP2 | reverse complement strand
AACCGCCACCCCCACCCCCGCCACCCCCTGAAAGTCAGGAAGAATCTCCTCAAGATCAGGATGAGCAGGAAGAGGAGCAGGAGGAAGAGGACGAAGAACAGGATCAAACTCCGCCGGATATCCCCGAAGAATTTGTCTTTGACCCCGAAGGGGTAATTCTCGATCCAACAGTGCTGTACTTTGCCCAGATGGCACAACGACGGGGCAAATCTGGTGCCCGCAGTATTATTTTCTCGGACGATCGGGGACGCTATATTAAACCCGTTTTACCAAGAGGCAAAGTGCGTCGGATTGCGGTCGATGCTACCCTGCGATCGGCAGCTCCTTACCAGAAAGCAAGACGGCAACGGTTTGACCAACGGGATCAGGCTTTATCCCCCACTTCCCGCAAAAAAGTCTTCGTCGAAGAAAGCGATATTCGTGCCAAACGACTCGCCCGCAAGGCAGGAGCCTTAATTGTGTTTGTGGTGGATGCTTCGGGTTCGATGGCACTGAACCGGATGAATTCAGCCAAAGGGGCGGTGATGCGCTTACTGACCGAGGCTTACCAGAACCGCGATCAGGTGGCTCTGATTCCCTTCCGGGGCGAACAAGCTGAGGTACTGCTACCTCCCACGCGATCGATCACCTCTGCCCGCCGCAGGTTAGAAAGAATGCCCTGTGGAGGAGGTTCTCCGTTGGCCCATGGGCTAACTCAAGCCGTACGAGTCGGCATGAACGCCAAGCAGTCTGGCGATATTGGTCAGGTCGTGATTGTCGCGATTACTGATGGTCGGGGCAATATTCCCCTCTCTCGATCGTTGGGTGAGCCGAAATTGGATGATGAAAAGCCCGATATTAAGGCAGAACTGCTGGACATTGCCGGAAAGATTCGCGCCCTCGGCATTCAGTTGTTGGTGATTGATACCGAAAACAAATTTGTCTCCACCGGATTTGCTAAAGAACTGGCCAAACAAGCAGGCGGAAAGTACTATCACCTGCCCAAAGCCACCGATCAGGCGATCGCCGCGATGACGAAAGGAGCAATTTCTGATCTGAAGGGACGGTAGAGAAGGGGCAGGGGAATACTACTCCCTACTCCCCACTCCCTACTCCTCATTCCCTCGCTGTCGCAAAATAAACTCAGCGATCGTTAAATCAATCGGGGTTGTCACCTTCAGGTTGGTTTCTTCACCCTCAACGATTTTTACAGGGAGGTTGCACTGCTCAAATAAGGCGGCATCATCTGTCACCTCCCAGCCTTGCCGTAGTCCTTCATCATGGCATTGGCGCAGTTTTTCCACTGAAAAGCCTTGGGGCGTTTGGGCTGCCCATAGCCGACTGCGATCGGGGGTGCTGTCAACGGTTTGGGTGCTGGAATTGACTACTTTAATCGTATCTTTGACCGGGATAGCGGCAATCAGCCCGTTACAGGTTGCGAGTTCTGTAGTGCAGCGATCGAACAGGGCAGGAGTAATCAGACATCTGGCCCCATCGTGAATCAGCACTTGTTCCGCAATGGTGGGTAAACCTTTCAGCCCTTGATAGACAGATTCTTGGCGAGTAGAACCGCCCGGAATAAAGTGCACCAGCTTTGCCAGCCCTAGGGTGTCCACAATTTCCTTAAAGTCTGGCCAATCTGTTGGCTGGCCAATGATGCCAACCCAGTGAATCGACTGAGATTGTTTAGCGGCCATTAACGTCCAGGCAAGTAACGGTTGACCCAACAAAGGCAATAGCAGCTTGTTACGGCTGGCCCCCATGCGTCGCCCTGACCCCGCAGCTGGAATTAACAAATGCACGAATTTCTTCCTTTACGAACCGATCGCACCAGATCATCGCTACTCTACCGCAAAACCGCATCGATAAAACGAGGATTGCTGATGGTGGTGAGGAGTGAGGGAGTGAGGGAGTGAGGGAGTAGGAGGAGCGATTCGCGAATCGCCCGTACGTGGGGAGGGAGGGAAGAAAGATGAGGACAGGAGACGCAGCCTCTAACGAGCTTTTTGGGAAAATCCTCAAGGCTTGCTGAGAATCCATAAAACATCATGTGTCAAGCTTATCTAGCTTCGTTATGCCAATCGCCCACAGATCAATCGCGGGCGGTTAAGCCGTTGAGCCAATACAGGGAAATTTACAGTCTCCTTGCTGAAAAACTGGCAAAAACCGATCGCCCTTACCCTCTTTTCTCCTTCCCACTCCCGACTCCCTGCTCCCAACTCCCTGCTCCCCATTCTCGACTCCCGACTCCCCATTCTCGGCTCCTCACTCCGTCACTGCCAACGCAGGCGTTTCCTCCGGGGTTTCCTTTTCCAAAGCATTTTTCAAATCTGCCATGAGGTTTTCACCGCTGCGGTGGGCTTCCCATGCCCCAGAATGAAGTGGATTGATTTTCCACTGCCCTTGCATGGAATTTGCATCCTCGGAGAGCGTACCAGAGTAGATCACATTGTGACCTGCGGTGGTTAAGTATCGCTTTGTAAACCGGATACTTCGCCCAACCACTTCACCGTCGATCTGCGCTTCTCCCAGGTTGCCATCGTCCAAAATTCGGCCACTTAGGCTGTTTCCAGCTTGAATGAATGTTGCCTCAAAGCGGGTGGGATGGCCGTTTTGCCAATACGTCCCCAACCACATACCATTTACATCTGCCATTGCATTCCTCCCAGTCTTTGCAGAACGGAGTTCGCCCACCCACCTTACACCTATTTCAACAGACCCAGAGGGAATAATCTAGGATTTCTGCCAAGAGATTGATGTTTGTAAATTTTATAAACGTTTTACGTTAAGCTGTTACCGAAACATGAAGATACATAAAATGTTTTCGCAAGCTAGGGTTCAACCCATTTGATGAATTTCTTGTAGCTTCCGTAAATCCTCGGTTTTTTGTTTGTTGAGGTTGTCGCCATACTCGTAAAATTGCTGAATTTTCTAAAGGTGAGGGTTTCCTTTTGTAGAATTTGGTTGAAACTTTACAAGTTAATTAACAATGTTTGACCGAGTTAAACCAGTAACTGTTTGTTCCCTATACCCATTTCTGATATTTATCCTCTAAGCTTTTTTAAGATTTGCGTTCTGACCTAAAGCACTTGTCGGTTTGACATCTGCCCCTGATACAAATTGCCGCTAGACCATCTTAGTCAAATCAACCTGGTGAAACGATCGCTGGGTAGAACGATCGACTTTTAGATTTTGTTGGAAAGGTGATGATGACGGAAAACTCGCAGGCAGGCTTCCCATCGAAGAATGCAAATTTCATCAGCGATGAGTCTAAAACCAAAGAGCAACTGATCGGTGAAATTAAAGCACTGCGGCAACAGGTATCTGAGTTTCGTACAGAGGTTTTCACCCTGCGTCAGACTTCTGATGAGCAGCGTGTTCTACAGCGAGAGCGATTCATTGCCAGGGTTGCGCAGACGATTCGTCAGTCGTTGAATTTACATCAGGTACTCTACACAACGGTTGAAGAAGTGCGGCGATTTTTGCAAGTCGATCGCGTGGTGGTGTATCGTTTTTTGCCAGATTGGAGTGGGCAGATTGCGGCAGAATCGGTGAGTGAGCCATCTCTTTCGTTAATGAATCAGGAAATTCATGATCCGTGCTTTGGCGAGTCGATGATTTACCCGTATCGGCAAGGAAGAATTCACCGCATTAACGATGTCCTGACAGCAGAGATTGAACCGTGCTACGCAGAGTTGTTGACGGCCCTGAGTGTGCGGGCTGTGCTAATTATTCCAATTTTGGTCAGAAATGAACTCTGGGGCTTGTTGGGAGCGCATCAGTGTAAGAGTTCTCGCTACTGGGAAGAACTGAATTGGCTCATGCTCCAGCAGTTAAGCAATCACTTGGCGATCGGCATTCATCAGGCTGAGCTATATCAGCAAATTCAGCAGCAAGCCCATCGAGAGCAAGCCCTGAATCAGGTGATTCAAGACATCCGCAATTCTCTAGATTTGAATACCGTATTTGCCACTGCAACTTCGGAAATTGGGCGGTTTCTCCAAGTCGATCGCGCTGAAATTGTGCAATATCTGCCAGAGGATGGGTGTTGGTTGAATGTAGCCAGCTATCGTCGTCACTTTGAAATGTCAAACGCGCTAGGCTTACGGATTCCTGATAAAAATAATGCAGTGGCGGCTAGACTCAAGCAGCGAGAAATTGTTCATATTGCTGACTATCGCAGAGATGCAGATGCAGTGAATCAGCCGTTTGCAGCAGCATATCCCGGTGCGTGGCTGCTGGTTCCGTTGGAGGTGGGCAGTGAACTGTGGGGCAGTTTGAGCCTTAACCATCAGAGCCGTTGGCAATGGGAAGAATGGGAAGTGGAGCTAGCACAAGCCATTGCGAATCAACTGGCGATCGCCATCCAGCAGTCCCAGCTTTACATTGAAATTCAAGATTTAAACAACGACCTTGAAGATCAGGTACGGCTCCGAACTACGCAACTCCATCAGGCTCTCGGATTTGAAGCTTTGCTCAAGCGCATTACTGACAAAGTTCGGGACAGCCTGGATGAAGCACAAATTTTACAAACTGCCGTTGAAGAACTGTCAGACGGGCTAGAGTTATTGGGCTGTGATACTGCGCTATACGACTTTGAGCAACAAGTCTCTACGATTTGCTTTGAATACATTCGGGAGAACTTACCTCACGCCAAAGGGATGCAAATCCGAATGGCAGATGTACCAAATTTATACGGGCAATTGTTACACGGTCAAATCACCCAGTTCTGTTACGCTCAAAGGGTTCCCCATACAAACTATCCGCCCCGGCAAGGCTTCGCGATTTTGGCTTGTCCCATGATTGATGAAGGGCAGGTTGTTGGCGATATGTGGCTGTTTAAACCACCCTCATCAGCATTTGACAGCCTGGAAATTCGCTTAGCGCAGCAGGTTGCCAATCAATGTGCGATCGCCCTTCGTCAATCGCGCCTTTACCAAGCAGCCCAGGCCCAGGTACAAGAATTAGAACGGCTCAACCGACTGAAGGATGATTTTTTGAGTACGGTTTCCCACGAACTACGCACACCCATGTCTAGTATCAAAATGGCAGTGCAGATGCTTGAAGTCAGTTTGTTTGGCCACAATCAGACGTTGAAACGAGATCAGGAAACCGGAACAGAATTAGAATTACAAATTCCATTGGGTAGAGAACAATTTGGCTCCTCCCCATCGGAGCTGACTCAACCTGTGAATGTCGATCGGTTGCAGCGATATATCCAAATTCTTGGGGATGAATGCGATCGAGAAATTCGGCTAATCAACGATCTGCTGGATTTATCTCGCTTAGAGGCAGAAACCGAACCGCTCATCCTCACGCCGATTCAGCTCAACATTTGGATTCCTCACATTGCCCAATCCTTTGTAGAACTGGCCCACGCACAACAGCAACAGTTTGAGTTCACCTTTCAAACTGATTTACCTCCCATAACCACTGATTTAGCCAATCTGGAACGCATCATTACAGAACTTTTGAACAATGCCTGCAAGTACAGCCCATCCGGTGAGCAGATCATTATCTCTGCCCAGGTTTCTGATGTGGAAAATGATGTTCAAACATCTGCATTTTTAATTCAGGTTACAAATACGGGAACCGAAATTGCTGAACAGGAATACGATCGCATTTTCGAGACATTTTATCGCATTCCTAATAACGATCCCTGGAAGCATGGCGGAACTGGGCTTGGACTGGCCCTCGTCAAAAAATTAGTCAATCGATTACAAGGCTCGATTCAAGTTCAAAGTACAAATCGCCGCACAACTTTTTCGCTTTCTCTTCCCAATCTTCAACCAGAAGAATAGATGAGTTAAAACCCTAAAAATCACTTCTCGATCGCCTTTGTTTTTATCTCTTTCTGTTCGATTATTGGAATTAAAACAGGCGGCTCCTCTAACTCTAATGGTGCATAAAATCGACTGGAAGCAACACTTCCCGATCGCCAAGGAGCATACCAATACAAATCTTGCATCACCCCGATTTCGGCTGTTTCTTCCATCCAGACAAACTGCACTCGCCCAATATTATTTAAGCCAACCACCTCCCTGCCGTCTTGCAGCCAGCGATTGTTCCAGAGCAGCTTGAGCCAGCTAAATACTCGTTTGAATCCATAACGCTCACCAGGAACGAGTTTAAGCCGTTCATAAACAACTTGGGCTGGCTGGCGAGCAATCCAGTCAATGTGATATCGCCAGTGAGGAAGATCACGGTGATGGGAAACTGCCACATTCCAAGCGAATTTCGTCTGCCCGGGAATGCGGTAGAGCCGTCGCACCGTTGGCGTGTGCGTCAGTCTGCCTAAGGGACGAATCCACTTGAAGCCGAGAATGGAACGAACATTCAGCAAATGGGGTGGAGTATCCCATCCAGCCCAATCCTGTGACCACTCTGGCACTAAAGATTTGATTTTGGTGTGAATGATTCGCGTTTTGAGTTCGGTGTTTTTGATGGCACTGGAGGTTAGCTGCACCAAAACCCGCGAAATCTCAGTTGAGGCAGCAACTTCAGACGGTTGCCGTTCCCAATAGTGTAAGCAAACTGTGGAGCCGTAGTGAATATCTCCAGACAAAATCACGATGCGATCGCGCTGTTCAAACAAAGTTTTAAGCAGTTTTGAAAAGGCATATTTATTAATATTCCAGGCATCGCCCACATCATTATGGAAAACCTTTCCCTGCCTCAGATTCCAGTGTTGTACCCAGTCGATCGCCTTAAGGCTAACCAGATTAGTTGGCGCAATCACCAGCGTTGCTTTGATGGCAGCCTGTCCCGTTTGATTCCATTGATCGGTTTGCTGAAGCGGTTGACGCAACTGGCGATCGAAGGCGGTTTCACTGAGCAACATCGGAGGAGCATCAGGCGGTTCATCGACTGGATAGCCTCGCCAGGTTCGAGTATCTAAAACCACGATTTCATGCTGGCTACCGCGCACCGTATAGTTCCACGTTAATGCGGCCGGATGACGATCGAGAATCAGCGTATCTCCATCCTGGCAGAATCGCGGCAGTCCGGTCGTTGGGTCATTGTCAGGTAATCCCAAATAATGGGCGATCGAGGTTTCCACATCACAGTTCGTTCCCCTAGATGCAGACCACGCCGCCGCCGCCTGTAATAACTTCTCTCCTGGCTGGCCCAGTTCAAACTGTTCTGGCGTATTGCCCCACCCTTGAAACAGCCCGTATGCCAGCAAGCCATTTTGCACCGTCCGTCTTCCTAAGGCGCATCCCAGCACCCGTTCACACCAAGCGCGATTGAGATACCAATCATCACTAACGTCATGATCATCAAAAATCATGTAGGTCGGTACATTTGCCAACAGTCGTCTGACCCGCCAAAGGGTGTGTGCTAAATCCTGTAGTGCGTTCACTTCCTGATCCCAGGCTCTTACCGCTTTCCGGTGACGGTGAACCTGCTGCCCCTCAGGAAATTCTGTCCACAACACCTGCGACCAGGAAAAAAGATATGCCGCACAATATTCTCCCAGCCCAAACAGATGGCTTTTGGCTCGCTTTGCCTGTCCATGAAGCCCGGCCGTGAAGCCACCTAATTCCTCTGCAACTTGGCTCCGTTCTCCAGGATAAAGCTGCCTGGGAACTAAATGGGTAGAAGGCGATCGGGATGAATCGATCGGCAGTTCTTCTTCCCATCCTAGGAGCGTCTCTCCTGCATCCGTTAGTGCCATCAGCAGCGGATCAGCCACATCATCTCCATAGATCTGATCGCCTGTAAAAAAAAGTTGATGAGGACGAGAATTTGCCTGAGTGCAGTTTCGTTCAATCAGCGTGTCAATAAAGGGTAAAATATCAGACTCACCCCCATGCGTTTTGCGGCAAGAACCATGAAAAATTTGTAGTTGATTTAGGTTTGCTGGCGGTAGGGAAAAGCTGGGATGCTGATGATCAAAATAGCTAACAGAAACGCGTGAAAGAGATTCAGCATTGAGGGCTTGTTCCAATGTCCATCTTCTCTCACCGTTGCTGAAATATAAATCGTAAACGTATACTTGTCCCGGTACTAATTTCTGTCCTGCAATCGATCGCGCCGTAATAGCAACAATATGTAAATTTTGTCCAAGAGCGATTGTAGAACGGATTCCAGCCAATAAAGGCGATCGTCCGCTGATTGCATCTTCCTTAATTCGGATGCCCTCTCCTGCTTCAGTTTCATAGACAGTCAGCCTTACCTCACAGGATTTCTGCAAAGCCAACCAAATGGTGATGGATTCTGGCTCTGTATGGCGAAGAATTGGCCCAGCCAAAATCAGCGGCAGGTGCGGCAGGCGATCGCTCAAAGGTATCCAGGACATAGGCAATAAGTAACGTATCAATCTAAGCTAGCAATCCAGAAGCTATCCGGGGAGAGTTCCCAAAATTAAGCGACTCAAGTTACCATGAAGCGGCATGAATCCAGGGTAAGCCCCATCACCGCATTATATCGCTCCGTCATGAAGCATCCTATCCGCCGTGCCCTTCGTACCACCAATACGCTGCTGACCGTCTACTATGCCTATATGTTGGAGTATCGAGCAGAGTTATTCTTCTGGGTGCTGTCTGGCAGCCTGCCACTCATTTTAATGGGAGTATGGGTACAGGCTTCCCAGGAAGGACAGTTTGAGCTTTCCCCGATCGAATTTATTCGCTACTTCCTGGCCGTATTTTTAGTGCGGCAGTTCTCCGTCGTGTGGGTGATCTGGGAATTTGAGCGAGAAGTCGTAGAAGGAAAACTATCCTTTCGGCTCCTGCAACCCCTTGATCCCGGTTGGCATCACTTCGCCTCCCATTTTGCCGAACGGTTTGCCCGCCTCCCCTTTGCGATCGCCCTAATCATTCTATTCTTCCTGCTCTACCCCCAAGCCCTCTGGATACCTAACCTCACCGACATCCTGCTCTGCATTGGGGTCACACTCCTCGCCTTCGTGCTGCGCTTCGTCACCCAGTACACCTTTGCCATGTTCTCCTTCTGGATTGAACGCGCCAACGCGATCGAGTCTTTCTGGTTCCTGTTCTACCTATTCCTCTCTGGCGTAGTCGCCCCGCTAGAAATCTTTCCCCCCCTCGTGCGTGCGATCGTCGAGTGGACTCCTTTCCCGTATATGATCTACTTCCCTGCCAGCCTGCTCGTCGGGTTGCCCGTGCATGTAGGGCGTAGCCTGATGATTATGATCGGCTGGACGTTGCTCTTTGCCGGTTTGAATCGGTGGCTGTGGCGACTAGGGTTAAAGCGATATTCAGGGATGGGAGCTTAATAACGGATGGGTAACGGATGAAACGAATGAAGCAGATGAAACGGATGAAGCGGATGGGGGGGTGACAACAGATGGCGTTTGGGGAAGGGGAGGAGTGAGGAGGCGATCGACCACCCTCCCACAATTGTCCACTTCATCCATCAGTACAGTCTAACCACCCTCACAGATACCCCATCCGCTTCATCCATTTTCCTATCCGTTATCCCGCTCAATCAACTCAAACAACCCATCATCCAGGTCGTAGCCCAGCATCTTCAACATAAATTTAATCTTGGTGCGTCCTGCCATTCCTTGCTGTTGCATCCAGTCGGTCAACACAAACACCTTCCGCATCACAAAAATTTCTAATGCCTCTGGGTTGTATTGAATTCCTTCTGGACTGAACTGATGCGGCACCAGCATCGCCACATAACGAGCCAGTTCGCCTGCTTCCCAATCCAGCAAAATCGGCATCCACGGATAGTGAGCATCTAACCGAATAAACCACAGCCGCACTTCCGGAATTTCAGACAGTTCCCTCGGATCAGTGGGATCGCGATCGAGATCAATCGCAAACTGAATCTCCTGCTCACGGGAAGCGATCGAACCTTCCTCTTGCCACTGCTGTAAAACCGCCTCAATGGGGGAAAGGTCGAGGGTATAAAGCGTATCTGAATCTAGGGTGATGGTTGTGGTCATGCAAGCTTCTGGGTGCTCAACACTTTCAGATTAGGTTCAAAGTGTCGCAAACTCAATATTTTCCTGAAGAGATGAGCTAATTCGCATCGTAGCTTCACTGTTTCTTGCAGAATGGGAATTTAATAAACTGAAATTCTCTTGGGGTGAGTCTTTTGCCTGCCCAATCACCCAGCAGAACCATCACACAAGGGATTGAATCCACAATCATCAGGGCTGAATCGTCAGCTCGATAGGAAGAGGCAGGTTGCGATCGTCCGGCTAGTTCGCTACCATGATAGACTGGCTGATCACGAAGATTTAACGTTATCTGAAGAACGATAGGCAAGGCTCATGGCGAAAAGGGTTCAATTAGTCTTAACACAAGATATTAACAAGCTAGGTCGCAACGGTGATTTAGTTGAAGTCGCACCTGGCTATGCTCGCAATTACCTTTTACCAAAAGGGATGGCAGTCCGCACGACACCAGGAATTTTGAAGCAGGTCGAACGCCGTCGGGAAGCAGAACGGCAACGGTTATTAGAACTGAAGAAAGAAGCTGAAGCTCAAAAGGCAGCCTTGGAAAAGGCAGGTCGTTTGTCGATTGCTAAGCAGGTCGGTGAAAACGATGCCATTTTTGGTACGGTCACAAACCAGGATGTTGCTGATGCGATCCAGTCTGCTACGAATGTTGAAATCGATCGCCGGAGCATTACGGTTCCTGAAATTCACAAGTTAGGCTCCTACAGCATCGATCTAAAACTGCATCCAGAAGTCACAGCAACGGTTGCAATTCAGGTCGTACCGTTGAATTAGGCTGAAGGCTGAGATTGAAAGTGAAAGACTTTTAGGGCGATTGGCATAGGTCGATCGCCTATTTTGCTGTTCCAAAATCACATCCTCCTAAAAATCTAAAACATTCACCATCAAACCCAAAAACCGCTCGAATCCCACGCTACAATACACACCGAAACCTATTTTATCAGTACAATTGTACTTATCCGCCTCCGTGCAAACGTGAAATTTCACGCCTCTACCCTACTCCCTACTCCCCTTTCCCATGCATGAACTCAGCTTCCAGGGTTACAACGATCGCCTTCCCCCCCAAAACATTGATGCAGAAGAGGCGATATTGGGCGGGATTTTGCTTGACCCAGAGGCGATCGGGCGAGTCATGGAGATTTTGCACCCAGAGGCGTTTTATATCAGTGCTCACAAGGAAATTTATCGGGCTGCTCTGACATTGCAAACCCAGGGAAGGCCGACGGATTTGATGAGCGTCACGACTTGGCTGAGTGATAATGGCTCGCTGGAAAAGGTGGGCGGGCAGGGGCAGTTGGCGCAGTTGGTCGATCGCACGATTAGCGCGGTTAATATTGACCAATACGCACAGTTGGTGATGGAGAAGTACCTGCGGCGCAAGCTGATTCAGGCAGGAACGGAGGTAGCGCAGCTAGGCTATGACACCACAACGCCCCTTGAACGCATTCTGGATCAGTCGGAACAAAAGATTTTTAATATCACCCAGGTTCGCCCCACTCAAGGACTTACTGCCACTTCCGATATTCTCACCCAAACTTTCTCTGATATTGAACAGCGTCACTTAGGATTGGTAACGCCAGGAATTGCCTGCGGGTTTTACGATCTTGATGCGATGACGCAGGGGTTTCAACGATCGGATTTAATTATTGCGGCGGGCCGGCCGTCCATGGGAAAAACGAGTTTCGTTTTAAATATTGCTCGTAATATTGCCGCATTCCAAAAATTACCGATCGCCATTTTCAGCTTAGAAATGTCGAAGGAACAGTTGGTGTATCGGATGTTGGCAGGGGAAGCCCGGATTGAAAGTGGACGACTACGCGCCGGACGGATTAGCCCCCACGAATGGGAAGCTTTAGGTTCTGCGATCGATTTTCTGTCTCGGCTTCCCGTTTTCATTGACGACACGCCGAATATTGCCATTGCTGAAATGCGCTCAAAAGCTCGCCGTTTACAGTCAGAAAATGGCGGTGTTTTAGGGCTAGTTTTGATTGATTACTTGCAGCTGATGGAAGGCGGCAGCGATAACCGGGTGCAGGAATTATCGAAAATTACGCGATCGTTGAAAGGGTTAGCCCGCGAGCTAAATGTGCCGATTATTGCCCTATCGCAGTTGAGCCGCGGGGTGGAGTCGCGGAACAATAAACGCCCGATGATGTCAGATTTACGGGAAAGCGGTTCTATTGAGCAAGACGCAGATCTGATCATGATGCTCTACCGGGAAGAATACTATGATCCCGATACACCCGATCGCGGCTTAGCAGAAGTAATTATTGCAAAACACCGGAATGGCCCGGTGGGAACGGTGAAGCTATTGTTTGATCCACAATTTACCCAGTTTCGTAATCTGGCAGCACCGAATCATTAAAGCTAAATGCATTTTTACTCCAACGATCGCCCTCCTTCCCCACAGTGCGGAATGTTTTTGCCCTCATACCGCACATCAAATTGAGCCGTCCGATGAATCTTTTGAAGCTGTTGCACAATGCGATCGGCTTCTCTGCGAGTCCGGGCACGGGCACATTCTCGCCCATTACGACGTACGCTCCAAGTGTAATCGGAGTGCTGAAATGCCATAGAATATTCTCCTATACAAATAAATCCAAGAATGGGGCGACTGGAACTCGCCCCTTTTTTTGAACGCTTCTACGGGAACGTGCGGCATTACACCGCTAGCCTCTACCAATCTAGCCACTATTCAATACGCTGCCTGTGCGATCGATCAGGGCAGATAGATTCGCGGTTCCCAAAACCGTAATAATCACAGTGCATCATGTTGATTCAATATGATATAAAACGGTTCAAGCTAATTTAAACCTGTTCAGTTTGAACAAAAACATTCAAGAGTAAGCTATGGAGAGTAGTCAAACAAATAGAACTGTGGCAGATCGAGTTCCTGTAGACATTGAAGGCTTGCGCGATCGCATTGCGAAAGCTCATGACGATAACCCGTTATGGGAGAAGTTGTCGCTTTCTCAGCAACTCAGACAACTGATCGAAGAACGGCTGAATCTCTTGGAGCAAGGCAAGCAATCAAAAAAGTAGTTTAGAGTTACGCAGAACATCTACATTCCGTTTTATTCGAGGTGTAACTCGTAATAGATAAGTTGAATTTGGTGATAGACAAACACTTCTAACTTTCAGGACTTACACAGGCTCTGTTTCATACCTCTAGATTTAGCGTAAGGTGGGCACTGCCCACCCTACTAGAAAATCAAATGGGTTGATTTTTTAAACTCTTTGAAACCGACGGAACAACTTGAAACGTCTGAATCTTTGCCCAACTGAGAACTAGTTTCAGCGTATTCAAACAGGCTGCCCTTGCCACAGCATCCCGAACCGCCGATCGCTTCAACTCAATCAGCAGAATGCGCTGCCCTTGCTGAGAGACGATCGCCGTTCGCCGTACCCCATCATGAAAGCTTGCTGCCACTTCAACGGCAAAGGGATACAACACCCCCTGTTCATCCTCAATGCGAGTATTGCACCGCCCCAACAGCCACAAACGGCCCTGCTCATCAACATATCCTGCATCTCCAGTTCGATGCCAAATCACACCCGCCACATCAATTGTCTGGTCTGGGGGTTCTGCTCCCTGCAAAGCGTTCAGCTTATGCCGGTTCAGCCCATCCCGCACCACAATTTCTCCAACCTGTTGATTCGATAAACACCACGCAGCAAACGCCTGCTCCGTCAACGATGACACTGCCTGTTCCGGTCGATCGCGCACAATTCGCAACTGAAGACCCAAATCGGGTTCACCCACTAACAGTCCCTTTCCTGTAGACATTGCAGCCATTTCGGGCATTTGGATTTGGCGATAGGTGATACGGGCGATCGAATGAAGGTTTGGAGAGCCATAAACAGATGTGATTTCAGCTTGGGGAGCCAACGTTTGCAGGCGATCGAGCAGGCGAGGCAACATGGGGGTTCCATCGCTGAGCAACCTATGGAAATTCAATAATTTCAGAGATCTCCGCTCACAAAAGTCTGCTAGCTGTTCCAGTCCATCCGGAGAGGCAGTCATCGCGTTGGGTTGATATTTTTGAATTTGCCGCAGCATCCTGGCAGGCTGAAGATCACTAGCAGCCTGATCAACACTCAAAATTAGGCTCGTTGCACCAGAAGCCAAATGGGTGAGCAAATCAATCGATCGCGTTGTTAAGACGGTTTTACCAGTGGTCAATGGGGAACGCGGCAGTGGGGCTGTATCAGCACTCCAAGAAATTGTACCGGGGAAAGGAAAGCCGATCGAAAAATGGATGGGAATGCGGCGATAGGCAGGCGATCGAAAGTGGCGCAGGTGGGTGTTCCAATGGGCGATCAGAGCCTTGGGAAAGGGAAAACCGTGGCGTTTGAAGGGATGATGTCCGACGGATGGCTCAACAAACCAAATGATGGCTTCTAACTGCAATAAAGCCAGCAACGTAACAGGTAAATCGATCGACATTGATAATAAAACCAGAACGGTATCGCCCGCCTGTACACCAGAATTTTGGAGCAGAATTGCGAATTGTTCCGCCGCTTGATTCAACTGAGCAAATGCAATGGACTGGTGACGATGCAGATCAAGAATTGCCAAGCGATCGGACTGCTGAGAAGCTTGATTGTGCAAACGCTGAACCATCTCAACCAGATTGACCATCCCTACCTGACCATCCCTACACCAGCAAGACCACCTTCGGACAACTTCCTTCTTCCCAAGCTTATCCGCTATCGACCCCATCTCCCCCTCGTTCCTCCAACCTTTTTCTTGGCTTCATCAACCTTAATCATCTCAACTGTTGCATCCGTTGCCCCTTGGAACTTGCCTGAAATCGATCGCGTCAATGGAGGTCTAAGGTATTTCAACAAAGGATCATGACTCTATGCAGCCTGTGCTATCTCTCCTGACGGCACTCTTACTCGCTACAGGCACTCCCGCCGCCCCAGGAACATCATCCAATCCAGGACTATCTATTCATAGTCAAAGGAACCCCCAATCCGCAACGCCTCATACTAGGGTTCAAGTGGCTCAGGCGAGTAATGCTGAATGGGCTTGTGTAGACGCTGTGCAGCGCGAAGGCTATCGGGTCAATGAAATTCTTCGCGTTAATTCTTTTTCCGGTGGGCAAGAAGTGATAATGGCAGCACAGAATCGTCGAGAAACGCTGGTGGTTGGCTGTGATTATGCTACGAATACAGGTGAGGTATCCCTTTATCGGCTGGAAGAGCCAAGTTACAATCCGCCGTCTAGAAATTCAGGTGGAAATTGGCAAGGCCGCTTCTACCAGGCTAATGGAGTCCGTAGCGATCGGGCTGCCGCAGACATTGCCAGGGCAGTGGTTGGTGAGCAGTTGGGCATTGATGACCCATACTCAAACGTGGTGCAGATTGACCGGGTTCGGCAGGATGCTCGATATCGCAATTGGGTGGTGGAAGGTCGGGTAAATGGGGCTCCGTTTGTGGTGCAAATTCGGGACAGCGATGCCTACATTTTGGGATTTGACCTGTATTAAGGCAGGCACTTTTTAATAAAGCGTCTGGTTAATAAAGGGTTTGGGTTAACTGTTTGCGGTACTGCACAGTCAAAGGATGGGTATCTCCTAAAAGGTGGAAAACCATGATCATGGCTTTGCGGGCCCCGTCGTTTCGATAGGTGCGGTTTTGGCTGACGATCGCCAACCAGTTTTGCAAGGCGGCTTCATATTCTCCGGCGATCGTTTGCTGGACGGCTGCAAAGAAAGGTTGATCTAGCTTCTGCTCCGGCGGGTTTTGGCTTTCTAGCTTGAGTTGAATCAAATTTCTCAGGGCTTCTGCTTGGGCATAGGCTTCCCGCTCAGTTTCATCAATGGCAGCCAGCAATTTTTCGGCAGATCCTAACTTATCCTGGGCAATCAAAAATTTTGCCGCTTCGATCGCCAACAACCGGCTTTGAGGATGTTGGTCAATTAACTGAGCAAAAATTGCTTTGGCTTTTTCTGTTTCTCCTGCCGCCATCGCCGATCGCGCTTTTTCTAATTCCCCTTCCAAATCTGACTTCAGGCTGAGCTGGTTTAACAGTTCACGAATTTTGGGTTCTGGCAACACACCCACAAACCCTTGATACATTTGCCCCTGGCTCACAATGCGGACATCTGGCACGCCTTCGATCCGGTAAGCATTGGCAATCTCCGGATTTTGGTCAATGTCAATTTTGGCTAGCACAAAGTCATATTCCTGCACCAGCTTTTCTAAAATGGGCTTTAGCATTTGGCAGGGCCCACACCATTGGGCAAAAAAGTCCACCAGTACAGGCTTTTGATAAGATGCCTCAACCACATCTGTGGCAAAGTTGGCTTGATTCACATCGATGGAAATACCCATTGAATTACCTTCCCCTACAGCTTTAAGCAATACGCTAGGATCAAAACAGCGAATTGCCTAGAGAATCAATAAAACTCTTAAGGTTTTCTTCGGGATTATCCAAAAGCTCATGTAACGATCGACACAGAATGTACCGTTCCATTACAAAAACTGTCACAGCGATCGTTACATCACGCTGCATATCTTATGGTTCAGGGGATTGATTGCTGCACGATCGTCTTAAAGACAATCCGAAGAAATCCCTAAGTCTATGCAGATTCCGGGTTGTGATCACTAGAGTAGTAGCTAGAGCGTCTACTCATTGTTTGGTCGCTTTCAGTTAAATCTTCGTAATATTTTTGCAGCCTTTTGGTGAATTAAAAGTTGCCCAACTCCCTAAGAAACGTGCCTTATTTGTTGATTGCTGTGCCTTCGTTTTGTTTTGAGCGTTTGAGGAACTATTGCTGATGGCTGATTCCAGCATGCGTCCAACTGTGCTATCCCCCGATAATTCTAGCTTCTTGTCATCCACCAAAACGGCAACGACTCCGCGTGACCAGGTGCGCCGTTTGGTTTGGAAAATGGCAATTGCAACGTTGATTTTAATGGCGATCGGCAGTGCCACCCGCGTCATGAATGCAGGGCTTGCCTGTCCAGATTGGCCCCTTTGCTACGGAACTTTGTTTCCCGGACAGCAAATGAACCTGCAAGTTTTCCTGGAATGGTTTCATCGTCTAGATGCGGCTCTAATTGGGGTAATGGCGATCGGCTTAGTGGGGCTAAGTTGGTGGCACCGTCAAGCTTTACCCGCCTGGACACCTTGGGCAGCCAGTTTGGCTCTGGGACTCATTGTTTTTCAAGGCGTTTTGGGCGGCTTAACGGTAACGCAGCTTCTCCGGTTTGATATTGTCACTGCTCACCTGGGAACGGCTTTGCTATTTTTCTCGACCTTGCTCATCATGGGGGTTTTACTACTACCCTACCGAGCCACTGGAACGGTTGGCAAACTGCCCTGGTTAAGCCTGTCCGCCGCAATTTTGGTCTACCTTCAGAGCCTTTCCGGGGGCTTGGTCGGTTCTCAATGGGCCCTACACCAGTGTTTAATGGTGTCCCAGCTTTGTCGCGTGATGAATGCTCACCTGATTGGGGTCTTGCCTGCCAGTTTGGCAACTTTGGCGGTGGTGGTTGTGGCATGGCGAACGCCAGCCCTTAGTGCTGCGCTGCGGCTGTTGACCAAGGCTGCTGGGCTGTTGCTGTTATTGCAAATCGTTTTGGGGGTTGCAACCTTCCGCTTACGGTTGCAGGTGGAACTGTTGACCGTTTCCCACCAGGCTGTTGGGGCGGCTCTTTTAGGGACGCTGATTTGCTTCACGGTACTGGCTCTGCGCGATCGGCACGAAACCGCCCATCAAGTTTTACCTGCTGACTAACGACCTGCTGAATGCAGATGAGTAAAGCATTCATCTCAAGAGCATCAGCCAACCCAACTCTCTACAACTAAAGATTGTTTTAGGAAGATACGCGAATGCAAGAAACCACTTGGACGACTCCAACTCGTCATCACCAGAACTTCTGGCAGGTGATCCAAAGCTACACGCAATTGACGAAACCTCGAATTATTGTGTTGCTGTTGATTACAACGGCAGGCAGTATGTGGATTGCCGCCGAAGGACAGGTTGACCCCTTCCTGCTTGTGATTACCCTACTGGGTGGCACCCTGGCCGCCGCATCTGCCAACACCATTAACTGTTTATACGATCGCGATATTGACTACGACATGGAGCGCACGCGCCATCGGCCCTTGCCTTCCGGTCGGATTCAGCCCCGCGATGCTCTGATTTTTGCCATCACGCTCGCCGTATTGTCCTTTACCCTGCTAACGGTGTTTGCCAATCTCCTGAGTGCGAGTCTGGCAATGTCTGGAATTGTGGCCTATGTGCTGGTCTATACGCATTGGTTGAAACGGCACAGTACGCAGAATATTGTGATTGGCGGTGCAGCAGGGGCAATCCCGCCGCTTGTGGGCTGGGCTGCCGTTACAGGGGAACTTAGCTGGGCTGCCTGGGTCTTTTTTGCCATTGTTTTCCTGTGGACTCCGCCTCACTTTTGGGCGTTGGCGATGATGATTCAGCAGGACTATGCCAAGGTAGGCGTACCGATGCTGCCAGTGGTGTCTGGACAGGTGACAACGGCGAAACAAATTTGGATTTATACCCTGCTGATGTTGCCTGCAACGCTGCTGTTGGTCTATCCATTACACGTGATGGGCTTGTTTTACACGATCGCCGCTTTTATCCTTGGTGGAATTTTCCTGATGAAAGCCTGGTCGCTGCTAGAAAATCCGCTGGATCAGGGTGCTGCCCGATCGCTGTTTAAGTACTCCATTTTCTACATGATGCTGCTTTCGGCTGGCATGGCCGTAGACAGCTTACCCATCACCCATGCCCTGACCAATTCGCTGGTAGACAGCTTAAGCGGTATCACTGAAACGCTGCCCATTAGCCAAATCTTTTGGAAAGGGTAAAAGGGACGAAGGGGTCAATCAATGTTCGTACTGCTATGTCGGTAAATGTGGGGCACGGTACGCCGTGCCTTTACCATTGGTATATTCAGTCCAATGAGAAGCTGAATCCGATCGCAGTTTTGTTCAGTTCATCAGGTCAGTTCATCAGGTTATGGTGGTTCACCCGCTTACGGAATTTATCGATGTTGGAGACACCACCCTCAGTACGCCACCAAGCGATTGGTATGAAGGACGCTGCCCCCAAACGGGTGAGCAGTTAAAACTTCCCCGCACGGCTCAGGCAGAAACGATCGCCCGTCAACTGATGCAGCAGCTTGCCCAAGATCCAGGCTTTGCCCAGGAAGGAAAAATGTATGGGATCTTGCTGGTGGAAACTGCAACGGGCGATCGGACTGTGCTGAAGGCGTTTTCGGGTTTGCTAAACGGTAAAAGCCATTTAGAAGGATGGGTTCCGCCCATTCCCGGACGAGACACCGTTGCGCTGGCAGAGTCCCAAACCTTGGCTGCCCTCGCTGCCATTAAGGAGGAATTGCTCACCCTCCAGCAGCTTCCTGAATGGCAACAATATGAACACTTGAAGCAGCATTTTGCCACCCAACTTCAAGCCTTATCCAAACACCATGCCGATCGCAAGCAACACCGCCAGCATCAGCGAGCAGAATTACGCCAAACCCTAATAGGTAAAGCCTTAGAAGTTGAACTCACTAAACTGGAAACCGAAAGCCAGCAAGACGGCATCGAACGACGCAACCTCAAACGCCAGCAAGCCGCCCAACTTCAGCCACTCCAAGCCACACTCGATCGGGCAAGTTCCCGCATCCAGGAGCTAAAAGCCCAACGCAAAACCCTTTCACGCCAGCTTCAAACCCAACTGCATTCTGCCTACGCCCTCACCAACTTCACCGGCCAAACCCGATCGCTCCAGGAAATCATTACAAACGGCTCCATGCCCACCGGAAGCGGGGACTGCTGCGCCCCAAAGCTCCTCCACTACGCCGCCACCCATCACCTTAAACCGATCGCGATGGCAGAGTTTTGGTGGGGAGAGTCTGCCAATTCAGACAAAAAACCAGGGGCATTCTACGGAGCCTGTGCTGAACGGTGTCAACCCCTGATGGGTTTTTTGCTGTCGGGTTTACTGCCCTCCCGCCCGATCGCATCACCCACTGTTTCACCTGACTTTTCCCATGCGCTAACCATTCTGTATGAAGATGAATGGCTCATGGTGATCAACAAACCAGCTGGGCTGCTGTCGGTTCCGGGTCGTTATGCCGATCGCCAGGATAGTGTGCTAACGCGGTTACAGCGTGCTGGATGGAATGGGTCAGAATCAAATGGGGCAGAATTCATTGCAGTGCATCGGTTGGATCAAGACACCTCCGGTATTTTGCTGATTGCCCACCATACCCATGTGCATCGCCACCTCAGCCAACAGTTTCAACACCGGCAAGTCCACAAGGTCTATGAAGCCTTACTGGCAGGAAACGTAACGGTAAATCAGGGGACGATCGAACTGCCCCTATGGGGTGATCCAGCCGATCGCCCGATTCAGAAAGTAGATTGGCAGCATGGGAAACCCAGCCAGACATACTTTCAGGTCATTTCCAGGGAAAAAGGAAATACCCGCATGGAATTTATCCCCCTCACCGGACGCACCCACCAGCTTCGTGTCCACGCTGCTGACCCGCAAGGCTTGGGCATTCCCATTTTGGGCGATCGGCTTTACGGGAGCAACCCAACGGGCACTCGCTTACACTTGCACGCCAGAGAGCTTCACTTGACGCATCCACAATCAGGACAATCGCTGATGTTTCAGTGTGAAACGCCATTCTAATTGGCAAAATCAACTAGCAATTTCTTCTTCTACCCAGTTGGCCACTGCATCCCAGCCCAAGCCCTTTCGCATTACGATCGGTTCATTCTCAGTTAAGTCTAGAATTGTGGAAACCTGATACCCCACCGCAGACTGGTCATCAATGATTAAATCAACAAGCTTATCCAGGCGATCGAACAACTCCGCTGGCGACAGGTGAACCGCATCTGGCTGCCCCACTGAAGGAGCAGAGGTCGAAATGATGGGGTTGCCCAAAGCCTTTAGTAAGGCTTGACAGATAGCATGGTCAGGCACCCGAATTCCAGTCGTTTTCCGCTTAGGATTCATTACCAGACGCGGCACAAGCTTGGTGGCAGGCAGCAAAAAGGTGTAAGGCCCAGGAATCAGGTGTTTAATCAGCCGATAGGACGTATCACTGACCTGAGCATATTCAGAAATATTGGAAAGCGATGAACACAGAAACGTCAACGGTTTGTCGTTTGCCAGCAGCTTAATTTGGCGGACTCGTTCCACTGCCGATTTAACATTAAGATCGCAACCGATCGCATAAACCGTATCCGTCGGGTACAACATAACGGCCCCACGCCGCAGAGCATCCCGAATTTTTTCAATACGGCTCATTTGGGGTGTTTCTGGGTGAAGCTTGTAGACAGTAGCCATAACAACCGTTTCCTTGAAAACCACACATCATAACGATTCAAAAAAAATGACAAAGGTAGCGTATCTGGAATGTCCGACCGGAATTGCTGGAGATATGTGCTTGGGGGCACTTGTAGATGCAGGGGTTCCGGTGGAATATTTGGTCGAACAACTCAGCCGTTTAGGACTCAGCCATGAATACAAGCTGCGGGCAGAGAAGGTGCTTCGCAACAGCCAGCAAGCCACGCAGATTCATGTTGAGTTGTCCCTACAGGCAAATCAATCGCCTCATTTGACGGCTGTTCACCATTCTGATCCTAGTTCATCTCATGAACACTCTCATCATCACGACGATCGTTCTCCCCATCAAGAACATCCCTCTCAGTCAGATCCCGCTACTCATCACCCCCACGACCATCACCCTCATCACCATCACCCCCATTCCGCTCCCCATCACCACTCCCACGGCACCCGTCATCTCCCCGAAATTGAAGCTCTTATCCAGGCAGCCCACCTTCCCAAAAGGGTAGAAACCTGGAGTTTGGCAGTATTTCGTCAACTGGCTGCTGCCGAGGGAGCCGTACATGGAATTTCGCCCAACGATGTCCATTTCCATGAAGTGGGGGCAACTGATGCGATCGTTGATATTGTTGGGACGTGCTTAGGGCTAGACTGGCTCAATGTTGATGAACTATATTGTTCCCCTTTGCCCACGGGTGGCGGGATGGTTCGTGCTGCTCATGGACTCTTGCCCGTTCCGGCCCCGGCCGTTCTTAAGCTTTGGCAAATGCGGCAGGTTCCCATTTACAGCAACGGCATCCCACGAGAACTTGTCACCCCTACTGGAGCCGCGATCGTCACAACCCTGGCCACCGAGTTTGGCTCTCCACCCCCAATGCTCCTTCAGCAGGTTGGGCTAGGTGCAGGTTCGCGGAATTTAGAAATTCCCAACATTCTGCGGCTGTGGATTGGTGAACCAGGAGAGGGAAATGGCGCGATCGGTAAAGGGCAATCCGCTAGTTTGTCTAATCCAACTAAAAACCCAATGCAGGTAGAATCCGCCTCACCCGTTCCTGCATCTGCTGCTCAGCCCTTCAGTTCATCCACTCATCAGCCCATTTCCGTTCTTGAAACCCAAATTGATGATCTCAGCCCGCAGGCGATCGGCTATTTGTTTGAGGTGCTGTTTGCTGCTGGAGCGTTGGATGTGTTTACTCAGCCCGTTGGGATGAAGAAATCGCGCATGGGAGTTTTGCTAACGGTGGTTTGTCATCCCGAACAAGCGGATGCCTGTGAAGCCGTAATTTTCCAAGAAACAACAACCCTAGGAATTCGCCGGTCTGTACAGCAGCGATCGGTTTTGCCCCGAAAAATGCAGCTTGTTGAAACGCCCTACGGCACTGTGCAAATGAAAGTCACCGATCGAGGGAACAAAGCTACCATGACAAATGCTCACCCAGAATATGAAGACTGCGCTCGTTTGGCGAAACAGGCCCACGTACCCTGGCAAGAGGTTCACCGTCTCGCATTACACTGCTGGTATGAAACCGCCTACAGAAAACCCGACTAGCGCATGGACGACAGGAGCGATCGCCCCTTGAACTGTTTGCAGAGTCTTAACTCAGTTCCCGTATGGTTCCAATGCACCTGATCAAATATTTGGTGTAGGATGTATAGCCCGCGACCACACTCACCAATGTCATTAATGTCATGGCCTCGAGTATCTAGATCGCCAGAACAAGAACATCCAGGGGAAAACCCAGATCCCTGATCGGAAATAATCCACCAATACTGATCGTCTAAGACAAAAAACTCCACCAGTACGGTTTTAGCCGGATCTAAATTATTGCCATGCTTCGCTGCATTCACCAATGCTTCCTGTAACCCTAGCCGCAAATCATCGCGCCATTTACTTGGAACTTCTGCTAACAAAAGATCCAGCACAGGGCATAGGTGCAGGGTAGACGCAAAACTTATTGTGCCCCATTTACGACCCGACGGGCGCATTGAGATAGCAATCACTCAGACAACCTCAAAGCTTTCAAGCGCATAAGCTGCATCCTTGAAGAATGCGTGTATCGTAGTAGACACAAAAACAGTGAATTTACTTACCTAATCCAGTTCATTACATTCTGGCTAATTCCACTGCTGCGGATAAACTTACCCCGTAGCAATTCAAGATCTGCACCTTAGGTTTGTTTGTATAACATAGCTTCATAGTAGCACACTGCTCAAAAGCCTCCTAGCCTTGACTAGGCTAACCCTTGAGTTAAGCAATTTACGTATTGCAAATAACACTTTATCTTTAAGATGATGCGGACAGAATACTGGCATGACTGAGTAAGTTCGCCGAGTATGTTTTAAAACTCGTTGCCCATCTGTTGCACTAAGTGTAAAGTTTGAGTGAAGCAAGCTGCATTCTCAGAAACGTAGAACGGGCTTCTTCGTCAGAGATGACTGAAGCGATATGTATATTGTCTAAACTACTCAAAAAGCGATGTGATTTTTTTATGAACTCTAAGTGAAAGCACTGGTTTTTCTACTGTGAAAATGCCACTCTGGAACAAGAAAGAGGAGGGTTCAGCACAAGCTATACCAGTCTTTAGGACGATCATAGTTCACCCTGTATGTGCTTTCCTTAAGTTTAGGAAACTTACCCTCAATCACTACTGAAGCCCACGGAACTGAAGCCTGCGGACTCCGATGGCAAACAGACGTGAACAGACGATGCATCTGCTAATCAAACTACCAAAGGTCTTTTGGCAATCTACGGGAGAAAAGCTCCAGATGAGCAAGGTTAAGCTTCTAAACGTATCTATTGACAATGTGTCGATGTCAGAACTGCTGGCAAACCTGAAGCAGGGGGTTATTTTTACACCCAATGTTGATCACATGGTCAAGCTCCAGTCTGATCGAGAATTTTTTGAAGCCTATGCTGCTGCTGATTACAGAACGTGTGATAGCAAGGTTTTGTATTACGCTTCTCGCTTAGTCGGTTGTCCATTTAAGGCAAAGGTTTCAGGGTCAGACCTATTTCCTGCCTTTTACGAATATCACAAGAATAATCCCGATATTAGAGTCTTCTTGCTGGGCGCGAAGGAAGGCGTTGCGGCTGAAGCTCAACAAAAGATCAACGCTAAGGTCGGTAGAGAAATTGTCGTGGGGGTTCATTCACCTTCCTTTGGATTTGAGAAGCACGAGGATGAGTGCCAACGAATTATTGAATTAGTCAATCAGTCAGGGGCGAATGTGCTGGCTGTTGGGGTAGGAGCACCGAAGCAAGAGAAATTTATCCATAAGTATCGGCATCAGTTTAAGCACATCAAAATTTTCATGGCGATCGGGGCAACGATCGACTTTGAAGCAGGCAATGTGAACCGTGCCCCCAAGTGGCTCAGTGAAGTGGGAATGGAATGGCTTTACCGATTGGTTGCTGAACCCCGCAGGCTTTGGAAACGCTACCTAGTGGAGGGGCCAACATTCTTCTGGTTCCTGTTCATGCAGATACTCCACCTTTACAACAATCCGTTTGAGGTGTTGGAGCAAGACGTATCTCAAGAGGAAGACTCCAAGCATAAGGTGATGGTGTAAGCATTTATGCTCTAATTAACTCAACGTGCAACTGGTTCCAATTTCTTGTGGGATGGGCATCTTGCCCGTCCAGACTCAGTAGGCAACATGTCTGCGCTACGGAAAATCAGAAATTTCAGGCTTTAAGTTGCACATTGCGTTAACTAACTTTCATATCGTTTGATGGTGGATTGATCCTGGCGGCTTGTCCGTTCAGGATTTTTCAGATCATTGGCGAAGTAGTCCAAAAGGTGTTGTGTGGCAACGGATGGAAAGGTTAGGACAATCTCAGGTGACGGAAACCCAAAACGGATAGGTTTGTTTTGCATTACGGAACTGTCTTAACGTGCTTGCATAGGGCTATATCAACTGAACTGAATGGCGGAGAACGTGTCCTAAGCATTCTGCGTACTGCCATAAACCTGCTTGTCACTTTCGGGGGATGGGAAATATAGGATTAGATCAGCCGATCGCCTTCCATCATTTCAAGCGAAAGCAGCTACACTATCATCCGGTTATCTTAGCCAGGCTGGCTCCCCTCCCATGACAATTCAAAAATTTCCATTAGAAACCTTAAAGAAAGTTAGACAATACATCCAAGGCACGCTGGTACTCTCTGATGCGAAAACCCAACCTCAATCCTGGGCGGAACTAGACGAGGAGAATGAATTACCAGAACCTGAATCCCTGGATGACTTGAGTGGAGTTTTTGCCTTTGGAGGGCTGTCTGAGGAGGAATTATCTGGCTCAACCCAGCGCGATCGATGGTTTGTTAGCACTGTAAACCCAGCCGATTCTCTGCTAAAACTGCCGGGTCTTTCTCTAAATCCAGCGTTTCGCTTGGTGAGCTATCTGTATCGGGCAGGGGAGGATGGCGTTGGCTTAGTGGTTGCCGTTCCTGAACGCTACAGCACAATGGTACACCTGGAAAAATCCCTTCAAACCTGCGGCGATATTTCTCAGCCACCCAAACCAGATAATGCATTGCCCCAGTTTATGGAAGCCATCGACGGCGATCGTTCACCCCTTTCTTTTCTCATTGCATCTTTATTTCGGCGAGAACTTCAAGAATTTGGAGCTTTGGGTAACCGATGCCAATGGAGCCATCACCGTTTTATTGATGCTTTGCCAGCCCAAGCAAACTGCCAATGGCGTGTCGAGCCATCGCCTAAAGATTTTTCTCCAAAGGTCAAAGTTCTGCCAACGGGGCAAGCTGCTGTAGAGTTTTTTACCTACCGTGCGGGCAATCCAATTGTGATTTATCGCCACCTTGACCAATACGCCGCCCAAAATTACAAAGTGAATCCGCTTGATAAAGCGATCGCCTTGATTCAACGCTAAGAGCGTCCTGCATCCTACCTGTAGAATTCTGAATCCGAATCAGACGAAGCAAACTTAAAAGCCGATCGGTCTTTCAATGAGAGACGCGATCGGCTGATGTCAAGTTTAACTAGAAGCCATGTTAAGTGCTTTTAGACGCTTAGCTTTTGTTTAAGAAAGCTTGAGCTTGTCTTAGAGCCAGTTGACCCACGTTGTAAAGTGCCCAGCTACCCGCAAGAATGACAGGTAAAAGCACAATCAAGAGTCTCCAATCCATAGGTTACAGATCCTCCCAATAAAGATTTGTGAATTGCTCTAATCTTTACTATCCATTTTGCAGTGATTTGGACGAATTTTCCACCCCAAACTTCCTGAATCTGACCAAACCCTGGTTCAAGGTGAAAAGCTTTTTTAAGAAGCCTAACGTTAAGCTCAGATTTTAATCAGATAAACCCACCGTCTTTACCCATTTATCACCGATCTTGAACTCGGCAACTTTAAGCATCCTTATCTATCTATCCGTTGCTACACAGCAGAATTCCCTTCGGATTTCTTTTGCAATACCTGGAGAACCATGCCCTCACGGGCCAAATGCACATTTGGAAAGCTTGCCTGCACTTCTGTTTCTACTTGATCCAAAAAATCATCGTCATGGGCGGGATCATGATGAAAGAGAACAATTTGCTTTACATCAGCAGCGATCGCCACTTCAATTCCGGCATACCAGGCAGCAGGCTGTTGGGCAGACAGTTCGGGGGTGAGGGTGTAGTAGGTTTGGTCAGCGTAGGCAGCATCATAAATCAGCAGGTCAGCTTGATGCGCTAAATAAAGCAGCCCTTGATCAAGTTGATCAGGAATGTGTTCTGTATCAGTGGCGTACACCACCGAGTAGTCTTCCCAGGTGATGCGATACCCCAATGCCCGATTCGGACGGTTCAGCGAAATGGTTTCAATGACAACATCATCTAATGTGATGATGGAACCGGGTGAAATATCATGAAATCGGAGGTTCGATCGCATCACTTGTAGGGGAACTGGAAAGTTTGGGCGAAGCATTTGATCGCAGAGGCGTTGCTTAATGGATGCCCCATTCTGCCCAACCGGCCCGTAAATGTTAAACGTGTTGCCTTCAACAAACGCAGGCACAAAAAAGGGAAACCCTTGAATGCGATCCCAGTGGGTATGCGTAAAAAATAAGTGGGCATCAAGCGGTAATTCATTCATGAGGTGCTTGCCCAACACTCGCAAGCCTGTTCCACCGTCAAAAATGAGCCGTTTTCCCGCCACCTTCACTTCAATACAAGCGGTATTGCCACCGTAGCGAACTGTCTCGATTCCTGGCGTAGGAATGCCACCCCGAACCCCCCAAAAGCGAATCATAAATTCGCAGGGTGAGCAGGTTGGGTCAGCATGATGGACACCAGATGAAGAATTATTTGCTAGGGAGTCAAAGCCTGACATTTTTGGTGGATTAAACCCTTTCTTAACTGATCATTGTAGTTGTATCAGTCGAACTTAACGGACTTGAGGCAATTCAGACGCATCACAATGGAGCAACGGGAGCTTGTCAAAGAAAATAAGGGCTTGAGACGCAGTGATGAACACCACGCTAAAGTTATGGTTCCCGAATCGCTGAGCATATCATCAATTTCATTTTCCCTCCAGGATGAAGAGGACAGAAGGGCAAAAATTGCGAAACGGCACAAGCCCTAATTTCAATCATACAAATAGGGGCGAACAAATGTTCACCCCTCAACTTAACCGATGAGATGATTGATGCTGAGACAATATGGCAACGGATGAATGGTTTAGGACAATCTTAGGTTGCAGAAACCCAGAATAGGCCAGATAAAACTGTCCTAATCATCATCCAGACTGCGGCAAACTCACTTCTTCGCAGCAGCAATACAAGTTTCAACCAACGCAGCCACTTCCTCAACGTCCTTCCATCCCAGGATTTCAGTAACTTTTTTCTCCAGGTTTTTGTAGGATCTGAAGAATTCTGCAATTTCTTCTAAGCGGTGCGGTGCCACATCTTTAAGGGATTTAATCCCGGCATAGCGCGGATCTTTGTCAGGAACGCAGAGGATTTTCTCATCTCGATCGCCCCCATCCACCATTTCCAGCATCCCAATCGGCCGGGCCGGAATGACGCAACCAGGGAAGGTTGGCTGGTCAATCAGCACCATACCGTCTAGCGGGTCGCCATCGTCAGCCAGGGTATTGGGCACAAAGCCATAGTCATAGGGATACTGCACTGAAGAGTAAAGCACCCGATCGAGAGCAAAAGCATTCAAGTCTTTGTCAAATTCGTACTTGTTTTTGCTGCCCGCCGGAATTTCAATCAATACATTCAACACACCCGGCTTGGGCTGAGGTGGAATAAGCGTTAAGTCCACAGCGTTTCTCCAAATTAACAGAACCAGGATACAGCCAAAACAAATCGCATTTGCAGTCATGGCGATCGGCTGAGTGGCTGTTCTCCCGAATAGCATTGTAGGAGACTTCGGAACCCATCACGGTAAGGTTCTGGTCAAGATTTCTGCGATTGAAAATCCTTGGCGATCGGATCTCGCAATCGGCAGAATGGGCGGACTTGGTAAGTTCAACCGTTCTCATTTAACGATGCGTTGCCATATCCAGGCTGGGCATCCAGGGTAAATCAGTGATGCCTGGGTCATGGCCCATTTGTGACAGTAGCGTGGTTAATTGCCCTCGGTGATGGGTTTGATGGTTGAACATATGGGTAACGAGGAGCCAGGTTGGTAAAATTCTCGTTTTGCCGTATACATTGCTGTGGTAGGTGAATGGCTGGCTCAACCACTCTGGTGTGAGTGTTTCTGCCCACTCCAGAATTTGCCGATCGGTGATATCACGTTGCAACCGCAACTCATCAAAATCGGCATATAGATCTTGCCCCATTGGGTTGAAAAAAGGCTGCTCGGTAAAGCGTCCCATCCAAGCTCGATCGCCGTGTAAGAGATGATTTAATGTGCCGTGAATCGACTTGAAAAACGCTCCGCGATCGGCTTTACGAAGTTCATCTGGGATTTCAGCACAGATGGCATAAACCTTCTGGTTCATCCAGTGGTTGTAGGTTGCCATTGTGGTGTAGTAGGTCGGGTCGAGCATGGGGAGTAGGGAGAGACGGGAAATTTCGCGTTTGTATGAGTTTAATCGTAGTACCGCCGATCGAGCCAGATTCGGACTTCTTGTTCTGATGCAAAGGTGCTGCTCATTCCTGTACTGGGGTCGTATACATGGAAATATAAATTCCCGTTGCGATCGTGTTTCCGATGAATTTTTGGTTCTGGAGTGCGACCTAGCGTATCGAGTAGGAAATCCCAGAGGCGATCGAAGCGAGGACGGTTAATCCTTTTGCGCTGAAAGGAGGTAGGCTCTGCGACCAATGCCTCTAATTCCTGAGAATTCACTAAAACATAATTGGATTTTGGGGAGTTGTAAGTTTTCATGGGCTGTTCTTTAGGTGATGGTGAGTGGGGAATGGGCAGAGACATGAAATTTCGCGTCTGTACTGGGGAGTGGAGTGAGGAGTGAAGAGTAACTGTATTGGGTAGCTAGGTTTACTGTATGAATTAGAGAGCGAAGGTTCAAAAACGTGGGTAGATACGTTTTATGAAAAAAATTGATAGGAGTGAGCGATCGAACCGCTAAACCTTGTACAGAAGGCGTTTCAGTTCAACACATCCCATTGTGCGGCACAAATTTTGATCAGAACAGATGCAGTTAGAATGAATTGTGACGGTTACAGTTCTGCTTGAGAAAACTGTTATGGTTGTATCTAGGAGAAACTGTATTCTTCCCAGCCATTTCATGGAACTGTCAGGTTCATATCTCCCCTGACTAAGCAGGCAAGATGCCCACCCCACCAGATATTTTTGATATTGATTTGCTCAAATTGCCCCACTCCCCACTCCCCATTCCCT